>JAXHMJ010000005.1:1965853-2293495 GCA_034521575.1 candidate division KSB1 bacterium
GCTGCTCAGGTCAAGCCGGTCCGTGTGATTTCCAGCTCTCCGACGCAGCTCTCGCTTGAAATCAATATCCAAAACTGGTCTATGGATTCAATCACAACAGACAATGCCATCTATCAGTCTTTGTCTTTTCCCGGAGCCCAACATGATCAGCCTCCGGGCGCACCCGACATCCCGTCGCTGGTGATTCCCGTCGGCGTGCCCGCACAGGGACAGATCAACATCAATATCGCAAACACGCAATCACAACGCCTTGATCCCGTTCAATTGGCGCCGGCGCCTCGCTCCGAGGTCCATAACCAGGATGTCAGTTGGTCCTACAATCCCGACCCTGAAATCTATAACCGTTCCGAATTCGCGCCCAACACCCTGATAAACAGGCCGGACACCCGCAGACTGCGATCCATACGCTATGTCCCCATCAGAGTCTATCTCTTACAGTACAATCCCAAAACTCAAAATCTCAGGCGCTACAACCGAATCACTCTGACTATCACCTTTCCACAAACCGGGCAATCTACCAAACCCGCCGCTTATGACGAACAACTCGACAATCTGCTCATCAATTACGATCAGGCCAGGCTCTGGGCCGCAACCCCGCAACAGAGACTTGAGAAAGCTCAAACCCAACTGTTCCATGGCAGCGACTGGTACAAAATCACCATCTCCGGCAACGGCGGCGGTGGTATGGAAAATATGTACAAACTCACCGGCAAAATCCTCAAAGACAAGGGCGTGCCCGTTGAATCTATTGATCCCGCCACTCTGCAGCTGTTTAACAACGGCGGCCGTATGCTCAACCGGGACATTGTCAACGCCGTCAATGACACCCTGATCGAAAATCCCATCAAAATTGTCGGCGCTAAAGACGGGCGTCTGGATGACAACGACTATATCCTCTTTTACGGGCGGTCCCTGGAAGGCGTTGCTTACGATTCGGTTCAAAACCGGCTCTTCCATTACATCCACCGCTTTGATTATGACAATGCCTTTTGGCTTACCTACGGCAAACAAACCGGAAAACGCATGCAGCAAAAATCCTCGCTGCCCACACAGGGTCTCGATCCGCAACCCGCCTTTCGCGATCTGGTCTGGATCGAAGAAGAACGGCACAACATTTACAACTCGGGTACCATCTGGCTGGGACGCGAACTTTCCCGGGAAGTGAGTTCCTGGTCCGTCAACTTTGATCTCCACAATCCGCTCAACAGCGAACCAACCCAGGCCAGGGTCTCCCTCGCTCCAACATCCGGTCAAAATGAAACCTACCGGTTCTACATGAACGGAAACTCGATCGGCAGCACGCAAACCAGCGGAACCGGGCTCTATCTCAGAGAACTCGAATATGACGCACAGGGCACCCTGATGGACGCTGAAAACACCTTTACGCTCAGCTACGTGGCCGCTTCGAACGCCTCATTTGCCTATGTCAACTGGGTCGAACTTGAATTCGGCAGGACCTTTACCGCAAAAGACAACAAACTTTTTTTCAGAGGGCCCCTTGGAAACCAAACCGCAGCTTTTGAACTCGAGGGATTTGACAAACAAAACATCAGCATCTTTGACGTCACGGACATGAACACGGCGCAGATTATTCCGGAATCTCAAAACGGAAGCATACGGTTTGCAGACAATGCCGGTGAAACCAGGCTGAAACGCTATCTTGCCCTCTCACCGGACGACTATGCGGAAATCGAACCCGAAAACATTGAATCTGTCGACGTGCAGCACCTGCGCAGCGAACGCAATATTGACTTTATCATTATCACATACAAAGACTTTTACCAGCAGGCCCTGGAGCTGGAAAGCTTGCGTGAAAACTGGGACCCGGATGACCGGCTCGAAACCGAGGTCGTCCAATATGCCTCCATTGTCAATGAATTCGGGTGGGGCATTTCCGATCCCGAAGCTGTGCGGCGTTTTCTTGCCTGGGCACAAATGCACTGGAACCAGCCCGGATACGTCCTGCTTTTCGGAGACGGTCACTTTGATTATAAAAACATACTCAGACACGATACCCCCAACCTGATACCGCCGTATGAAATTGACGGGGTTCTTGAGACCTCCTCTCGTGTATCGGATGACTGGTTCGCTTATACGAGCGGCCAGGAACAGGGCATGCAGATGGCTGTCGGGCGGCTGTGCGTCACCTCTGTGGACGAAGCCCAGGCCGTGGTCGACAAGATCGTAAGCTATGAAACCGATCCGCCCTATGAAGAATGGATGAACCGCATCACCTTTCTTGCCGACGACGAACTCATTGCCAACGGCAAATCCTCAGGGGTGGATTTTGTGCATATGGGGCAAAGCGAGCAATTGTCACGTTTCCATACCCCCGAGGTATTCAATCAGAAAAAAGTTTACCTTGTCGATTATCCGGCCGTGCCCTCCGCCAGCGTCAGCGGTGTGACCAAACCCGCCGCCAGTCAGGCGCTTTTGGAACAGATCAATCGCGGCACCTTGATCCTCAATTTTATCGGACACGGCAATGACAACCTGTTAACGCATGAGCGCGTGTTCAAACGTTCCGATCACTTTGATCAGGTGCGCAACGACAATCGACTGGCACTCTGGGTGGCCGCCACCTGCGAGTTTGCCTATTGGGATCAGCCGTTTGAACAGAGCTTTGCCGAGGACCTGGTCAATGCGCGCGGACGCGGCGCACTGGCTCTGATTGGATCCGCGCGTCTGGCGTTTGCTTCGCCCAACGCGGCATTCAATTACAACTTGTTTGACAATATATTTGTGAATTATAAAGAAACCGGGCACACAACCCGACTGGGTGATGCGGTTCTGTTGTCAAAACTCGAAATGTCTACCGGCTTTTATAAAGAAAACACTGAAAAATTTCTATTGCTGGGCGATCCGACGTTGCGCCTGCAGGCGCCGCAGCACCAGGCAGTCATCGACGACCTCGCGCCCGACAGCATCAAAGCTCTGGGCAAAACATCCCTGTCCGGACACATCGAACAAAACGGCAGTATCTGGCCCGATTTCAGCGGTAACATGCTGGTGCGCGTCATGGACACGCAAATTCAAAAATCCTATCACAACCCGGAACTCGATCGCACAACCTCCTATCTCAAACCCGGAAACACCCTGTTCAACGGCCAGGTCACCGTCGAAAACGGCCGGTTTGACGTCAATTTCATCGTGCCCAAAGACATCTCGTACGGCGGCGACCAGGCCAAAATCTCTTTGTATTTCTGGAACCATGAAACCTCCGGCGCCGGTATCCGAAACAACCTTGTGGTCAGTCAGAAGGCAGTTGATCTTGAAGACCAAAAAGGACCTGAAATGCATTTGCACTTTGGCGACCCTAATTTTATCAGCGGCGATCTGGTCTCGCAGAATCCAACCCTGCATGTCGAACTCGCTGATTCCATCAGCGGCATCAATACCGCCGGATCCATCGGCCATCAGATCACCATGACCCTTAATGACAATTTCAACCAGTCCACGGATCTCACCGAATACTTTAAATACGATGAGGGCAGCTTTGTCAACGGTTCCCTGGAATACCCCATATTTGAACTCGAACCCGGCGAACACAGCATGACCGTCAAAGCCTGGGACAATTCCAACAACTCGTCTGTGACTACAACCTATTTTACAGTGATTCATGAGAAAAAACTGGAAATCAAAAACGTTGTCACCTGGCCCAATCCCATGCGCGAATCCTGTACCTTTCGCTTTCAACTCAGCCAGAACGCCGAGGTCTCGATTAAAATCTATACCCTGGCCGGCAGGATGGTGCAAGCATTCGACGCGCTTCCCATGCGCGCCGGATACAATGTTTTTCCTATAACATGGGACGGAACCGACCGCGACAACAGCAGACTGGCCAATGGCGTCTATCTCTATCGGATCACAGCAAAAACAAAACAGCAGGAAAAAAACAAAACCGCTCACAACATCGGAAAGCTGATTATCGCCCGCTGAAAATAAAATGCGTTCTTTACGGTCTGGTCACATGCGATTTTCGTGATGCCAGTCGCAGCCGTAATTTCCGATTTTGTATTGTTCCAAACGTCCATCCAGTGCATCCTCCTTCACGACTGAATATATTTTCTGAATCTCTTCTTCAGTCATGGGCTTGAAATTCCGGGCGATGTTTACATCCTGATGCAAATTATATTGAGACTGGATACCGCAAATCAAGGTACTGATCGGCAGAGAGAGACTGTATCGACGCGCCTGCTCTGCTGAAAGTCCAAGTCGTCGGACAATGATGCCGTTCTGAGCAGCCAGCCCTTTCATCCCCAAAACACTGACTCCCTGATCAACAGCCACCGGCAGCACCTGCTTTTGAAAGCTGTGATAATGAGCATCCAAAACATTCACAGGCATTTGCACCGTATCCCATTGAAAGGGTTTCTCGAGCATTCGGAGATGGTAGTTCGGATGCTTGTGACCTGAAAAGCCAATGTATCGGATTTTGCCCGCTTCGCGCGCCTCCAGAGCCGCAGCAATTGCACCCTGTTCCGGATCAAAAATCAAGTCCGGATCATCATCCCATTTGATGCCATGAAACTGCCACAAGTCCAGATGATCCGTCTGCAGTCGCCTTAGACTGTCCTCAAGCTGCTGTTTCGCTCCGTTGTAATCACGGGCGCAAACCTTGGTCATTAAAAACACCTTGTCGCGGCGATTTTCGGTTGACAACGCCTTGCCCATCAGGGTTTCAGAGCCGCCCTGCTGGTACTCCCAGCAATTGTCAAAAAAGGTCACTCCGAGATCGATGGCTTCATGCATGAGCGAAATGGCTTCATCCTTATCAGGAACCGCGGCAATATCCCAGCCGCCTATCCCGATAATGGACACTTTTTCCCCGGTGTTTCCCAACGGTCTGACAGGAATTCCTTCCGGCCCCGGTTCCTGTGCAGCAAGAAGATCTGCCCCAAGCACCAACCCTGCTAATGCAGTCTTGATAAAATCACGACGATCCACATTTTGGAAAGACATAAGGCACCTCGCAAAACCGGTTATGTTTTTTCATTGATCCTTTTTGCCAGATCAATATCTTTATCCGTCACTCCACCTTCACTATGAGTTGTGGCTGTAACAGTCACTTTGTTCCAGTCGTGCATTAAAATATTGGGATGATGGTCCGACTCTTCGGCAAGTTGACCGACCTGATTAACAAATTCCAAAGCGGATTTGAAATCTTTAAAAATATAGGTTTTCTCTATAGCATTATTCGACAACTTCCACTCCAAAAGATCAAGTTGGTCTTTAATATCATTCCTGTTAATCATTTCTATAACCTCCAATCGATTATTATACTATTTAAAACGAATAATTAATGATGAATATTTCATGAATAAGTCAAAGCAACAAAGAGACAATACTTTGCCAGGAAATGATTAATATAATTTTTTAACCCCCCTTTTAAAAACACAAACACCTGCCCCTTGAATTATTTCAAAAAATTTGATATTTTTATTGATTAATCCATATAAATTAAATAAGTTAATAACATATTCTACAATTGTGACTTTCGGTAATATGAAGATCAACGCTTTTACCCCTTCACGAAACATGAGGAGCTTGTAATGAGTAATATGGCCTTTGGATTAACAGATGGCATCATCTTTCTTGCCTTTTTCGGGTTCGTTGTAGCTTTTAGTATGTGGAAAAGTCGTAAAGGAAAAACCGGTGAAGATTACTTTCTGGCCGGGAGAGGATTGATCTGGCCGTTAATCGGTTTGTCCATGATTGCCGCCAATATTTCGACAGAACAATTTGTCGGTATGTCCGGCCAGGGGGCGGGTCAGGCGGGATTGGCGATTGCCAGTTACGAATGGATGGCCGCTATTACTATGGTCATTACAGCTATTTTCCTTCTGCCGCATTTTTTAAAGGCCGGAATTTATACATTTCCAGAATTTCTGGAATACCGTTATTCCCCTCTTGCCAGAAACCTGATGGCGTTTTATACCATGCTGATCTATGTTTTTGTGCTCGTGGCTTCCGTTCTCTACTCGGGGGGATTAACCATAGAAACCTTATTTCACGGCGCACAACCGTTTGGAATTGAAGTAACTCTGACCAAAGCTGTCTGGCTTGTTGGGATAATCGCTGCGATTTACACAGTATGGGGCGGCCTAAAAGGTATTGCCTGGGCAGATCTATTTTTCGGGTCCAGCCTGATAATCGGCGGTTTTATCATTCTGTTCATAGGTTTGGACAAAGTGGGAGGAGTCGGGAGTTTCTATGAAGCAAATCATGAAAAAATGCATATGATTCTTCCCGCGGACCATCCTGTGCTTCCTTGGACCGCCCTTGTATTCGGATTATGGATTCCAAATTTTTACTATTGGAGTGTGAATCAATTTATCACACAACGAACACTGGCAGCCAAAAGTTTGAAAGAAGGGCAGTTTGGAGTTTTGTTTGCCGCCTTTTTAAAACTCATCACGCCGTTTATCATCGTAATACCGGGCATTATCGCTTTTCAATTGTTTAGAAATGAAATGACCGGACCAGACGCGACAACCGATGCCGCTTTTCCGCTTATTATTCGAAACATTATTCCTACCGGCCTTAGGGGATTTATCTTTGCAGCGGTCGGTGGAGCGGTAATGAGTTCTCTAGCTTCCATGTTAAATTCTGCTTCTACAATATTTACCATGGATTTGTTTAAAAGATTTATCAATACCAATCCGTCGCATAAAACAGTTGTCTGGACCGGCCGTACTTCAACCTTGATATTCCTGCTTATCGGTTGTTTGATTGCTCCGGTTTTGAGCAATCCTGCATTAAAGGGTATTTTCACGTATATACAGGAATTTCAAGGATTTATTTCTCCAGGTATTTTGGCGGCATTTGCCTTTGGGCTTTTGTTTAAAAAAGCGCCAAAACAGGCAGGCGTTGCAGCCTTGATTTTAAATCCAGTCATTTATGGATTGCTGCTTGTCTTTTTCGGTCAGCTCCCGGTGTTTAGTTCGGTTAATATTGCCGAAGTGGCGTTTTTGAACAGAATGGCTATTACGTTTATTATCATTGTAATTATTATGGGTTTCATTACATGGCGCAACCCCCTTGAAAAACCAATGGTAATGCCGGAACGAAAAGACTTTGATGCCGCGGTCGCTCCAGGAGTTAAACGCTTAGGCGCAGTTATTATTATTATAGTCATCGCCCTTTACATTATTTTCTGGTAAATCATTATAACACTCTCGTCGTTTGATTTGCCGGGAGTGTTTTTTGAATGGATAAGGATACATTCAACGATTGAAAATACAATCACAGAAATCATACAGAGGTTGTTTCTTGAAAGACAAAAAAACATTTATCACAACATTCAGACAGCATTTTGACGCCGAACCGAGAATATTTTGCGCCCCCGGCCGAGTGAACCTGATCGGAGAACATACCGATTACAATGACGGGTTTGTTTTTCCCATGGCTATCGGTCATTACACCACTATCGCTGTGGCTCCCCGGACGGATCGGAAACTCTATCTGATCTCCCATAACCTAAATGAAAAAGCCACAGTGGATCTGACTAAAAACGAGCCTGCTGGCAAGTGGCATGATTACATTGCCGGCATTGCGGCCATGCTGGAACAGAAAGGCGTCCGTATACCGGGCGCCAATCTGTATATTTACAGTGACGTGCCGGTTGGCGCGGGACTGTCTTCATCGGCAGCGCTTGAAATCTCAAGCGCCCTGGCCTTGCTGTCCACATCGGGCAAGACTATACCGAACAGAGAACTGGCATTGCTCGGCCAGCGCGCTGAAAATCAGTTCGTCGGCATGAACTGCGGCATTATGGATCAGTTTATTTCAGTTCACGGCGAACAGGACCACGCTTTGTTTCTGGACTGCCGCACCCTCGATTATCAACAGGTACCCCTTCCTTCGGATCATGTGCGTATCGTTATCTGCAACACCATGGTCAAACATGAATTGGGAGCCTCGGAATACAACAATCGACGGGCTGAATGCGAAAAAGGTGTCAGTATTTTGAAAAATGATTTTCCTGACATTAAAGCCCTGCGCGATGTATCGCTCAGTCAGTTTATTGCGTCCCAGGACAAGTTGCCTCCCGTTGTGCAAAAACGCTGCCGTCATGTCATTACAGAGAATGAAAGAACCGAGCAATCCATTCAAGCGCTCGAAACGGGGGATCTGGTTTTATTCGGAGATTTGATGAACGGTTCACACGACAGCTTGCGAGATGACTATGCCGTCAGCTGCAAAGAACTCGATATGATGGTCGATCTTGCACGGCATATAAAAGGTGTGCTCGGCGCGAGAATGACCGGAGGCGGCTTTGGCGGTTGTACAGTCAATCTGGTAAAAAAGGAAAATGCTGACCAATTTTGCAAACAAATCAGCAAAGCCTATAAAGACAAAACCGATTTAACCCCCGATATCTATGTCTCGATACCGGCGCAAGGGGCTTTTGAGTGGAAATAGCAGAGGACCCCCGCGAAACCATTGCGGTTTCGCAGCATTCTTTCATAAACAGCATTTTCCTCTGAACTCAAAACCACGGGAACAATATGTCCGACAGACAAAAGACTGTAACAAACGCACCTCACACTCGCTTTGATTACATTATATTCGACCTTGGCGGTGTCCTGGTCGAATACCAAAGGTCTCCCTCAATACTGGAATACACTGAATCCCCGCTTACAAAAGAAGACCTCTCGTGGTGGTGGCAGCGCTCATCAACGGTTATCCGGTTTGAAAAAGGCGAAATAAGTGAAACCGAGTTTTCAGAAAAATCAATCAATGAACTCAACCTCCAGGTCAGTACAGAAAAGTTTTTAGATTGGTTTGCTTCCAGCTTTAAAGGACTTTTACCCGGCGTATCGGACATTATAATGCAGTTAAGTCAAACACACCAGCTCGCCACCATTTCCAATGTTAACAAAGTATTTTGGGATAAATTTGAAAAAACAGATATTTACACCTTTTTTTCAAGGCGCTTTCTCTCATTTGAACTGGGTATCCGCAAACCTGATTTGGAACTCTATAAAATCGTTTTACAAACTCTAAAGGCCCCCCCCCATCGTCTTTTATACTTTGACGATTTGTACGAAAATATTGATGCCGCAAAAACACTGGGGATTCAAAGTTACGTTGCAAAAAACGTTAAAGATATCATAAAAATTGCAGAAAAATTTGATCTGTTAAACAATTAAAAGAGCCAGAATCTACACTTTTGACTGACGATGAATGAAAACCATAAATCCAAAGTTGCGCTTGTCTATTGCGACAGCTATGATGAAAACAGGCTGTATTCCGCGGTAAAGCAAGGCATTGATCTTTTAGGCGGATTTGAGCAATATATCAATCCGAACGATAAAGTTCTGTTAAAACCGAATATTTTGGTGGGAGACCCGCCTGCAAAAGCTTCCGCGACACATCCACAAGTCTTCCGTGCAGTGGCCAGACTGCTGCTTGAAACACATCCAAACGTCGCCTATGGTGACTCGCCGGCCATTGGCAGCTGCGGGCAAATGAAACGCGCCGGATTTCATAAAATCGGTACTGAACTGGGATTGCATCTTGCGGATTTTGATCAGGGTCAGGACGTTAAATTTCCGGACTCTCCATTCACCAAATCATTTAAAATCGCAAACGGGGTCCTTGAATCGGACGCTTTGATCAGTATCAGTAAATTGAAAACACATCAGCTTTCGCGTATCACAGGCGCTGTCAAGAACCAGTTCGGCTGCATACCCGGTCTGCTAAAAACAGAATATCATCTTTGGATTCCAAATGCTTATGACTTTTGCAAAATGTTGGTGACCCTAAATCTGTTGATCCAACCCAAACTTTACATCATGGATGGAATCACAGCAATGCAGGGAAACGGCCCGAGGGGCGGTGAACCAGTTCCGATGAATACTCTGCTCTTTTCAAATGACCCCATCGCTCTGGATGCAACCGCTGCCCGCCTGGTGGCTCTCAATCCGGAGCATGTCACAACATCCGGCCCGGGTGAAGAATGGGGTTTGGGTACCTGGAAAAAAGATCAAATTGAATTATTGGGACATCCTTTCGATGCCTTGTACAATCCGGACTTTGATATTCCGCGCAAACCGGTCTCCTCTGTAACCCGAACGGGACGGATTTCTTTTATCAAAAACTGGATTTCCCCGCGACCGGTCATTGATTCGGAACGCTGTGTGCGCTGCGGTATGTGTGTCAGAGCCTGCCCGGTTTCACCGAAAGCTGTAGACTGGCAAGACGATGATAAAAAACCGCCACTCTACAATTACAAGCGCTGTATTCGTTGTTTCTGCTGTCAGGAGATATGTCCCGAACAGGCGATAACAGTGAGGACCCCCTGGCTGGGCCGATTGCTTTTCAGACGATGACTGGACGGATCATGGCCTGAAATTTGCAATCTCTATGCTGAACACAAGGGTCTGATTATCTATGAAAAAACAAACTCAAAAACTGGAACAATTCAAACAGGCGGTTGTTCGATTTTTCAAATATGATATCTGGCACAAAGATGTCAAACAACTGCCCGGAATCCGCAAGGCTATATACCAATGGTCTATGATCCTCTTTTTGGTGGTCCGCGGATTTTTTAAAGAACACATCTGGATCCGAGCTTCTTCTCTCGTTTTCAGTACCCTGTTGGCGATTGTCCCCATGCTCGCGGTGATTTTTTCCCTGCTCAAGGGATTCGGATTCCACAGACGGCTCGAGCCTGCGCTGCAGCGTCTGTTTGCACCGCTCGGCCAGGAAAAAATAGAAACCATTACCCCCCGGGTTATCGAATTTTTGGATAATATCGACGTGGGCGCTTTGGGTGTCATCGGACTCATGGTGTTGTTGTTTTCCGTTTTCTCTGTGGTCAGCACAATCGAAGGCGCATTCAATTCAATCTGGCAAATACGAAAATCACGGAGCTTTCACAGACGACTCAGCGACTATTTCAGCTTTCTTTTACTGGGTCCGTTCTTGTTGATTATCATTCCGGGATTTACAGCTTATATTCAGCAAATTTCTATCATACATTCAATCGGCGAGACGACAGGGCTTGATGTGTTTTTCAGACGGTTCTGGACATTGCTGGCCAGCTGGCTGCTGTTTTATCTTTTTTATGTTTTCATTCCCAATACACGCGTAAAACTAAAATCCGCATTGGTCGGCGCTATTGCGGCGGGTACAATCTGGCAAATCGTCAATTTCGCCTTTACACAGTTTTTTGTAACAGCATACCAGACCGGTCCGTCCGGCGCATTGTATTCCAGTTTTGCCACAATTCCTCTTTTTCTCATCTGGCTGTACATCAGTTGGGCCATTATACTGTTGGGCGGTGAGATTTGTTTCACCCATCAAAACCACAAGCTTTTGGGGTGGCAAATCGCTCAAAAAAGTTATAGCAGCAAAGACCGTTTGTTCCTTTCAATCAAAATTTTAATCTTGCTTTCCAGACAATTTTACCAGGGAAAAAAACCGCTCACGAGCACTGAATTGAGCAACACCATGCAGCTTGCAGAACCGCAAATTGATAGCATGCTCAACACATTGATTCATACCGGTCTGATCTACATTGTCGAGGACGAAGAATTGCGCTACAGTCCGGCGAAAAGCCTGAACACCCTGACCATCCGTGACGTCATCACCGCGTTGCAGGAGAACGGTGATGAATTTGAACTCGATCCGGATAAATTTCCGGTTGATGCAGTGCTCAGTACGATCCGAAAAGAATACGACACAGCGATGGATGAATTGTTTTCGGATTGGACCTTTGAAATGTTAGTGCAGAAAGACAAGGCGGAAACGATAACATAAAAGTTGTATACAGGGCGCAGGCCCGGGGAGCCATTTAAAAAAGGGGATTTCTCATGAAAAGCATTCTTTTTTGTTTGTTATTCACAGCCGCATCTCATTCACAGATTGTACTCTCGGAAATTATGTTCAATCCGAAAGGAGATGAACGCACTCTGGAATATATCGAATTGTTCAACAAATCGAAAACTACAAGCCTCTCGCTCAAAAACCACATGCTCACAGATGGACAGGGGGTCGATCAAATTACAACCGTAACCGGTGAACTCTCACTGCAACCAGAGCAATTTGCACTCGTTCTTTCTCCCACATATTATGAGAAAAGCACGGCCTACGACAGCATTGTACCACCCGAAACCTTGTGGCTAACCATCCATAACAGCCAATTCGGGGCCTATGGTCTGAATAATTCGAAAGGTGAACCTGTCTCGCTATTAAGTCCGGATTCGAGCGTCCTGTCATCGTATACCTATACAGTAGATAACGATGACGGCATATCTGATGAAAAAATTGATCTCTACGGATCAGATGCAGCGGATAACTGGGGTAATTCTCAACCCGGTGGAACGCCCGGATTTTTAAACTCCATATCCCCGGCATCCCATGATCTGTCCCTTGAATACATTGATCATTTTCCCGCTCCCTGCAGCGATCAAGACAGCGTCACCATTTTGATTTTATTAACAAACAAAGGGTTGCACGCTATTGAATACATTGATTTGATTGTTGAAATCAGATCAGATACCACTGAACCCCACGGTTCTCCCATTTACCAATCCCGTCTCACCAACAGGATACCCATTTCAGATTCAGTGCGGAACACGATAAAGCTGTCTCCATTTGAACCCGGCAGATATGACTTGAAAATCAAGGCAAACACTGAAAAAGATGATCGACTGAGCAATAACAGCATCAATCTGAAGCTATTATGTTACCCTTTATTTTCACCCAAAGATATTCTTATTAATGAAATTTATTTTGATCCTGCGCCTGATAGCAGTGAATGGGTGGAACTTTACAACAACAGCGGCCAAACTATCAATTTATGCAACTGGACATTTTCAGATTCTCGCACCCGCATAAGGGTTCAGAGAGTATACAATTTTTATCCGGTGAATATATTCTGCTTGGCTCCTCTCCATTTGACCGGGACCGTCTAAAATGGATTGAATGCAATTTACCGGCGCTGAACAACCCTGGTGACAACCTGACACTACAAAATCCCGTCGGAACGGTTATTGACAGTCTAAAGTACCAGTCGAACTGGGGCGGCGGAGACGGGATATCGCTTGAACGCATCGAATTCTCGGGAGCATCAACTGACCCTGACAATTGGCGGGGATGTACAGATTCAAGCGGACACACTGCAGGGCGATATAACAGTAACAGTCCCAAACAATACGATCTTGAGATAAAATCATCTTTCTGGCAGCCGGAAGCTCCATCTCACAACACACCCGTTTATCTGAACGCTGTCATCCTGAATGTCGGACGATCAACTTTGAGCGGCATTACCGTCGAATGGTCGGCTCAATCATGTGCAGATCAACACCCGCACCGTATCGGCATCTATACCATTCCGTCACTGGCGCCCAAAGACAGCGCGACCGCAGGCATCAGATGGAACCATGCGATGCCAGGATCGTATCATCTCACTGCTGCAGTTCACCATTCAAGCGATTCGAATTTGGTCAACAACATTCTTACAGATACGATAAGCATAAGCGCCCCGGCTTTATCCGCGGTGGTGACTGAAATTTTATATAATCCCGACGATAAAATGAGTGAAAGTATAGAATTGTATAACAGGTCCCCCCACCCGCTTGAACTCTCCGGATGGACATTGACGGACAGTGATTCTTTATCGCCGTTATCTTTTGCTGTAAATAACTACTTGCTGCCATCAAACCATTATTGCGTGATTTGCCGTGATTCCTCTGCCGCAAAGGCCAACACAGATTCATGGATTGTATCTTTGATTTTACCCAATCTCAACAATACAAATGATTTGATAAAACTATCAGACGCCAATGGCCGGATGATGGACTCGCTCATTTATCATTCGGAATGGGGCGGAGAAAAAGGCCGGTCTTTGGAACGTATTCACGCAAATCTGGACTCTAATGACCCTCACAACTGGTCAACCTGTCTTCATCCGGATGGACACACTTTGGGTAAAGTAAATAGCAATTATATTCCTGTCACATCCCGGCCTGTTACTCTAACAGCAGAACCCAACCCGTTTTCTCCAAATCAGGATGGAATAGACGACCATACGATCATTCAATACCATCTCTCCAGGCCCGCTGAATTGATAAATCTCAAGATATATGACATCCAGGGTCGACTGGTGAGATTTCTTAGGAATAACGATAAAAGTCCGATTGAACACTATGCGGTGTGGGATGGTAAAGACGACAGCGGTCAAAGGTGCCGCATGGGAATTTATATCATCTTGCTGGAGGCATTAAACACGTCAGGAAAAACCATAGACCGGAAAAAATCAACCGTTGTGCTGGCGGATAAATTGTAATCTTGTATGAATTATCGGGGAGCATCAATCCGGCTACTGTCTATACTGGTTTTGTGCCCTTTTACCCATTTTCGTACACGAATGGAATCCAATTTCCCAAGATCCGGCAGCTTATCGTCAAATGGTATGTCACCCAGCTCTATTTCAAGATTTTCTTCGATCCCCTGCCGCAATCGACGCCATTCCTTTTCATTCACAGTCCATTTGATCATTTTATTGCTTTTAAAACTTTCAATCAATGAATCGATATCCTTTGCTGCAAACATTTTGGGTATATTCTGCAGCGTATCATCCATAACCACCCGGATTCCGCTATCTGCCACGAAAAAAACCCGTTGTTTGAATACGACAAAGGCGCTGTCGCTTTGGTACAGCGTCTCTAATTCATTTTGGAACTCCCGCATTTTCTCAAGACGCAGAGCCAGTTCTTTGTCAGTCATGCCCGACCACTGAGAAAGTCTGTTGGGAGAACGGGAATCGATTTGTGCACGTTTTAATGCATCCATCGCTGTTTGTACATTAACAGCGTCATGCATATTTTTCATGTTTAATATTGCGGCAGCCACATTTTCAACTTGCTGAACCGATACCTGCTGGCGCTCGGCCTTTTGCATAAACTCCCGGTACTGCTGCTCAAGCATTGCTTTTTGCGGACTTAAGGGACCATAGCAAGCAATTCCTCGCCAAACAATCCCAACGTCTTACGCAATACGGAATCACGTACTTGAGTATCGTCGGTTACAATGAGATACACGCCAAAAGACAATATCAAGACCAAAAGACCCAAACCTGCTTTTTTGAACAGTTTCAATGCCCTGTCTCCCAAAAAATGTTGTAAACCCTGAATCTTATATTAGACTCAATACTTTGAAACAGGTTCCTCTTGTCAGAAAAATAGAATAGCTTTATTTTTATCAGCGACAGATTTGTAGATTCTCTTGATGATCCGGGCCGTACTTTTGATTTTAGCCATGAGAACGGAGAGCATCTCAGCGCGAAATACAGCCATGCGGTAAAGGACAAATCAGGTAAAGCGTAGGGTATTTCTATCAACACCTAACGTTGTGATATCTCCCTTGCAGAACCGTTATCAGTTTCGACGGAGTCCGTCAACGTCTGTTCGCGGTATGGTATTTTTTCCTGCCAACCGGGAATGCAGATTGACTGTAAACCCGGGCCAGATAAAAGCTGAAACACCTGGACTCGAGTCATAAATTGACAGGTTTCAAAGCTGTCAAATATTAAAAACACAAATATTCTTCCCGGAAAAGCCAGAACAGCATGACGGCCTTTCGTTAAAGATATCAACGGAGGCTGAACGTCAAAAGTCGCATATTTTTTTTATCGAAAACAGTAAGCTGGGAACCTGAGCCATAACCGTCAACTGAAACAGAATAGAACAGATGTTGCCTGTCACGGGAATCAACGACCGTATCCAGATAATGTCCCTGAGAGTCAATAAGATGCACCCCGTTCAGATCCGCAACATAAACAAGAGTTTTCCGATAACAAAGTTGACCGTTAAATTCCACGCCGGATGGGTCAACGGAAACAGCAAGCCGCGTGGGAAAGATAAAACGCGCCATACCACCGACACGGTTATTTTGGCCGTACTCGCCGATACTTTGAAGTAAATTATAATGGTCATCCGTAATCAAAACCCGATGATTACCGAGATCTGTGATATACACCTTTCCCGAATCGTCGACATAAACGCCTTCGGGACTGTTCAAATAATTTCGCTCTTCATCACCCCATTTTATTTCAATATTTCTCCCCTGGGAATACGCTTGCTCAGGTGAACACAGCCTTATTTCATTATTTTTGGAATGAACCACTAAGACTTGAGAGAGCTCCTTAAGCGCATAATCGCGCAAATAAACCGTCGTATCAATATCATGGTACAAGCGGGTATTATCACCCAGGGCAGCGGCTTTCTTTTTGGTAAAATAATTATGGTCCTCTCGTGTGACAGAAACCCGGGATTCATCATTTTTTACAAAATCATATATTGGTGACAAAACAGCATACACGGTATCTACACCGGGGTTCACAAAATGATGTTCCAGAATATAAGGATAGTGATCTTCATCTCTGACAATTATGGTTTTCACCGAATTGATATCAACTTTATCCTTGGAAAACGTCTTGTTTTCACCACGGGAAAGTATTTCACCGTTTAATTGCACCTGACAATCAACCAGAATATTTCCGTCTGAATCAAGAGCAAACAACTCCAGGCCTGAAACAATATCGCCTTGTTGTTCATCGAAAAGCCCCACCCCCTCGAAAACACCTTCCCTGTAAAATTGTGAGCTTTCCAGAATATGAACAGACGGATAAAGTTCGCGTTTCGGCAAGCCAAAACGTCTCAAACATTGTATGCTCTGGCGAGCCTTTTTGTCCCTGATATAATCAGAATCAGCGAGTTTTTCGTAATTCATAACCGCATCGTCAGTCATAAGCCAATTGTCCGGGAATTGCACTGTATAATCAATCGACTCGGCGACACCGCTTCCGACTCTGTCCAGTGCGGCCTGAGATTTCCTGTACCAATACTTTGCTTCAATGGTATTCTGACTGGTTACGTTCATCACGGCTTTATAGCATGCTCTTGCTTTTTTATTGTCTAATCTTTCCCGATAGATCTCGCCAAGATAAAACAGTGCTCTTGCACTGTTTTCATCGCGAACCAGAGTTTGCAGAATGCGTTGAGATTCGGCGTAGCGCTCTGCGAAAAACAGAGCCCGGCTCCGAATATATTCCGCTTCTTTCTGGTAAACTCCGCTTACACCGGTTAGTATATCCGCAGATTCTTGATAAAGGCTTTGCGTTTCTGTCGGATTCGGAGCAATTTCTGCTTCAAGAGATTTTGTAATTCCTTTGTAAAACTGCGTCTCATTGCTATACGAATCTTCCGAAACTCTGAAAAGCACATTGAGGATATCCAGGTAATCCTGACGTTGTTCTCCGGTAACTCCCGACGCTGAGGGAAGCAGCTCCTTAACCAGCTGTAAGGCTCTTTGAATATCAGTCCCCAGAACATCCGTGTAAATTTTGCTGGCTTTTCTGTCAACCGGCCCGCTACCAGCGACAATTCTGAAAATGGAATTTTTGCGTTTCAATTCCTGAACTTTATCATAAATCGCACGGATTGTAAAGGACGTGGTATCAATATCCCGGGCCAATTGAGCTAACTGTTTAGGATTGTTATGGTTTTTTTCAAAACGGGACAAAAAAATACGGTATGTTGCATCTTCATAGAGGAATTTTTGCCGAAGGTTGATTGGTTCAGAGACATGTGTTAGAAAATTTTGAAACGCGGCCTGCTCCTTGCCTTCGTTTAAAATATACTTTAAAAATCCTGCCCAATAGTAGGATTCCCGGGTACTATCACTTGAACGGGTGTAATAACCATTCGACCCAATCAGTCTTATCAAATTTTCAACAGACTGATAGTCAGCATGGTAGCGGTTTCCCATGCGGAATATTTTTTCCTGTTCATATTGTCGAGACTCGAGATTATCAAGCGTAAGCTCAAACTCCTGCACATCTTCCGCCTGAATATCAATCAGCAATTTGTTCAATAAAGTCATGGCATGAGAATAATCCTTAATTTCTACATTTTCATCAAACGTACCTGACAATTGCTGATATGCTGTTTGATTAAAGTTCAACGTGGCATTGTTTTCATCCTCGATTCCGGAATATAACTTGCCGGTATAAAATGCAATATCCATCAACCGGAGTTGCGCGGCAAATTCCAAATCCTCCTCGAGATTTTTTTGTAACAGTTCCTGCAGCAATATTCCGGCGTGTTCAAGAGCTTCAAGATTGTCATTAATATTAAAATCATCCCCGATTGAATTGGCAAACATGTTATATCGGTTGAGTATGGACTTGCGCAGCTCACACTCTGATGCCATATAGAGGGCCTTGGCGGCATCCTTTCCGGAATCCCGGTAATTCAAAAAATAGTCAATTGCCTGCTCCAGATACTTTACACTGTTTTCCGGATCAAGTTCAGCAAGGCGATAACAGCTCCAGCCGGCTTTATACAGGGCATTTTCAGCATATTCGGTATAGTTTGTCTGGATATCGGCACGTTTTCTGCATTCAAGAAAATCAGCCAGCGCCCGTTGAAACAAGGTAATTGATTCATTGGACAGACCCAGGTTATACCGCGCTTCCCCCCTAAAGTAAAGCGCTACACCCTGTTGACTGGGCGGCGCTGCATCTATCCACTGATTGATTTCATCAATAGCAGCGTCGTAATCTCCGCGATTAAACGTCTGCATGGCTCCGGACTGGACAAAATCTTGGGCGTATATATTGGGTAACAAGGCCCAAACAAAGCAAAAGGATATCAGTATTAAAAGTCTGTTTCTATTCATAATTTCCTCTGTATCCAACCATTAATCATTAATATATCCGATGTGGATATTATCATTGATAATATAATATAATAATCCATTATCAATCTGGATATTTACCGCAAAACCGGAGCTGCGCTCCAGACCCCGCAAATCGATGGTCAATTCAGCACCGATAGAACCCACATTAAAGAAAAATTCGATATTTCCGGTCTTGTATCGGGTATATACCCAGGTTTTCATAACCTTTTCAAGATAATCACCGGCCGCAGGATACCTGCATCGCGCAAGCTCATAATGTTCAAATTGCCAGACTCGTCGATATATCCCTTTACGCGAATCTGAGCTGTCGCATCAATTTCCCGCAATGAACTCCAATCAACAGGAGTGATACCGGCGGCGCGGGTATTTATTTCGAACTGTTTGGTCCGGCGTGGTGGTCCGGATATTACAAGGCCCTGGGTACCGGGCCGTTCTGGGATATCCAGGTCAGGCATATTTTGCTCACCTCTTAAAAACGCGATCTCTTGCCTGGCAGGACAAAATAACGAACAGATCAAAACAATGACTATCACAGCAACAATGGTCCAGAAAACAATTTTTTTCACGAGATTATACAAATAGGTTCTTTTGCTCCTGCTGTCTCTGTATTCTATATTGGCAATCATAACCGTCTACCGCAGATTCATGAAATAATAACAGGATAATCAGATTTTACTTTAATTAACGCCCTGTTTCACGGAAAGTTATAACCAGATTATTTTGGAAAATCCCGTCCTGATTTTGGGTCTGAACCGTTTGAATATCGGCTTTGCGCACATCACTAAAAGAGCCTTCTACACATCCGTATTCGATCTCGTTCACTTTGGAAATCTTTTGAATAATATCAATAACATGATAGTAGGGCATCTGTTCCGGACAACGGATCAAAAAAAAGTACTCTACGGATGTGCTCTGTGCACGTTTGATAATATCTTCAACATTCTGCATCAACTCGGATTTATCAAAAAAACGAGACTGGAAATAATCGATGATCTTTGTTTGCACTTGTTCGCTGGGCAGGTACCCGTAATCATTTATAATTTGATCCACGCGATCAGCCGCAGTAGGGTCAATAAAATAGTATCCTTGTAATGTTTCCTGTCCATAGAGCTGAATCAACACTTGAGCCCGTCCCATCTGATTCTGTGGAAGCGGCACGGATACATTGGCTTCGCCTTTTTCCATTTTTACAACAATATTGGTAACGGCAAAAAAGATTACCAGGATAAATGCCATATCAATGAGTGAAGTCCACTGTGGTTTGCGTCTTTTTCTTTCAATAGATCTAAATGCCAAAAATTTTCTCCTTCAGCTTAGGATGTCAAAACCCGGAAACTAAGCATGTGAACGGGATTTACAGAAGGATCATCAGTAATTTCATTGCATAAATTGAAAAAATAATTAATTAATCCAAATTCGGTATTTCTTACTGCACGGACCTCAATAGGGGTCATCCCCATGGAGGGATCTATCATGTTGGTTATATACCTTGTTAAATTGGATTCAATCGTAGCTGCCGACCTGTTCGGTCTATCTTTCCGAATCGTCTTCAAAAATGCAGGAACATCGCGGATTTCAGCGTAATATTGTGAATCCGGGGGTTGAGCACGCAATTGCCGGTTAATTTCATCAATGGCCTGTTTTTCCGTCCTCGATCTGTCAGAATCAGGCCAGAGAAAATAGATTGCTTTGCCCCCTTGCTCATCCAGATTGACAATATGGATAAGCAGGGTCTCTAAAACAGAATCATTTAGAGGAGAAATCTGTTCCTGGGTGCGGGGCAGATCAAGATCAGACGGAGGTGCCGGAGTTTTTTCCTCTTTGCCAGCAGTAGTCAATGTACACAGAAAGAAAACGAGCAGAAGAAAAACCACATCAACAAGCGTTGGCAATTCTATTTGAGCATTATAGGTGGTCCTGTATTTTTCTTTTCGCATTATAGTGAATAATGTCCTTGTTTACAATCGCTCGGTAATCGGCACAAAAATAGCCTGCCATTTCCCATAGATCCAGTCCAAAACATTTTTGTAATAATAATAAATCAGTGTCAGCAGAATTCCGGTCAATAAACCAAAGATTGTCGTGTAAAGAGCTTCAAAAATACCATCAGCCAACTGGCGGATCAACTCCATGTGCTCGACATCAGGAGGTAAAGACTCGATCTTTTGGAAAATATTTGAAAGACCGCTAACCGTTCCCAATAGACCCAACAACGGAGCCACGGTTCCGAGATTCCACAGCCAATCCAAAAATGATTTTTCCGTCAACTTGTTAATTTCCGTATAGGATCGACTCTCGATGGCGCGATCAACTTCTTCAGAGACTTTGTCCCATTGATACCCGTTAATCCGATGGTTTTCCAAACCCGCTGAAAATATTTTCACGGTCGGGTATTTTAAAAGCGGTTTTGCCTTTTTATTGAAAAGATCGTTTTCGATTTCTTCCCAGGTTATCAGTAATTTGTTCCCGCTCGTTGATTTGAACCGATATTCCTGTTCGATCTCAATACCGTTGCTCATCAGATCGCCAAAATCAGCGTTTTCCCCAAAATAGGTATTAATGTCCTTGATGATTTTTTGTTTTTGTTCTTCTGTGACGCGTTTGGGATCCATATTAATAATTTCGCGCAACACATTGATGGCGGGAATACCCTTGTCGCGAAAATCATTATAACATGCCTGATTCAGTTGTGTCAGGCCGCCGGTTCCTTTACGGACAATTTCATTGGTGCGCTCCATAATTTTCTTCCAGGCCTCAATTAAAAACAAAAACCGGGGAGAAATATAATTTTCAAAATAGCGGTCCTTGTTTATCGGTAGCCGAATAAGACTCTCTCTCTTGAACGGAAACACAAGCCGAAATTTCAAGTTTTTCCGACAACGAAACCAGAAAATATAAAACACGCCGGCCACGAAAAATAAAAGAATGATGGTAAACGATATTTTTCCAACCGGTGTGGAATCATCGCTGTAAATCCGTTCCCACACAGTGGTTTTCCGCCCCGGTTCACGGGCAGAAGATACATCGCCAGCCTGAGAGCCGCCTCTTGATTTTTGGATATTGGAACTGGCGATGGTTTTATTATTGTCGTCTAAAGCTTCGACTTTGAAAAAATAATCTTTATGCGTTTCCTGATCCGCGATCGTATGGCGGGTTGTATCGCCGACTGAAGCAATCTGGAGAATATCATCGGACTCTCTGCCCCCTAACACATAAACCCTGAAACTAAAGGGGGTGACATTGCTCACCTCCTGATTTCCTTCCATTAAAGACCAATCTATCTGAAAATCACAGGCTTTCAACTGGCCAAACAGATTCTTCTCATAATTTGTCGGGGTGACACTGTTTATACGAACAAAATAATCCTGTGCCACTGCTGTCGATATCATTATGAACAACAGCAGGAGTATATTCATTTTCAAGTTAATCCCCAGCACCTTCACCATGCACCTCCTGATTCATTAGCCAATACCATTCAAATTCTTGGGCGTTTTATTCCTAAACCATTAATTACAGTCATTGCGTTATTCTGCCTAAAAGTTTTTCGATCTGTTCAACAGATTCATCCACGAGATTCGAGGCCGGATAATATCGCTGAATATTATAATAAGCATTTAAGGCTTCTTTTTCCATCCCCAATTTTTCATAACATTGTGCGATCAGAAATTCTGCATCGTCCGATAGTCGAACAGCGTCAAGTTCAGGATTATTGAAAAAAGTGAATCTTGAATAGTAACGATTCAACTGAACATTAAACTGATTAGTGACCTGATTTAATTGGACGACGGCCTTTTCGAATTCACCGTTATCAAAATAAACAGAACCCTGCAAAAACAGAGAAAGCGCCTTTAAACTTTCAAGATTGTTCGGATTCTTGTCAACAGACTGCTGCAAGTGAGAAACAGCCAGGTCATGGCGTCCCTGAATAAAATAGACGGTACCCAGCAAATACAACGACTTGTAATCAGGATTTTCAATTCGCTGCAACTGTTCGGTCGATTTCAAATAATCGCCGCTTATCATGGCACACTCGCTATATCTTCTGATATCCTGTTCTGTGAATTTCACAGACTGTTTCTCAAGGGCCAGCTCATATTCCTGCACCGCCATTCCGGCCGATTCTCCGGCCTTTGAAAATCGGTTGTTTTCCACAGCGGCTCTAACCGAGGTGTATAATTCATTGGCCAGGCTCAAACCACCGATTAATCGAAAATATCGTGTTGCATTTTTAGAGTCAAGGGTTGTGCCCAGATTTTCAGCCGCAATCTCCACATGATCATTCGGATACCGGGCCAATATTTGCAGATACTTTTCCTTTTCCGCCGTCAGTTGCTCAAGAAAAAATTCGTCATCATAACGGGTGCCAAAATCCAAAGTCAGGAACAAACGAATATCATTTTTCAGAACATCTGTGGGCTTTAAAGCAAAAGCCATATCAACATTTAATTTTACATTATCCGTGGCATCAAATGCAAGCCCGGCGCCAAAACTCGGCGCCTGTGACTTTGTGTTATAGCCCGCCCGTAATTTAGGGACAATGCCCTTGTTGTTCCAGGGAAATACAGCCTCAAATCCGCCGTAATGATTGTTCAAGTGACCGTGGTCTGTGCCTATACTTTCATAATCGTAAAGCGTGTTCAAAACCCATTGATCAAATGTAAACCGGTAACTCAAACCGGTCCGAAGGGAAAATGGAAATTCATCTTTTTGATTCTCGCTGAATCCAACGCGGGGGGTGATGATATTTTTCAATGAAATGCCGAACTGGAGCGGCAGCAAATATTTTAAGGGAAGTTTCAATAGAAACGGATTAATTAATTTTACCGTAGCGCCCACATCGGTTCCAAAGCCCCATCCCTGATCCGAAGTATAATTGGGAAACGCCTGATTCACAAGATTGAAATTCACACCATAGTTCACAATCCCCCAGGTGCTGACATACTCTCTGGCCACGGACAGCATAAAAGCCTGTTCGTACACATCAAAAGACCCCATGTTTCGATTATGGACATCCCGCTGATCAAAACCAGTCATTGCAAGATTAACCCAGCCCAATCCGACGGATGTATTTTGATCAATCACACGCGGCAGAGCGGCGCCCATAAAGGTATAGCGGGTGTCATAAAAAAGATTAGAGTACATGGATGTGAGTTCAGTTTGCTGTACGGTCATCAAACCAGCCGGATTCCAATAGACAGCACTGGCATCATCTGCCAAAGCTGTAAAGGCTCCGCCTGTGCCCAACGCTCTGGGACCGACCCCATAACGCAAAAACTCTCCGGGATAACCGGCGTTTCCTTCCCCGGACCATGTCTGAGTGCTCTGCAAAGTCATCAGGCACAGCAC
Source organism: candidate division KSB1 bacterium (assembly GCA_034521575.1). Lineage (NCBI taxonomy): Bacteria > Pseudomonadati > Candidatus Zhuqueibacterota bacterium. The sequence goes on from JAXHMJ010000005.1 coordinate 1,989,914, forward strand.
GACAGCAAAAGTGTATTTTATTTTGCGCATATATTCCAAACCCGGTTTCTCATGCATTCCGTTTTACTTTTTAAATACGGCAATTTTTCTAATATATTTTTCATTTCCATTCAGAGACTTGATCACACAGATATAGCCGCCATTTGCGACAATATCACCACGTTCATTTCTTCCGTCCCAGACAAGCCCCTCGCCTCCATCATTCAACCGGTTATCAGCCATCGTTTCCCACAGCGCCACCCGGTTCCCAAAGGCATCAAGAATGGTCACTTTGAGTTTAGAGGGTTCTTTTAAAGACAAGTAGAACGTTGTTGCTTCCTGCTCCGGATTGAACGGATTTGGGATAATTGGTAAAAACCTCTTCCTCATCCGGCCCCACCATAACACGAACCGGATATTCATCACTGGCATGATCTATCTCCGTCCGAATACGCTCAATTGAAGCATTTTGATCGATATCCGCTTTGTCCAGAATATAAATACTCAGCAGATGAGCTCCTTGTTCCTGAATAAGCGGGATACTGTAACTGCCGGTCGAGTCCGCGAAATCGTATCCGGTTTCCTCAATCGGTATAAAATGAGCGATACTGTCGGGCTGTGCCATTTCAAAAGCAAGTTTTTCGATGATCCAGAGTCCTGCCAATTCACCCGGAGATTGATCCCAGGCCCTGAATGAAAACTGATAAGAATCAGACAGCTTTACGGCTTTAGGTCCATTAAAAGCGTGCAATACAGGCGGCTGCACGTCATAAATAATCGAATTTCCGGTATCAAATTGTTTTCCGGAACGATTTTTAACCTGAACATACAAATTATATTGTTTTATCAATGCCGAGGTTTGAAAAGAATGCTCAGAGACAATAAACTTTTTGTTTTGATTTAGATATTCAAAAGACTGTTGCTGCAAACTGTCCGGATGTACAGCAAATCGAATGGAATCAATCTCTCCGCCTAAAATTTCCACAAGCGCAATGACGGTTTTTTCGTCTGTGAACTCACTATCAATCCGATCAGGCACATCAGGGATCCCGTTTTCTGAGGTGATCTGATTTTGATATTCAGAGCGGTCAAACAGTGTCAATGCGATTTCAGGCGGAGTCTGCAGACGGATATAGACGCTATCGATTCCAGCATTCCCCGCAGAATCCACGGCCGCGAGATGCCACATTCCGCTTTCTGTCACATCAATAACACTGCTTGATGCAAATGAGACTTGATTCAGAGTATCTGTATCGAAATTCATCGCACTGACAGAATCAAAATCAGAATCAGTTGATGCGATCAGACGATCCATGGTTTTCGGATATTCACAGCTGATATCGACAGAAAGCCTGAAATTCATGCCGGATACAAACAACGTATCAGCAGAGCTTTGCACATTCAGTCCGAGTGTCTGGTCTAAAAAGCGGACGTTCGGCGTGCTGTTATCGGACCAGTTTCCAGCCTTGTCACGAACCCGAATATTACAGGTGAGTGTTTCAAAATTTCCGGAAACAGGTTTGAATTTCAAACGACAATCCTGCTGAAATTCAAGATACAGCCGGCACGTCTGTCCATGATCCGTTCAGCTGAATGAATTCAATTTGATTTGACAACGCCATTGAATCCACATCATTATCAGTCACACTCGAACTCAGCAAGACCGCCAAACTGTCCGAAAACCCGGTGCGGGCAGCAAAGGGCTGGTCATTCAGATCAGATAAACTGGATTGGGGCGCTGCCGGAGGCGTGGAATCATAAACAATAGAATCCCGGGTGATATCACTGGTATAGTCATTATTCAGGACCACTTTGGCAAGCACACTATATGTGCTGTCTGAGTGCAGTTCAGGATACAAATCTTGCAAATCAATCAAAAACTGATTATGTTCGGAATTCACATCCCAGACCACCACATCGGTCTGCGCATCGTTATAAAAATAAAAAGAGTCTGCTTTGGACATGTCAAAATTCATATTGATAATACTGATATTGACACGCTCTTCATTGGTATATCCGGGCTGGGCCTTGTTTTTCTGCGATGTATCGGACAAGGTGATATCAAATCGTGGAATCACCGGGATTGTTTCAAAAATGGGAAGAGTTTCATTTCCTGCGGAATCAACGCATGACACCGTAAACTCGCCGTTACCGGTGGGAACAAAAATCTCTACATCCGCATCCACTGCCATTTTCTGCCTTTGAAACAACAACAGCGAATCATTAACAATGATCCGGGACAGATCCTGGATCTGATCTAAAAGCCCTTGAAAACGAATGCCAACCCTATCTGCACCGGTTGAGGACGTATCTCCGCTGGAAATATCAAATGCGATAACCCGGGAGGCCTGCAGTTCAGCAACCCGGTTGTCATATTTTATAGTATCAGTTGCGGCAGCAGAAACATTGCCGGCAAAATCGCTGACTTTATAGGAAAGCGTCCACTGCCGATTATCTGTATCAGGCAGGGAATCGGAAAATACCAAGCTTTGCAATTCACGACAGTACGGAACCGGTTCCAGCCGCTTGATTTTAAAGAGATCGTCATCTGCGGATTCCAGCGTCACATTCACAATTCTTTCATTGGTCCATCCTGTGAACGCGCCATTGCGTTGATCCACCTGAAAGGGATTGGCATCCGATACGACTGTATTAAGCTCAAAAATCATATTATCAAAAATGAGAGAACGCGTTATAGCGGGAATCTGTTCATTCATGGCGCTGTCCAACGCGGTGACCCTAAATTGAATCGTTGAACCGGATTCGGGAATCTTTCCCAAATCAAAGAGCACACTATCCCGATCAAAAGGCAGCACAGATTCCTGACCAGCCGAGGTAATCCGCAAATAACTGCCTGCGTTGTCTTTGAATGAAAAGTCATAAAGAAGGACCCAAATGGAATCCGTGTACCCGGGTTGGGGAGCAAAACATATATTTTTGTGGATATCAAGATCACTGACGGTGAATGCGGTCAACTCGGGGGCGTAAAGATCAAATATAACAGGTCGATTCCGCACAGACCGGTTTCCCGCCCTGTCAGAAACGCTAATTCCAAAAGAATCCTTGACATCCATGTCCGAACGCACACGCACGGTAAAGGTCAACGTATCTGTTAAAGCCGGAACATCTGACGGCAGAATAATTGAAATCTGGTCCGGTTGAATCTGCCCCAATCGCGCGGTCAAAGATTGCACATCAATTCCGGAGAGCGGATCGAACACATCGACCACAATTTCCACATAACCGTCCGCAGTGGTGTCCTGACCGGTGTATGTCCGTTCCTCAAAAAATATTTCCGGCGCCTTCGTGTCAATGTTGACGCGAATCGAATCAAGTTTATCCGCCGTATTTCCCTGTAGAATCCAATTGGCGGCACGCGCCTCCCCCGCTCCATGTGATATATGTGAATACGATGCATCCCGTCCGCGCAAATAAAAAGTTCTGGAATCTCCGTTGGACAATTCAACAGGCAGGGTGCCGCTTACCTTCGTGGTCTCTACCGTTCCATCGGGAACCTCAATAAACGTCGAACAGACCTCCAGTCCGGCAGTGTCCCAAATACAAGCGCGGTAGATACCGGCGTCATCGGCCAGTGTATAATTGATTTGAAATTGCGTTTGATTGAACCAGTTCCCCGCCAGAGAATCAACACCATCGATAAGAAATGACTCGGACGTCGGCAGTGTGCGGTCCTGGGTGGAATAGACGCTTTGCTGACTCCAGCCTCCGGCACGCGGCCCCTCTTGCAAAGAAGCCCAGAGCCGGGCCCGATAATAAATCTTTTGTTGAGCAGGCAACGCATTCGCATTCAAATCCCGGCCAAAATAAACCAGAGAGTCGGCATAGGCAGACGGAAAGGCGTCATGTCCGTCAAACGTGCGCTCAAAATCATCGGTCAGCGAAGCCTGCACTTCAACAATGCAGTGATTCAAGGATATCTGCTCATCCCGGATCATCAGCGGACCCTGCAGTTGATCCCAGTAAACCACATTCCTGTTCCCGGTGGTGTATTCAGGCTCTGCCAGCATGGTCAGGACAGGAATATCGGGGTCGGCGCTGACAATTTGTTCAGATTCAATAGCCCGGATGATCGACTCATAAACCGCCTGTTCCACTTCCGGCGGTCTTTGGGGTTCCGCGAACACACCTTGAAACCCGACAATCAGTGCAAACAGAAATAATGTTATAAAAGTCTGATATTTGGTTTTCATAATTAATTTCATTCCATCAGATTCCTGGAAAGCTTATTTGATTAGCAGCATTTTGCCGAGTTTCTGCTGTGTTTTGTCGTCAGAGCTTAGCTGAACCCTGAAATAATAAATTCCGCTGGCCACCGGGTTGCCGAAACTGTCTTTGCCGTACCAGTGCGCAGCATGCATGCCTTTTTCACGGTAGGCGTTGACGAGCGTTTTGACCTTTCGGCCCTGAACATTATAAATATCCACATTCACATGACCTGCGGCTTCCAGGTTAAAGGTAATCCGGGTCCCGGAATTGAAAGGATTGGGGTAATTTCCAAATGCATTTTCATCTGTTGACAATTGAGTGGCTGCTAAATCTGAATCAGGGATTTGTAAAGTCTTAATTATCGTATCAGATACCGCCCATAAACTATTTATTGTATTGTTCAAAAACATATTGACTCTAACCGTAAAACTACCCTCTTCCTTTAAAGGAATTGGCACGGTAATTTCAGGTCCTAATGTATCCGCATTCCAGCTTTGCAAGGGCTTTGTCTGGTCATTTTGCTTCAAATCGATCTGTACAACTTTTTGCTGATACATATCCAGATTAAAATTGGATAAATCTATAATTAAAAGCTCAAAATCACGAGTAGTATATCTAACACCATTTACAATTCTTTCCCAATTAAGCCATTTTACGGCAGGAGATGTTTTTGCTGCAACAACAATTTCATGATCCGTTTGTGTGTAATCAAAAACATGATCCACTTTATCAACAGACCCTATACGATAAACCAACTTGCCTTGATAATCAAATTCATCGACATAAAAAGTATCAAGACCCGTATCAGCAATTTTGGAAAAACAGCTGTCTGGTTCATACTGTTTCTTGCGATATACTATATAGTTATCCAAGCCGCTTTCATCATCCTCCGTTGCCCCCCATCTTAAACGAACCCATCCTTGAGTCATGTCATCGTTATAGAAAATTTCTTCAGTTGAAAGTGAGGGAATATCTTTCGGGGGATAACAATCCGGTATAATAGAAAGAGATTCCGAGTCTGCACTCTCATTATTTTCAAAATCCCGGAAATTAGCAGACACTCTGTAGGGTAGATTATTAATATTTTCAATAATAATAGAGCCACCATTGGTTAAATCAAAATTATAATCTGATTGTTCTGGAAAGTCCAGCCATGGACTGTAAAAATTTTTCTGGCCTGAATTGATTAAAGAATCACGGATAACCCTGTATCTAACCGACTTTGGAGTGCTCGTAAAATTTTGCTTTATATAGGAAGCTTCAAGAGGCAAAACAGCTGTTGTGTCTGTACATTGTACATAATGAAATGAATCAGCAATAAATACAATTGTGCGACTTGTATCTACGCTTAATTTCGGAGGGGGTAAAATCTTGGGCAAAATTTGGGGGGCGGGAGAAAGTTTTGAATTTCCAGCTTTGTCAAATGCAACAATAGAGTATTTGTAATTTTCATTTGAATTATAATTAAATAAAGTGTCCTCGTAAAAAACCTTCTCGGTAACAGCATCATACATAATCTTTGCAACTATCTCACTCCCTCTGTCAGTTGACCTGATAAGATTATAATAATTTACACCAGAGACACTGTCTTTTGCATGTTTCCATAATAATTGTACCAAAACAGGTTCTTGCCACTTTGTACGCAATGTATCCAAATTTACATCAGAGGGAGGAGAGGCATCCTGTGTTGTAGAGGTGGTATCAGAACGTAAAATATATCCATTATCGTCTTCCACTTTAATAAAATATTGATATTGTTTCGCATCAAGCAATCGAATAAACTCAGCCGTATAGGATGTATCATCGCCAGTCTTGTAAATATTACCGGATTCAATATATGCATCACTCAAAAGAGGATTGAAAGCTACAACTCGTAGATTCTCACTCTGTTCAGATATTATAAACTTGATAGAATTTGACGTCCCTTTTGTAAATTCGGGTTCAGGATAGATATGTGGCGGAGAAATCAATTGGAATTCATTAAATTGAATTGAATCTTCACCTACAGATCTAATATAAATAAAATTTGATTCGCCTTTTTTTAATAAATGTAGTCCATGATCAATATATTCATCCGAATCAGAAACCGTGCCGTTAGAGCTCGAAACATAATACACTTTTTCATTATTAATAAATAATCTATACCCCACTGGGTTTTGGGGGCGATCAACATTTTTGGCTTTTATTTTTAGCCGATAATACCCCGTATAAATTACATCTTTTAAAACAAGCTGGTTTGTTTTTTTACGAGGTTCAAGCTTAATATCCATAGGAAAAGACAACACCTTTGGATAACTATTATGACTGGTATCAAGCCTTAAAGTATCAAAGGTAGATTTTGCCAATGGAGATTTGTCAGAAAAATAGGAAGGTTTCTCTTTTTCAGATTCATGTGAATCACTCAATTCTTTAGTTTGACCACGAATTACAAATGAATAATTAAAAAATAAAAGTATTAAAACGATATATAATGAAAAAAAGATACTTTTCATTAGTTAGGCCTTTTATATTAATAATATAACTAAAGTATTTATTAATGATGCATATTTTAAATATATAATAATTTATGATAAACGCGTAAAACACTTTAAAGTTTCTACATATCACCATTGAAATGAAATGCAACACAGTAGCAATTCTAAAATATTAGTAATTAGATAATTAAAATGCAAGACATTTTAATCTACGTTCTCTACATCGATTAAAAACTATAAAAAGTTAATCCTTTCAGGGCACAATCACTTTTAAAGCATTCGGATTTATAGTAACTTTAATTTTCGTGCCGCCGTCACGGGTTTCGCCATCAAAGTGGAACGGGCCGGGCTTTTCGCGTAATATTGTCACCTCTTTCGCCTGATAGCGCGAATATTTCTGAATTTTTTCGATACCTCCCAGAAACAATCGGGGCAGATTAAATAATGTATACCAAAACCCGGCGCGGTGGACAGCACAAATATCAAGCAATCCATCATCCAGCTCTGCCTCAGGTGAGATAATAGCGCCGCCTCCCCAGCCCTTCAAGTTGGCAATGGTGACAAAGAGAGCCGGCACCGCAATTTCGTGATGATCAAACTTTAGTGTAAAGACTTCATGTTTATAGCGAAAAAACTCACGAATGCCGATCGTAAAATAAGGCAGCAATCCCCGGACCTGTTGATCGTTAAACTCTTTACCGATAGAGGCATCCAGTCCCACTCCGGTTACAATAAAAAAAGCATTCCCGTTTACATTGCCCGCATCCATGGTCCGAATTCTTCCGTTAATCAGTGTTTTAACAGCGCGCACGGGGCCCAGCGGAATAGAAAGCCCGCGCGCCAAACCGTTCCCCGAGCCTAATGGAATAATCCCCAGGGCTGTATCGGAATAAAGCAGTGCAGAGCCGATTTCATTTGTGGTACCGTCTCCACCGACAGAAACCACAGCATCAAATCCGAGTTCCACCGCTTCTTTGGCCAATTCATGAGCATGTCCGGCATAACGGGTATCATGAAATTCGTACTCGAACGGTGCATCCATCAAGGAAAGTTCCAGAGTTTTACGAATCAGAAACGGTGATTTCAGGAAACCGGAACGAGGATTATTCACAATTCTCACTTTTTTTAAATCCAAGGGCCTTTACCTTTCTTTTTCGCCTGAAATATCATCATTCCACTGGAATAGTTATAAGGAGACTTGTCAAAATCACTCCAGACTTTTTGGGTCTCGAATCCGCACAATCGCAATAACGCTTCAACTTCATAACGGAACATATATCTATACTTCATGATAGCGCTTCGGCTTTCTTCACTGCCAAGCTGAACATATTCATTGCGTATGCTAAGCTGTTGAACCACCGGATCATGTGAAACGTCAATCCTGATCTTTATATTTTCATCCGGATCTGCAAGATCCTCCGGAGACAACTCTTCATGCCATTCTTTTTGAGCCATAACCTGATACAAAGGCACAAACAAATCAAAAACCAGCAAACCGCCGGGATCAAGGTGCCGGGCAATGCACTGAAGCGCCGCAATCTGGTCATCCTGGGTCAGATTATGCAGCAGCGCCCGAAACGGAACAATACAACAGGGAAAGGTTCGGTTCAGATTGAAATCCCGCATGTCCGCCTGGATAAATACGGGGGCTTTCAATCCCGTTGTTTGCGCCGCCTTTTCTTTTGCGATCTCTAACATACGAAACGAATTATCAATTCCGGTAACCGAAACGCCATGTTCTGCAAGGTACAGCGCAATTCGCCCCGTGCCCGCACCGACTTCCAACACGGATTTAAACGTTTTGCCGTAAGACAAATAAAATGAAAAATCATTATCTTTCAGCCCATATTCCAAGTCATAGTACAGAGAAAAGCTGTCATAAACGGCGTTCATGGCTATGTCCTACTTAAAAGCCCAGTTCGTTCGAGTCCAGCAGGATCGTCACCGGGCCGTCATTGTGAATGGTTACCTGCATGTATTCTCCAAAACGTCCGGTCACAACCGGCAGTCCGAATTCACGGATTCGTTCGACTATGAGTTCATACAGGGGGCGTGCTATATCCGGTGACGCGGCATGGGCAAAACCGGGACGCCGGCCTTTGCGGCAGTCTGCATATAAAGTGAACTGTGAAATAGCCAAAATTTCAGCCCGGACGTCCAGACTCGACAAATTCATTTTTCCGTCGTGATCTTTAAATATCCGCAGGTTGACCAACTTTTCCACCATTTTATCGATCGGAGCCTCCGTATCTCCGGCAGCAATCCCGATCAACACCACCAGACCGGGACCTATAGACTTGACCCGTTTATCCTGGATATCTACAGCCCCGCAGCTTACACGTTGGATCAATAGTCTCATATCTTTCTTTTTCCTGTTTCAACCATCCATATCGCAGCTAATATCGCCCCACGTAAAGCGCCAGCAATCCGATGAGCATATCCGCTTTGAGCAGTTTGCTGACAAACCGCATTTTCCTGACGGTCGGCTCCAGCCAGATGCAAACTACCGTGTAAATCAAGACTGTATACACCCCAACCAGTAAAATCCAGAAATAATACCGGTTATACAATTCCGTTACAAAAGGGACCAGAGTCAGGCCGACCAGCAGCGTCAAAAGAAGGGTCACCAGCCACTGACCCGGTCGAATACCGTAAACCACTGCGAGGGTATTCGCCTGGCCCTGCCGGTCTCCTTTTTGATCTTCGATATCTTTGATGATCTCGCGGGCAAAATGCATGCAAAAAGCAAACAATGCGGGATAAAGCGCATATTCAGGGTGACCTACGGCGAGGCCCCCGTAAATAAATGCAAACGCTGTCGCAAGGCTTACAACAAAATTGCCACATAACACCATTCTTTTCAAATACGCACTGTACAAATACAGCAAAACAGAGAAAACAGCAGCAATGAGTACCGCAATAAACCCAATATAAAAAGCGCATGCAACTCCTGAAACAAATAAACATCCTGAAAATATTTTTGCTTCCCGCACTCCCAACAGATGACGCGGTAGCGGCCGCAGGGGTTTGTTCACCCGATCGATTTCAATATCAAAGACATCATTTACCGTATTCGCCGCAGCTGTGATTAACGCGCCTGACACACAGGCAGCCAGTACGGCAGAGAGCGGCTGCAGGGGGCCGGCGAGTACAGCGCCCACACCAATGGCCACAAAACTTATAACCACGTTCAGCGGCCGGGTTATTTCCAAATATCCTGAAAATTTCAATGTATTGATACGATTCTTTCCCATTGACTGGGTTTAATATAGAACAGATATACAGAAAAATCAAGCGTTAAAAGCATGACATTCGTTCTCTTTCGCTTTTTTTGCAAAAAATAACATGTAATATTGTTATACCAAAAATATAACGTTTTGCAACAAACTCTTTTTTAATTACACAGAAACTTTTTATCTTTTAGACCATACAAATAATGATTTACAATTCAGTTAACAGGAAGAACAATCAAAAACAAGAACACTGACATAAAATCCCAGGCAGAATGCTTCACTGCGGCTGAAGCTTCGCAAATCAGCGAACAGCTGTTAAATGTACTGTCTGATTATATTTATACGGTTCGCATAAAAGACAACAAAGTGATCGATACCGTCCATGGTAAAGGCTGTCTTGCTGTGACCGGTTATGCGCATACAGAGTATGATAAAGAACCGGAACTTTGGTTTCGTATGGTTCATCGTGATGACCGGGAGGCTGTGACCGAACAAGCCACAAAAGCGAGAAAAGGTATCGATGTTCCGCCGCTTGAACACCGGATCATCCATAAAAACGGGGAGGTGAAATGGATTCCGCAATACGATTGTACTTCTCCGTAACGATCAGGATGAGGTTTATGCTTATAACGGTCTGATTCATGATATCACAGAACAAAAGCTTTCAGATCTCTCTCTGCGCCAAAGTGAAGCGCGCTACCGTTCTCTGACAGAAGATGTACTGGAAAGTACCCGGGTGGCCATTTCCATTCTGGATGCAGAGTCCAGGTATATTTGGATCAACCGCGCATTTACTCAGTTTTTCAATATCTCCCGCAATGCGGTCATTGGAAAAAGCCATCACTCAATTTCAGAACAGATTTTCCGGGATCGCGTGGCTCATCCGTACGAATTTTTCCAATTTTCCCGGAACAGCTTTCAACAACAGTCACCTTCTGAGCGCTTTATGGTGCACATACTGCCTGAGGATGATCTGGAAGAACGGTATGTAGAGTACTGGACGTCTCCCATCAAGCACGGGTTGTACAAAGGCGGACGCATCGAACAGTTTACCGACGTTACCGAACTCAAGATCATTCTGGATGATCTCATGGAGAGCGAGCGCCGGCAAAAACAGCTTTTGCACCATCTGACGGATTATACCTTTACGGTCAAATTAAGAGACGACAAACCGGTATTTACGCATCACAGTCAGGGCTGTCTTTCAGTGACCGGATACGAACCGGAAGACTTTATCCTCAATCCGGACCTCTGGTTCAAAATTATCCACAAGGAAGATGAGAACACTGTTCAGCAGCATTTGCAGCAGATTTTAGGAGGAGACAAAACACAAGAATTCGAGCATCGAATACTCCGCAAAGACGGCGATACCCGCTGGGTCAAAACCACAATCGTCCCGGACCATGACGAATCGGCGCGCTTTCAGTCCGCAGACGGGCTCGTCAGTGACATCACAGCGCTCAAGGAAGCAGAACATCGCGACACTATCCGCCAGCGTCAATTGATTCAGGCGGACAAACTGGCCACGCTCGGCATTCTGGTCTCCGGTGTGGCGCATGAAATCAACAATCCCAACAATTTCATCTCTTTAAACGCCAGTATGATCGGCAAAGTCTGGCGCAGCCTTCAGCCCATTCTTGAAGAATATCAGACCGAACACGGGGATTTTCTCATTGCCAACATGTCCTATGAATCCGCCAAAGACAAAATTATCGATCTATTGAACGGCATCACCAAAGGCTCGGAACGCATTGCAAAAATTGTAAAAAGCCTCAAGGATTATGCACGTCAAGACAAAGACACCCTGAATGAGGTTGTGGATATTAACAAGGCGCTGGACGAAGCAATTGTCATTGTCAACAATATGATCAAAAAATCCACCCAGTCATTCCGGGTTGAATATAATAACAATAATCCCAGGGTGCGAGGAAATTTTCAAAAACTGGAACAGGTGTTCATCAATCTAATCAGCAATGCATGCGATTCTTTAAAACACACTCCAAAAGAACTGTTCATCCAGTCCTCCATAGATACAGACCAACATAACATTTGTGTGAAAATCTATGATTCCGGAATCGGAATCCCACAAACGGATATGGAGCATATTTTTGATCCGTTTTTCACGACCAAACGCAGCAGCGGCGGAACCGGTCTCGGTTTGTCTATTGCTTATGGTATCATCAAAGATCACGGTGGAGACCTGTCTCTGGAATCAGCTCCCCATGTGGGTACCACGGCTACGGTCACACTGCCGGCTGCAAACAAATCGGAACCATAGGTGCATTATGACAAAAAGAGACCCGCTTTTGCCTATATTATTGATTGATGATGAAAAGGATTTTTTAATCAGCGCGGAATTCACACTGAATTCTCACGGATTCAGCCATATCAAAACCATCAGCGACCCGCGTCAGGTTGAGCCGCTGCTCGAGACAACAGACGTTTCGGTGATTGTCCTGGACCTCACCATGCCGCACATTACCGGACAGGAACTGCTGCCCCAAATCGTTGAAAAACATCCGGATATTCCGGTCATTGTCATCACAGCGCTGAATGAGGTGGAAACCGCTGTGCAGACCATGAAACACGGCGCATTTGATTATATATTAAAACCGGTTAATGAAACCAATATGGTTTCCACGATCAAACGCGCACTGGAAGTCAATCAGATCCGCGACGAAAACACCCGGCTGAAAAAAGTGCTGCTTTCCGGTTCCCTGGAACACCCCGAGGCCTTTGATTTCATCATTTCGCAGAATTCAAAAATGTATTCTCTCTTTCAGTATATCGAGGCGATTGCGCCAACACCGCTGCCCATACTGATCACCGGTGAAACCGGCACCGGTAAAGAACTCATCGCCCGCGCGATCCACCGGCTCAGCGGTGTGGAGGGCGAGTTTGTTGCGGAAAACGTGGCCGGTCTGGACGACCAACTGTTTTCCGACACCCTGTTCGGGCATGCCAGGGGAGCATTCACAGGTGCGGACAAGCAACGCCAGGGACTCGTGGAACGAGCGGCCGGCGGCACGTTATTCCTGGATGAAATCGGCGATCTGCGCATCGAATCGCAGGTTAAATTGCTGCGACTGCTGCAGGAACGCAGTTATTATCCCCTGGGATCGGACGTGCCCCAATTAACAGACACCCGGATCATCGTGGCGACATTAAGAGATTTAACAGACCGTGTTCGACAGGAACTTTTTCGCAAGGATCTGTACTACCGTCTGCAGGCGCATCATATCGCCTTGCCGACCTTGCGCGAACGCAAGGACGATATTCCACTGCTCATTGATCATTTTATCCATAAAGCCGCCAAAGAGCTGGACAAAACGCCGCCCGCCTATCCGCCGGAACTGATCACTCTGCTGAAAACCTATCATTTCCCGGGTAATATCCGGGAACTCGAAGGAATGATCTTTGACGCAGTCAGCCGTCACAAGTCAGGTGTGCTTTCCATGGAATCCTTTCGGATGAAACTCTCGGTGGATCAGAAACAGCAGCCACTAAGACCGGAGCCGAAACAGCAGACCATCAGTTTCGGCGATCCCTTTCCCACATTGAAAGAAACAGAAGAACAATTGGTGGAAGAGGCCCTGAAGCGCAGCAATGGCAACCAGACCATTGCCGCCGGTATGCTCGGCATCTCCCGTAGAGCGCTAAACAATCGATTACAAAGAGCCAAACACAAGAATCCCTGATATGAAACCTTTATACAAACACGTGATCTGGGACTGGAACGGCACCCTGATCAATGATATGTGGTTATGTGTGGATATTCTGAATCCGCTGCTGCGGAAATACGGACAGCCGCCTATCACACAATCATTTTATTTAGAACACTTTGATTTTCCGGTTCGGGATTTTTATGAACGCGCGGGATTTGACTTTACACATGTGCCTTTTGAAATTGTGGGCACGGAATGGATGACTATTTACCGAAATCGTTGCAAAGAATGCAGTCTGCACGAACAGGCCCGCAACACTCTGAATTCCATCAAACGCAAGGGTCTGGGACAATCGATCGTGTCCGCGTCTGATATAAGCTTGTTGTCCGAATCTTTGCAGTATTTTGATGTTCACGCCTATTTCCAAAAAATATCCGGTTTGGACAATCATTACGCTGAAGGTAAAGTTGATATTGCCCGGCATCATATTCAAGAGCTGGGTATGGCGCCGGAAAACGTCCTGTTTGTAGGTGATACACTGCATGATTTTCAGGTCGCCGGGGCAATCGGAGTCGATTGCCTCTTGTTTTCAGGCGGTCACCATGCAAAAGTTAAACTGCAGCAAAGTAAAATCAGAATCATTGATTCATTGTCCGAGATCTGTAAAATCCTTGAATGTTAGCAAGTTTCTTTTTATCTTTTATAATGTTATGTTTTCTATTGTATTTAATAAAATCGACGATCTTGATCGTTTGAACCGCAACACGAGGAGTATATGAAATTTCAACCGCAAATCATCACGATTGATGACTATGAAAAGCATGTGGGCAAGGAAACCATTGAGCGCATTAAGGACAAAGCTGAAAGCCTGCAGGGCCTGCATGTCAGCAATGTAAACTCGACCTATTACGGCGGCGGGGTTTCCGTATTGCTGACGTCTCTCACCCTGCTCATGAACAGCCTTGGAATCAAAACAGGATGGCGCATCATCCAGGGCTCTCCTGACTTTTTCGGAATCACCAAAAAAATGCACAATGCGCTGCAGGGCGGTGACTGAATTTTTCCGAAATGAAAAAAGAAATATATGAAGATGTGATTTACGAAAACATGATCCGAAATCACCTGGACCATGATTTCGTTGTCATTCATGATCCCCAGCCGCTGCTGCTGATCAACCATTACCGAAAACGCGGACCCTGGATCTGGAGATGTCATATCGATCTTTCCAATCCTCACGAAGAATTATGGGATTACCTGCGTCCCTCGGTTGAAAAATACGACGGTGTGATCGTCTCTTCAGAAGATTATCAGCAAAAACTGGACACACCACAGGTTGTTTTCATGCCGGCAATCGATCCATTTTCTATTTTGAACCGAGATCTTACGGAAGAGGAAGTTGATGAACGTCTGAAACATTATGATATTCCCACTGATTTACCGCTTGTCACGCAAGTTTCCCGCTTTGATACCTGGAAAGATCCGCAGGGGGTAATTGATGCCCTTAAAAAGGCCCGCAAAGAGGTGCCCTGCACACTGGTATTATTGGGCAATGTGGCCACAGACGACCCGGAGGGTGTGGAAGTTTACCAATCTTTGCTGGATCAACAGGAGGAACGTATTTTGATCATGAGCCACGAGGATACCGCACTGGTCAATGCACTGCAGCGGAAATCACGCGTGGTTTTACAGAAATCTCTGCGCGAGGGGTTTGGACTCACAGTCGCCGAGGCCATGTGGAAAGGAACGCCGGTAATCGGCGGTAATGTGGGCGGCATCCGCTATCAAATCGAGGATGGTGAAAACGGATATCTGGTATCCTCCGTGGATGAAGCGGCGGACCGTATCGTGACTCTGCTCAAGGATGAAAAACTGGCGCGTGATATGGGGTGCCAGGCCCGGGAAAGCGTGCGCGAAAACTTTTTACTCAGCCGTTATCTTGAACAGTATCTGGACCTGTTCAACTCGTTTGAACCTAATTTTCAGCTGACGAACGGCGTATTCGGCAAAAAAAGAAATTCGGATTGTTTTAATGCATAGGGATCGGAGCATTTGATCGAACGATCCGATCGGGATTGAGGATGATTTGAAAACACAGATTCGAAACAAAGAATTAAGCTGGCTGTCTTTCAATGAACGCCTGATTCAAGAGGCGGATAAAAAAGACGTCCCCGTTATAGAACGCATCAAATTCCTGGGTATCTATTCCAACAACCTTGATGAATTTTTCAGAGTCCGTGTGGCCATTCTAAAACGGCTCGCGATGTTGGGAAAATTCACAAAGGCGGAAGGCAATGATCCGCGGGAAATGATAAAACTCGTCGAAAAACGGGTCAAAGAACTTGGTATACGGTTCAGCCGGGTGTATAACAATATTCTTCAAACCCTGGAAAGAGAAAATATATTCATCATCAACGAAAAACAACTGAACCGGGAGCAGAAAAACTATGTGGAGAAATATTTCTTTCAGACCATCCGCCCCCGGATCAATCCGCTTATTCTTAAAAAAAATATTCCTTTACCGGATCTAAAAGATGAAGCGTTTTATCTGGGAATCATGATTGTCCAAAAAGGCGGTTTGAAAAATATTTATTCATTGATCGAAGTACCGACGGATATATTGCCGCGCTTCATCGATCTGCCCTGCAAAAAGGACGAGATTTATATTATGATGCTGGAAGATGTGATTCGAGAACATCTTGAAAATATTTTCTACATGTTCGATTTAAAATCAGTTCAGGCCTTTACCTTCAAGCTCACCCGGGACGCCGAACTGGATGTGAACGATGACGTGGACAAAAGCTATCTGAAAACGGTCGAAGAGAGCCTGGAACAGCGCAAGATGGCCTTTCCTGTGCGTCTGGTCTATGATGCACAAATGCCGTCAAAGCTTTTGAATATTCTGGAAGAAAAGCTCGGTTACGGGCCAAACGACACCAAAATTGCGGGAGGACGCTATCACAACTCTAAGGATTTTGTAAACTTTCCAAAACTAAAAAAAGAAAATTTATTATACGCTCCTCTGCCCCCGATCACGCATGCCGATCTTCACCGGGGAACCTATATCCAGGGTGTGATCAAGGAGAAGGATATTCTACTGCATTTTCCGTATCAGACATTCAATCACTTTGTCGATCTACTGCGCGAAGCGGCGATCGATGCGGATGTTACGGAAATCAAGATCACCGCCTACCGGCTTGCCAAACGATCCAGTGTGATCAGTGCACTGGTCAATGCCGCGCGTAATGGTAAAAAAGTGACCGTGATCATGGAACTGCGCGCCCGATTTGATGAGCAAAACAACATCCAATGGAGTGAAGAACTGCGCAAGGAAGGTGTTCGGGTCATTTACGGCATCGAAGGATTCAAGGTTCACGCCAAACTCGTTCAGATCACCCGGCAGGAACACGGCAAACGCATCCACCTGGCATGCATCGGAACCGGTAATTTTAACGAAGACACCACCGGTACATTCAGCGATCACCTGCTGTGCACCGGTCGGCAGGAAATCACACGAGAAGTAGCGCACGTGTTCGAGTTTTTCGAACGCAATTACAAGGTGCGCCGCTACCGGCATATTTTGATGTCGCCGTTTTTTATGCGCAACCGCATCGTGCGCCTGATTAACCAGGAAATCCGCAATGCTCAGGCCGGACTCCCTGCGCATATTTATATTAAACTGAACAATCTTGTCGACGGCCCGCTCATCCGCAAACTGTACCAAGCCAGGAAAAAGGGGGTTGATGTCAAGCTGAATGTGCGTGGTATGTTCTCTCTGTATCCGACCTTTGACGGCAAAAGCAACACGATTCCTTCAATAGGACTCATAGACCGGTTTCTTGAGCATTCACGCATGATGTTTTTCGGCAACAATGGAGATGAAAAAATATTCATCATGTCCGCTGATCTGATGACCCGGAACCTGGACCGCCGTGTAGAAGTCGGGGTACCGATTCAGGAGCCGGAGATCAAAAAAGAACTGCGCACCCTGTGGGATTACCAGTGGAGGGATACCTATGCTGCACGTATACTGGACAACCAGCTGAGCAATGAGCTGGTTACGTCGCCGGACGGCACAAAATTTCGTTCACAAGTCGAGTTTTACCATTATCTGAAAAGCCGGCATGGTGGCACGCTGAAACCCTTCTAAATTTTTCTTTCTTTACAGACAGTACGTTCTGCAGACCGTACTGTCTGTCTGATTTTGCACCTGCGTATTGATTTGTATGGATTCACGATCAGCTTGAAACCAAACATTCACCTGGCCACCCGGCACCCGGCATTCGACTTTTCTCCCGGAGTGAACCCGACTGCCGCGCATCATATCATACCCGTTCATGCACATCCCGGTATTCCGCAGCACCGTATCGTTTAACCTGAGCGTAAAACTCCCTGATACAGCATCGATTTCATACGGAAAAGGAAACGGGTCAGCGAGTTCAACCTCACCTTTTACAGGACTCATACGATACAACCCCGACCCGTGGGCCGGCAGTTCCCGGGTAAATGACTCAGAGTACACTCCCAGGTCGGTATCCGTCCACAAATCCTGAACCTGATACCGCCCCTCGAGAAATTCAAAAGTTACCGTCTGCGGTTCGTCTGTGACATTAAACAACGCCAGATAATGATTCCGTGAATCGGGGATATCCGCAAACCAGATGCGCTGCCCGGGAACCTCACCGGAATAACCGTGATAGATCTGCCGGTTGTTCTCACTGTTTTTTTGCACCTCCAGCACAGCAGAATTGCGCAGTAAATCAAACGTCTCCTTGGAAGACGTTAAAAAATCCCCGCCCCACATCAACGGGGAACGCGCCATGCACCACAGGGTCATAATGCTTTTCTGTTCCTCAAGGGTGAAATGAGTCTCTCGACGCTCTTCCGGGATATGCACTTTTAGCTGTCCCAGCGGCAGCATGTCGGCATCCGGCCAGCTGCCGTCTCCGATGAACGGCGACCAGTGGTGTGCCAATTCAAAGACACGCTCCACATCGTCCCATTCATCCCAGACATCAATGGAGATGCGCCACATATCCGCGTGCTGCTGCCGATGATCCGCAAAAGAAATCTGCGCCTCGCCGCAGGGCAGCAGCTCTTCCGCCAGGACGTCAACCAAATCGCGAAAGCGGTTTTCATAGATACATCCCCTGTAGGAATCTTAGCTGTTCCAGCCCATAGGCGGCGTTGGCGCATGTTGCGCCAACATAGTGCAGGCGGCGATCATCAAAAACAGCAGTGACAGTGTCAGTCTCATTTTCATGATTTTTCCTCGTTTTGGTGAATATTTTATGTGTACGTACACATTTTAGATTAATATTAAAGAACAGTCATGACTGTTCTTTAATTCTTCACCCTCCGCTCTAAATAATAACAAGAATTTCAATAACAAGCAACCTTTAACTTGCAAGACTTATTGCGCACTGCGGGACGGTTTGAAATTCGTTAACAAACTGTCAAATGAAATAGCGCCCAGCTTTAAAAGATCGATTTGATAGACCTGTTCATTATAGGAAATCGCCTCTTCCAAAACATATATATCCGCTCCCCGGCTTGTATAGGACTCGATCTGTTCCCTGTCGGATATAGAATCAACAAAAATCTTTTCATCATCCGCAGGGTCATCGGTCATTACTTGAATTTGAGGCAGCAGCGAACCCGTAACCATGACAGCCGGTCCTTTTAGTTTATTTACAGCAGCAATGATACAAGTAATCCGATGGGTCTGATCAGTGCGTTTAAAATGATCCTGGATAACGGGGCCGGTCCATTCAATGCCTGAACGGTCCACAGACACCAAAAAGGGTGACAGCAGCAGTGCAATTGCAAGGCCAAGAGTGTAACGGGACCGCATGATGAGATTGACCCCCAGGATCATAAACGGCACCACGGGGATCAAATATCCGGCTTCATGCGGTAAACGCAGAAAGACAGCAAAATAAATGACCACGGTCGTCAGACACAACAGGATACCGCTGCGTTTTTCCAGGTCATGCCAGGACATCCTGACAATCTGACGATTGAACAGTGCCAAAGCAAACATTAAAAGCAGGCCTGCAGCGCCCCAGACCCCCCAAACCCATAGTACAGAACGTCCAAGCAGCGTCGCAAGCGACGGGTATCCCGGAATGTCATAAAAATTCAGAAATCCAATGCCATAATGCACAAACACCGGAATATAACACAGAACGCCTGTAATTAACGCTAATCCTGCGAGAGACAACAATCGAACATAGCTTTTATTTGCATATATGATGAAAAGCCAGATTGCAAGGGGCAGCAGCATGGCCGCCGAGGTCATTCGACAGCCGACGGCAAGCCCCAGACAGAGTCCGGCAAGCACAGGGCGATCCTTCAAAACCAGATAAACAGCGGCCAGCACAAACGCCAGAGCCCACATATAATCCATACTGTTGACACTGTTAATATAGACCACAGGGGTCAGAGCAAAGGCAATTCCCCAGAGAAAAATCCGCTTGATGTGGAAAAAACGCAAAATGAGTACAAAAAACAGGCAGGCCATACTGCTGAATACTGCAGTCAGACCGTTCACCACAACCGGAGCCGACGTGCCGATCCACGACAGCAGGTATTCCTGCAGCGGATAACCGGGCAGCCGGGACAGTGTATAATCGCCGGTTTCCGCAATATTCCGGGCCGCACGCACGACGCGCCAGGCATCCGAATCCAAGCCATAACCGGGTGTGAGCCATGGTATTCGCGTTAACAGGACAAATAAAAAAAATAGAATGAGCTTAACCCGTTGAAAAGCCCCAAATCGCATTGATTTTCCGCTTATTTTTTCAGCAACCGGTACATTAAAGACATCAATTTTCGTGCTGCAGCCATACAGGCAGCAGCACGAAAGTATAGTAATATTTTATCGAATGTGCAACATTTTATGCGTTTCATCCAAACAGATTTTTCCGCCTGATGTTTCTTTGACGGTGATTCTGTAAAGATAGACACCGCTGGCCACACGCCTGCCGAATTGATTGCGGCTGTCCCAGACGATCCGGTGCGAACCGGCCGGCATTGGTCCGGAAACCAGGGTGCGCACATGTTGACCCAGGAGATTATAGATCGCCAGACTAACCTTTGACGATCGCGCCAAATCATATTGGATCACTGTTTCCGGATTAAACGGATTCGGATAATTCGCATAACATCTAAATCCATCCGGGAGTTCTGCATTCTGCCCGACTCCTACAGGAGCGCCCCCTGCAGATTCTGTTAACACAGACAGGGAATTTGCCGCATACACCGGTTGACCGGGAGATTCAAATTCAGCCAGAGCCTGCATTTCCACACCGCGACTCTTGTCATAGATCCTGAAAATCAGTGTATCCCCGGACAGCATACCGTCTGTTTCATCGGTCATGGGATTGTCTCCCCACACGGTCAAAGCGGCATTGCTTTCATTCCAGACCTCGGAACCGCAGCAAACTCCACCGGTATTGAACACAGCAATTTCGTCACCGGTTTGCAGTTCTTCACCTGCCGCATCGCAGGGATGAATCGCGGCCGGGATGATGACGGTGGCATTTTCACCGGTATAGAACACCGAACTGTAATAAACACTGTCTGAAGCAAATGCGCGTTTACCCAGCCTGCCGGCCGGGAATTCAAACGAACCGGTATCGCCCACGCACACCCAATAGGCTTCTCCCGGACGCATCATACCGATTTCATTGATGCCCATATCCGGGATCCAGAGCTGCCCGCTGCTGTTTTTCATCGCCCAGATTTTGTCAGCCAAACCGGCCAGGGCTTCTTCAACAGGAACCGGTTGATTGGGCAGAAATCCGATCAGTCCCCAATCCCCGGGAAGAATCCCTTCCATTCTGCGCGTCGGCATGCATTTAAATAAACCGCTGAGCAGCAAACGCATGGACGGATCAATAACATCCGGTGACACACCCCAGCCGCCGGGACTAAAAATACCCCAGCCGCCGGGACCGAATATGGAATTGCTGTCCGGTTTGCCGACATTGACGGGCAGGGTTGGATCCAGAGGAGTACCGGTGATCTGAAATTGACCGTTGCGTTTTGACAATAGCTGATAGCCCTGTACGGGATTGATTCTTTGAATCTCATCGATCCCATACTCCGGCAGATAGACCTGACCGGCTCCGTTTTTCAGCATGATAACGGGAGAATTTGGCCGAGTATTGGCAAGAGATTGCCTGACAGGCATAACCTCCTCATCACCCTCCGGCACGTCTAATTCCACAAACACATCAAAAAGGAATCTGCGGACAGATCCAGTGTATCGCCGGGGTGACCGGGCAATACATGGAAAGATAATGTGTTTGTACCCTCATCAACAGGTATGATCTGGGTGGCGCCGGTCTCCGGATCAACCAGTGAATGAATCAGGATGCGTTCATCCTCTACTTCGCCGTTGCGGGCCGCGCCTTTGTAGGTCAGACCCTGATCACTGCACAGGCGAAATCGTGCATAGGTAGACCCGGCCGCGGCGTTAGCAGGCAGGATAAACGGGATATGCTGCGTGCCAGCACTGGTCAGATGCTCCACAATCACATGTTCACCGGCGTCCGCCCAGTCACCGTCCTGATTGTAATCGATCCAGGCATTCAGATAGGCCGAAATCGAGGCGGTCACCATCACTTCAGAGGTGTCACCCGGCACCAGCGCTGCGGGAAAGCGGATGCCGTCTTCGTCGTCCTGACTGTCAAATGTATCATCGCCCTGTGCATTAACATCCGGCATGCCGTCAACGTCGGGATCAATATCCTTACCCAGATAGCAGCGGTAATCCACCACATGACAGGCGCCGGAATGCGCTTTTAACGTGGGATACGGTTCGTCCGGGGCATCGCCGAAATCTAATTTGCTTTCTGCCGCCTGAAACACAATTTGGTAATCCTCAACCTCGCCATTTTCAACATAACCGGTAAAGCCGATACCGCGCTCATAACTGAGACGGAAGCGCGCGTACGTCGAATCTGTCGTGGCATCCGCGGGAATGGCAATCGTGATATAATTAACACCGGGCTGCACACTGTGATTGACAACCACATGATCAAGGGTATCAGACCAGTCGCCGTTTGCGTTGAAATCAATCCAGCCGTTGAGAAAGGCGCTGTCCGATGCGATGACTTTGAGTTCAGTGTTATGCCCGGTCAACAGAGCTGTAGTGAACCGCACACCGTCTTCATCGTCCAGACTGCCGTTGTCATCTCCCAGCGCATGCAGGTCCGGCTGACCGTCCGCTTCAGCATCGATCAGCGCCCCCAGAAACAAACGGCCGGACACCCCGTGGCGGGCGCCGTTCTGCGCCAGTGTGGTCGGATACGGTTGCTCCGGCGCATCGCCAAAATCCGTATTCGTCTCCGGATCCGGTTCATCGATTCTGACTGTCAAGTCTTCAACCTCGCCTTCCCGCGCCGGTCCGTAAAAAGACAGTCCGTGGGTTCGACTGACCCTGAAGCGGGCGTAACCCAAATCAGAAGCCGCCTGCAACGGCACGGGAAACTGCAGGGTTTGCGTACCCTGCGGCACGGGCTCATCCACCAGAATATGCTCCAGAGGATCAGTCCACAGACCATTGCCGTTAAAATCCACCCAGGCCGTGACAATAGCGTCCATAGACACCGTGACAGTGACCTCGTTTATCGTCCCCGGTATCAACGGCGCATTGAAACTGATGCCGTCCTCATCATCGGTATGGTCATTGTCATCTCCCAGTGCCGCCGCATCCGGCAGGCCGTCCGGCTCGGCATCCAGGCGACTGCCGAAAAACAACGTAGTGTCGATGACATGCCGGGCGCCGTTGTGCTTGAGCAGCGTCGGGAACGGTTTGTCCGGGGCATCGCCGAAATCCATGCGCGGCTCTTCCTCGGAAACCCCGATGATATAGTCTTCAACCTCTCCGTCGCGCGCCGCTCCCCAGGGAAATACGGCACGATAGCTGGTCAGTCGGAAACGCACACCGGTTTCACCCGGCAGCGCCGTCAAGGGAACCCTGAAACTGAAATGGTTCGTGCCAGAGGACACCGGCCGGTTCGAGATTGCGTGCTCGATGGCGGTATCCCATTCCTGATTGTGATTCCAGTCCACCCAGGCATTCAGAATACCGTTTCCCGAAACCTCCGCCTTGATAGTGGTATACTGACCCGGCAGCCAGGGGGTCATAAAGCCGATGCCGTCTTCATCATCATTGCCGCCATTGTCATCCCCGGTGGCATCGGCTGACGGCTGACCATCCGGTTCCGTATCAATACGGGCTCCCAGATACAGCGTGGTGTCCATCCGGTGCCGGGCGCCGTCCAGGGCGAGCGAGGTACGATACAGGGAATCCGGGAGATCGCCGAAATCCCAATGCAGCTGTTCGTGCGGGAATTGCACCCTATAATCCTCAACTTCTCCGTCCGGCGCGCCGCCTGTGAATCCCAGTTGACGACTGCTGCTGAACCGGAAACGCGCACAGGTGGAATCCGATGTGGCATTCAGCGGGATATCAACCGGTATCAGATTCGATCCGGAACCAAACAGCACATCCTGTGCAATCTGATCTCCCGCATCCGCCCAGCTGCCGTCCCCGTCAAAGTCCATCCAGGCGTTTAAAATACCGCGGCGCGAAGCCAGCACTTTAATCTGAACAGTGTTTCCCGGCGTCATCACCGGAAAGGCCACCCCATCCTCGTCATCGCTGCCGTTTGCGTCATCTCCGTGCGCCAACAGCGTCGGCTGACCGTCGGCTTCGGCATCAATTCCGGAGCCCAGAAACCACTCTTCCACCACCCGGTGAAAGGCTCCGTTATTCGCCTGCAGGGTCGGATAGGGTTGGTCCGGGGCGTCTCCCCAGTCAAATTGCTCAGATTCGCTGATGGCGACGTGATAATCCTCCACTTCTCCGGACTTTGCCGCGCCGGTAAAGGACAATCCGCGTTCTTTAGAATATCGAAAACGAGCATACGTACGAACCGGTTTGGCGTCCGCAGGCACCATGAACGACAGGGTCTGTATACCATGCATGACCGGGGTGTTGGCAATTATCTGTTCTCCGGCATCAGACCAGTCGCCGTCGTGATTAAAATCCAGCCAGGCGTTCAAAATGCCGTCCTGCGACGCAATGACTTCGATCTTGGCCGTACTGCCTGGAATGAGCGCTGTGACAAAACGAATCCCGTCTTCATCATCCGTGGCATCCATATCATCACCATCCGCTGCCGCGGTGGGCTGACCGTCCGGATCACCGTCAATATGGGACCCCAGGAACATGCGCTCGATGATCAGGTGACGCGCGCCATTATTCGCCAGAAAGGTGGGATACGGTTCGTCGGGTGCATCGCCAAAATCGTAATCTCCCTCTTCCGGCTCGTAAATTTCAATCTGATAGTCTTCCACTTCTCCGTTGGACGCTTCGCCTTTGAAACTCTCACCTCCTTTGAGAGAAAAACGAAACCGGGCACAAGTTTTTCCGGGTTTGCTGTCATCCCGGGCGGTAAATGACAGATTGTTATTACCGCTGTTCAGCCCCGCATCATTGAAAATCTGCTCTCCGGAATCCGTCCAGTCGCCGTCGCCGTTAAAATCCACCCAGGCATTCAAAAACCCGTTGGTGGACGCGCTGACTGAAATATTCACTGTTTGTCCCGGGTGAATACTCGACGGCAGACTGACACCGTCTTCATCATCGCTGCCGGCATTGTCATCGCCGTCCGCATTCGCGTTCGGCTGCCCATCGCGTTCATCATCAATCCTGGATCCCAAAAACACATCCGGATTGATACGATGCCGCGCGCCGTCGCTCTTTAACAGCGTCGGATACGGCTGATCCGGTGCGTCTCCGAAATCCAGAGCCTGCTCGAGTTCTTCAATCTCGACATAATAGTCCTCCACCTCTCCATTGGGTGAATCACCAGTATAGCTTTCTCCGCCTTTGAGCGAATAACGCACACGCGCAAACGTGTATCCCCATTCTGCGGATTGCGGTAAATTGAAATACCGCGTATTGGACCCCTTGCTGACACCCACATTGTTCAGAACATGATCATAGTCGTCTTTCCAGTCACCGTTGCGGTCGATATCCAGCCAAATATTCACCACACCCGCTGTTGAGGCTGAAATGCGTACCGCGACAACCTGTCCGGGAACCAGGGTCCCGAAACTGACGCCGTCCTCATCATCACCCTTGTTGTCATCGCCCAATGCTTTGGGCGACGGCTGGCCGTCCTCCTCTGCATCTATGGTTTTTCCCAGAAACACCTCCCGGTTAACAGCATGCCGGGCGCCGCTGTGGCGTAAAACTGTGGGATACGGCGAATCCGGAGCGTCTCCGTAATCATACTGCAGCCGCTGCGCCAAAACTGGACTGGTCAGCAGCAAAACAATACTGATCACCCATCTGCAAAATATCTTCATAATGGCCTCCCTTTTGTTAATCAGTTAATTTTGAAATGTGATAGTTCCGGCAAAAACAAACGTAAATGATTCGCAGATGTGATTCGATTCAAAGTCTGGAAACAAAAGATCAGATTCCCGGTTCCCCGTGGGCTGGTTGAAAAAGAATTATGTTATGTCGGATATAACGTTTAACGATTTTCATATTTAAAATATTCCGTGACACCCGTCTTTCTGGCATCCCGGAAAATCTATCGCCCCCTGGTCGCAATTTTATTTATACTCGTACAGTTTCACCCGCTGAATACTGCAAGTCTGTCCGCTCAAATGCATATGCCGCCCCTGGTGACTTTGATCGCCGTTCATACGCCGGCCGCGCACCCATCGGCCGTCCCGGAATTCACCTTCTTCCATTTTTCCGATTCCCGCCCGGACGCCCTCTGTCTGAGAGTTAAAGGTAATGACAATGCCGCTGCCGGCAACAAGAAATTCACCCGGCGCCAGTTCGATGATCATACCGCCAAAGCGCGGAGTGGCGTCACCCGGCATCCGGGGCGCGTAGGGCCAGGTGTATTCGTGTCGGACATGAAAGCGAAAATCACCCGGTTCGCGCAAATGCGGTCCGGCCGGTAATTGCGTGATAGCGAAAAAAACAATCAGGATAAAAAGCCGTAACCGTACCATGATGAAGGTCCTTTGTTTTTAAACTCTATATTCTGTTAGACATCAATGAAACACCGGATCATTACCGCTATACTCAAACCAGTCATAGATTGCCTCGTTCTGAACCGTCTCGCCCAGAGAGGTGGTGTACATGCCGAACACCGCCCCAACGAATCCGCCCGCGACTTGAGTGCTGAGAAACGAGGCATCCACTCTGTCTTTGAGCAGAGTCCAGTCCGGTTTGTCGGCGTCTGCGGCCCAGGAGAACGAATAGGAATTCTCATGCGTGCCGATGCGCAGCAGCAGATTTTGTCTCTGCACGTCCTCCGGCAGCGCAGCGGATTGCAAAAGTTTCATTCCGGACGATGATTCGGGATCGGATTGAAACAGCTGCACCACCATGTCGCTGTCTTTTATCGATTGACAGAGATAATAAAAATGCGTTTCGTTCTGAAAAATGATTAATCCGGCTTTTTCGTTCGACGCCTGCGGTGTAAAGTTCAGCGATACCGAAGCATTGCAGTCCATATGTTGCTGCCGATGGGCGATCAAACTCGGATTGGCGGTTCCGGAGCAGGTCTCCGGGCGCAAATCCATCGCCAGCTGACCGGGATGTCGGTTAAGACTATGCCAGGTCTGATGAGGCGTGCGCAGGAACAGATAACTGGGGTGCAACAGAGAATCCGTAAACTCGTCGCGAAACATAAAATTGCCGCTGTACGGCCTCGCATCGGCGTTCCATTCGGGCAGGTCGGGCCGTGGATAGCTGTATTGCACTTTTTCATAATCCGGATTAATCACCGGCCAGCCATCGATCCATTGGACCGGCGCCATAAAGGTTTCGCGGCCGGTGTTGTAATAGCCTTTTTCAAACGGCGGATATGGCCGGCAGCCCAGGAACACGGCCCACCAGTCACCGGCAGGTGTCTGCACCATATCAGCATGACCGGTGCAGGTGACCGGATAGTCGCGCGACGGATCCAGGTGCCGCTGGGTGAGAATGGGATTGTGGTCGTAAGGCTCATAGGGTCCCTGAACCGTCTGACTGCGAAAAATCACCTCGGAATGATCTTCAGCGGTGCCGCCTTCGGCCGCCATCAGATAATAGGCGCCGTTGATCTTGTAAAGATGCGGCGCTTCGATCCACACCGGTTCCTCGCTGATATCCACGCCGCCGTTGACCAGAATGGTCTCCGGCCCGACGGTTTTCAGAGATTCGGGATCAAACTCGCGCATGCGCAGGGTGCGGTGCCCGGAGTATAATGGCTGATCGTCCGGCGCCACGCTGTTGTAGATAATATACGCCTTGCCGTCATCATCAAAAAACAGGGAGGGGTCAATGCCATTGATATCCGGCAGCCAGACGGGATTCGACCAGTCCCCCGCCGGGTCCTCTGCAGTGACCACAAAATTGCCGCCCGCATCCACCAGGGTGCAGACCACGTAAAACGTGCCCTGATGATAGCTGATGGCCGGCGCGAAAATACCACGCGACACCCCGAGTCCACTCAAATCCATCTGCTCCGGCCGCTCCATGACGCTGCCCAGCTGTTTCCAGTTCACCAGATCACGACTGTGAAACAGCGGAATGCCGGGAAAATAGCTGAAACTGGAATTGACCAGGTAATACTCCTCCCCGACCCGGCAAATGCTCGGATCCGGATAAAATCCCGCCAACACGGGATTGGTAAAAGTTGCCGGGTCCTGCTCTGTAACCGCACAGGCTGTTATCAAAACGGCAAACAACAAACCGATAATCCTTATCATCTCTCACCTCTTTTATGACATTTCGATTGAAAACTGAACCGATTTAATATGATCATTTTTTTCAATAAAGTCAAGCAAGACATCAGGGCAGAATGCAAATCCAGCAGTCGGTGGTGTGAAGCAAAGAGATTAGAATTATCGCTCTCATCCTACAATCTCTCTCAGAACCGATAGCGTCCGTCAGCTGGCAGACGCTATCATTGAGCGGTACTCGTCTGAAAAAAAGCAGTTGGACTGCGGCTTGGGTGTTGAATGCGAGGTGGATTATCTGTTTATGCCGTGTGCCGGGATGGACCCCCGACACGATCCGGAACAACAGCGGTCTTTAACCGATTCTGCTCCTTTCCTTTGTCGCACAGCCGGGTTGTTAATTTGTTCTCGAGTGTTTATAAAACTATTCAGGTTTATAAAAAATATTAAAAACAACTGTTGCAATTCTCATTTATTTTATTATTTTCATATACAAGTTTGTTATGATGCACGGGTACATTGTTCGATTGTACAGCAACAGATAGAATGAACCTATAACAACTCTTGTCCGATTCAGAGACGACAGCGGAACAGAGGATCGGTACGATTCGTCAAAACGGCTCTATTGACGCGTCCTATCTGATCTTTTTTTAGGACAATCAACTGAACCGGTTCAGTTCTCATGTTTCATACAACATCTGATACAAACATCTATCCTGACTGTGCAGAACAACAACTGCAATGTCAGGTAGAAACGTAGAAACACTCGAACGCACAATCGATCAGAGTTCAGCAAACAGAGAGATTTTTCAATGACAGATCAACAATGGAACATGCTTTTACAGGTTCTTGACGGAAAATCCGTAAAACCGCTACCCACGGGATTCATTATTGACAGTCCGTGGCTGCCCGGATGGAGCGGAAACACGATTATTGATTATTTCAGCAGCGATGAGACATGGCTGAATGCCAATCTCGAGGTGGTACGAACCTTTCCGGAGGTGATGTTTTTTCCGGGATTCTGGTCGGAATACGGCATGTGCACCGAGCCCTCGGCATTCGGAGCGCGCTGTGTGTTTCCGGCGAATGAATTCCCGCACGCGCATAAAGTTCTGCGCTCTGTGGAAGACATCGCAAACCTTCCGGAACCCGATCCGAGAACCGACGGACTGCTGCCGTTCATGCTCAATCGACTGAAACGACTGCAGCCGCAGATCCATGACGCCGGGCACACCATCCGTTTTGCCGTAGCGCGCGGGCCATTGAACATTGCCAGTTATCTCATGGGCTCAACTGAATTATTAACCACCATGATGATGCAGCCGGAACACGCCGAATCTCTGATGCAGAAAATTACCTCCTTTTTGAAAAACTGGCTGGACTTGCAGATGCAGACTTTTCCGTCCATTGACGGCATTTTCCTCCTGGATGATATTATCGGATTTATAGGACACGAGGAATTCAAACGGTTCGGTTTACCTTACTTTAAAGCATTGTACGGTCTGGGCGGTTCTGTGCGCTTTTTACACAACGACGCGCCTTCCCGCGTCTCCGCTCCCCTGCTCACGGACATGGGAGTCAATCTGTTTAATATGGGATATGATGTACCACTGAACGAGTTAAAAGAATTAACAAATAACCGGGTGACGCTGCTCGGCAATCTGCCGCCGCGCGACGTACTGGCCTCCGGCGATAAACAGATCGTAAAAAGCGAAACCCGGGCGCTTTTAGACTCTTTACAGGACACATCGCGAATTATTTTATCCTGCGGCGGCGGAATGCCGCCCCAGGTCAGCAACGATAATATTCGCGCGTTTATCGAGACCGTTCAAGCCTATTCACGATAAAAGCCAGCTTTAAACAAATGATCGGCGCCATGCAAAGCGAAACACCCGGAGAGATGGAGTATGAGATTGTCCGGCTGATGGACAACATGCAAATAAAATAACGCAAGACAAGCGTTCCGAAAGTATAAATACAATTAATAATGAACGTTTAAATTAAAGGTAACTATGTCATATCAATCCCTGTACAAAGTTCTGCTCGTGACGCTCATCATCCTGTTCAGCCGCGCCCCGGCACAGCCAGAGCATGACCGGGTGGACGGCAATCTCATCCAGTTTAACGATAACGGCGCCTGGTGCTGGTACCAGGACGAACGCGCGGTCATTGACATCGCCCACGACAAACTCATCCTCGGATCGAATGCCAGCGGCGACGGCGTCGGTGGGTCATCCCGGGACGGACACATCGAAGGCGTGATTCACGATTTATCCACCGGATTGTCCGAGCGCAGTCTGTTCATGGACGCCTATTGTGACGATCACAACGCCCCGGCCTTTTTGGTGCTGCCTGACGGCTCCTACCTGGCCATGTATTCGCAGCACTATGACGAGTACAGCCGCTACCGGATTTATGATGGCACGGACTGGAGCTCTGAAAACCGGTTCGACTGGCGCGACATTCCGGGCGGCACGGATTTTTCCACCACCTATGCCAATTTGTTCTACCTGTCAGCTGAAAACAAGGTTTACAACATTGTGCGCAGCTACGCCCGCAGTCCGAATATGATGGTATCAACCGATACGGCGGCGACCTGGTCGTACGGCGGACTGGTGACCGAACCGGATGAGAGCATCGGTTATGTGAATGGTTATTTCAAATACAGCAGCAACGGCGTGGACCGCATCGATTTTATCGCCACGGAACATCATCCTCGCGATTATAACACCAGCATCTATCACGGATACATTCAGGGCGGTCAGACGTTTAAATCAGACGGCACGTTGATGGATGAGGATATATCCGACAAATCCGCGCCCAAACCGGCGGAATACACACCGGTTTACACCGCCGATACCAAGGTCAACGGCGTCACCATGACCCGGTGCTGGAATCATGATCTCCAGGTCTATGAGGACGGCCGCATTGCCGCCCTGATCAAGGCACGCGCCGATGACAATGAAAGGGATCACCGGTTTTTCTATTGCCGCTACAACGGCACCGAGTGGTCCTGGACCTATCTGGGCAAGGCCGGCGCCAAGCTGTACGGCAGCGAACAGGATTACACCGGACTGGGCGCGCTGCATCCGCACGATCCCAGCATCATTTACATCTCGACACCGTTCGATCCACGCGATGATTCCGATCTGGGTGTCCATGAAATCTTTAAAGGCGTCTCGGAGGATGGGGGGCAGACCTGGTCCTGGTCGGCGGTCACTCAAAACTCGACGTGTGATAATCTGCGCCCCATTGTGCCGGCCTGGAATCAACACAATACCGCGCTGCTGTGGTGGCGCGGCGCCTACAATGCCGCCCAGAGCTTTGATGCTGCTGTGGTGGGGATCATCGAACGCGACTCGCTGGTGCGGGGCGTCAAGCACTATGTGGACGGCGCCGGATACAACACCACATTCGCGGACGGCGACGGTCTGCGCACCACCGGTCCCACAATGGACAAGGGCGAAGCGGACAGCCGCTGGCATGAACGCACCGGATTCGGCAATCAGGGATCGGTGCTCACGTCGTCCGAACTCGACGGGGAAGACGCTCCGGCGCTGAAAACCGATATTGTCGTGCCGGATTCCGGCAGCTATGAGCTGTGGGTGAATTTCTGGGCCAATCCGGATGCGGACTGGCGCATCAAAGCCGGACTGTCCGGGGATCATATGCAGATCTATCGACACATGGCCTGTCAGCAGGTCGAGTCCGGCGATTATGTGCAGTCGCTTCGCTTCACAGATGACGGCAACACCTATCTGTATCAGGCCTGGCTGGGACGCGTGCGCCTTGATAAAAACGATACCATCAGCGTGTTTGTAGATGACTATGGCGTGGCCACCGGCACGACCCACCAGCGTCAGGGCAACACAGCGCGCACCTGGTACGACGGCGTCAGTTACGCGCGCGTCGGCGACCCGGTGAGCATGAGCGTTGAAACCCCGGCCGGCACACCGATGCACTGTTCGTTGCTGCAAAACTATCCCAATCCGTTCAATCCGGAAACCACCATCCGCTACACCCTTTCAGAACCAGCGCATGTACAGCTGCGCGTGATCAACCTGCAAGGACAAATCGTCGCCACGCTAGTGGATGACAGCCGGTCGACCGGAGCGTATCAGGTCAACTGGAATGCTCAGGAACACGCCTCCGGTGTTTATTTTGTTCAGTTGATGGCCGGAGATGCGCTGCAGGTTCGGAAAATGATGCTGGTTCGGTAAATCGATAAAACCCTCCCGACTGGACAGGCAGAACCGGAACCATGGAAATGGTTGAATAGAAATTTGAAATTCATCTTTACGAGTTAAAATCGCAAATCGACCGTTAGCTCATGATACACCGTCAGCCTCACGATTTAATCTGTGAAAATCCGCGTCATCTGTGTTCTATTCAATACACCGGATCAGCCGGAAAGCCCCGCAACCCGCCATCAGCTCGGCAACAGAGTCCATAGAATTGAACCAGGCCCAAGACCGGTCAGAGTGGCAAGATAGCCCCTTGCAAGTAAACAAACAGGAAATCAATCGCCTTACTCTACCTCTTCCGGATTGAGTGACAGCGTCACAGGTTCTTTTCCGCGTTGTGCACTTTTGTGCAACGCCAGGATCAGCTCTTGATCCATTCGTCCCCGGAGGGCGCCATAGGTGAATTGGTTAATCTGACAGCCAGAACAGTAAACGATAATAACATTATCCCGGATTTCAAATATTTTATTGACAATGAAATATTTTTTATGTACTATTCTACGGGTTCATTAAAAGAAGGATCTGTCAGCTATTCTGATAGGGGTTTTGTGCCCTTTTTTTGTCAAAACAAAGCAAGTAATAGTTCATTTTTTAGTGCTTGCATCCTTTTGATATTGCAGTCACTCAGTCGTCCGATATTTTGAATCCAAATGTGAACCGATTCCGGTGATGCATGGTTGCAAACGAGCTCTCTTGAATTCCGTTCCTGTCAAGGCCGGCAGCCGGGGTTGATCCGGGATATGGGCGGATTAAAGCGTCTAAAAAAATGATTTCACAATCTGAGCGGGTTTTTTCCCGGGGTAAACGTCATAGAATAAAAAGCGGGGATACCGGCTATGAAATTTCTGATCCAAAAACAAACATCATCAATAAACAGGGAGGGTCATATGAAAACATGATTCTTTGACCCGTTTCAAACAAAATAACCCGTTTTAGAAAGGAGACCCTTATGTTGAACCGCAGCATATTTGTATTCTGTTTGTTTTGCGCCTGTGTGCTGTTCACCGGCATCGGCCGCACGCAAAGCATTTCGGAACAGCTCAAACAGGCGGACTGTCAGTTCGAGATTTATTATGGCGACCAGAAACTCGATGTGATTAAACAAATGATCACAAAACGTGCTGTACATTTCCTGTACAGGGAAGGAGGTTATGGG
This sequence comes from candidate division KSB1 bacterium, assembly GCA_034521575.1. Taxonomy (NCBI): domain Bacteria; kingdom Pseudomonadati; species Candidatus Zhuqueibacterota bacterium. The sequence goes on from JAXHMJ010000005.1 coordinate 2,023,658, forward strand.
CATGAAGCATATTTTCTCGAGTGGGCTTATAAGAATGATATTGAAATCGACAGTCAGCCTAATTGGGTTCATTTTTACAATTCATCCAATCAAAAAATTCATAGCAAGCTTGATTTGATTAGATTTGAGAACCAAAGCCTGAAAAACAAACACTTTGATAAAAATACGAGTATACACTATTATGGCTTTAGTCTCGAAAAGGTGCCGATGTTTGTACTTGATGATACATTTAAAATTGTAATTATAAAATAGTATTAATTGAACTCAGAAATAAAAAGGGGATAAAAATGTTGACAAAAATCCAGTGGTATATGTGTTGTATATTTTTTCTGTTTACTTCGATCGGACTGACCCATACAAATTCCTCCAATCAAATCATGATGTCTCCGAATGATCCCATGCGAGACCCGGATTGGGATTGGTACTCGGACAACAGTATGACGGTGGATTTGTATTGTCAGGCAGGTGATTATGATGATATCTCAATGCCTTGGAGTAATGGCGGTCATGCCATTTATGAAGTCTTTCTTGATAATGGATATAAAGATATTTATCCAGCAGATGGTTGGGAACTTTTGCTCCGTGATTTTGGCACAGAAACCAGGGATGCTCCCTGGCCATATTTTATTCTCTATAACAAGTACATTGGGTTATTGAGATTGATTTATTGGGGTATACCACAGGGTGAAGGGGTTTCTTATGCGACTGGAACAATACAATTTATTGATGGTTATAGCCCTATTTTTGAACTCTCTCAATTGGAGCAAGCTGGTTACCTGAATGATAATTCTACTCAGGATAAAGTTGAAGAGCTTTATGTTATCAGCAAGTTTTACCCGGAGCATTGGAATTATTTTGATTTTCCGGTTTCAGGGTATGATCCTGAAATTTATACAAATGAAGTAAAGGTTCGTATCGATATTGACTTGTTTTCAGAATTCAAAGTGGAGCTGGCTGGTTCAAGTGCGGTTAATATAGAGAATAGTCAACTGGATGTAAGGCCTCAAACGAACAACGGATTGGTTACAGCATTAACAAAAACCCTTGAGACCGGAAAAAAGTATTATACAGATATTTCTAAAGAATGGAAAACCTTATCAGATGCCCAAGATGAAATGTCAGATATACTCAAATGGGCAAAGGGTATTTCCGGTCAAACATGGTGGACGCAAATATTAACTAATTTAAGTACTATTAATAAGGCGAGTTGGATACCTGCATTAGGGCCGGTTGCTGCTATCATTAACTTTATGAGTGGTGGTGGGGCGAGTAATAGTAATAATCTAACCGCTGCTGTCAGTTTATTGCCGCGAACGATAACCTTAGAGGGTAGTTTTACAAAGGAATGGCCTTATAATGGTGTTTCATTCTACTTGCCTGGTTGTAATGTAGCGAATCCCTCTCAGGCTATATCAGACAACACACTACCAATTTATGATAATCCGTTTGGTGTCTTTAATATGGTGGAAAAGCCGACCGTTGATTATGGATATCAATACTCTCATTCCGTGGATGACAATCTATGCGATCCCCCAACCATGGCACGGGATTATTTTGATGTGTATTATAGCCTTACTGACAATGTGTCATATGTCGTTAATCCTTATGTATTTGATCTTGCCAAAAGTTCAGTGAAATTTTCGTACGCTTCTGAAGAAACGGGTAATCTCTGTGATTTTATCGCTGTGAATAATGCTGATTTTTATTCTGATTATGTGGAACATATGCAATATGTGTCATTGGATTATCAATCCTGCGCGCACCCTCTTGGCATCGGAGCGTCGGAGGTCAAAGCCGCTTTATTGGCGGAATTGGTTCCTTATGATGTGGATGCGAATTTTGTACCCGCGCAGGTCATTAAAGCGTATGATATCGAACTTGGCAACGATCTTGGTTTGATAAATCCGGCAACACCCATTTATCCATTTGATATCGTAACTCAGAATATTTACACCAACACCACATTGCATTCCTGTAAAATTGTACAGGACATAACGGTTTCCGGCTGTACCTTGAGCATCGCGCCCGGGTCTATCATCTTATTGGCGCCGGATGTGAAATGATCCATGGCATCCGATGCCAGACTTGTGGCCGAGGGAACCCTTGAAGAGCCCATACGCTTTTATCGCTTGAACGCAGACTATGCCTGGGACCAGGTTGAGCTCAGCGGCAATAACAACTCGTTTGAGTACTGTGTCTTTAATGGCGGCACCTGGAACGTCCATGTGGTGAACGGCACAGGCAACTGTTTTGAAAATTGTACGTTCATGAATGGCGTGCGCGGATTTTATGCTTCTGGAAATGTGAATCAGTTTGTTCTGGACAAGTGCCTGGTCACCGGAAATTCTGATATCGGTGTTTATGCAACTCAATGCTGGGCCGGTATTAAAAACAGTACCATTACCGCCAATGGAGGGCAGGGAATTCGCATTCTTTCCGGCAAGCTGGGTTACTATACACCCGGTTATTTTACAAATAATTATATTTATGGCAATGAGGGTCACGGTATAGGTGTTAAAGGAGACCTCTATCTCGGCTATGGAAGCACGCCCGGCAACAACTTGATCTTTAACAATGGCGGTGAAGCAGAAATCAAGGTTGAAAATTATTTTGGCAGCCATGTGTATCAATCAAGTTACGGCGGACTGTCGGATATTTTTGACGATGACCTGGGATATTATATTTATAATGCGAGCGCTTCCTCTGTGAATGCTGTTGATAATTTCTGGGGTACAGAGAATGGGCCGGAAGGCGGGAATGCTCGTTTTCAGGGTAATGTGAGCTGGAGCCCTTTTAAAGATGAGCCTCAGACCTATACGGAAATTGTAGGGATGCATCCCGGTTTACAAAAGAGATCTGCAAATCAATTCTACAGGCCTGAATATCAGATCATTCCCAAACAGGTGGCATCGGAAAATCGACCGGACTGTGTGAATACGGCATTCACCCGTTTGGAAAAACGAATGATGGAACTGATCAACCTCATTGCTTCCAATGAGTATGACAGCAACACGTCGACCCGGATATTGGAACTGTATCAATTGTCAAAAGAAGATCCCGAGGATAAACTGGGATTGAAACAACAGATAAAAGTAATTATTCGGGATAAAAGTAATAAGGGAAAAGATTTTTATAAAAACAGCTTAAATTATAAAAATCTATCATCTGAGCAGAAAAAAGCCCTTCAGTACAATGCCGAGATTGCGATGCTAGCGGAAATTGATGAGAAAATTCAGGACTATCAATTGCAGCTTGCGCTGGCGGAATCGAACCCTATAAAGTCTGATTATGACCGGCTGCTCAACGACGCCCTGGCGCTGTTGTACGATGTAAAGCCGTTTATTAAAGCAGATGATCATTTTCGTGAATTTCTGGATTTCGAGGTATCGCTTCTGCAATGGTCGGGCCGGTATAAAGAAGCACACAAATGTTTGATAAAGCTGATCAAACATGTGGAAAAGAACAATATTGAGGGTTATTCTTATTCAGACACCTATGAACTATGGGAAGAAGACCTTTTGTATGTAATAGAGGGAAATTCCAAGATTGGTAAATATGGGTCAAAGGACACGACGATTAACAGTAAAACAGTTCCATCGTGCTTTGCATTGAGTCAAAACTATCCCAATCCCTTCAATCCCGAGACCCATATCACTTACAACATCCCGGAAGCGGATCAGGTGGTCATTGATATATATGACATTCAGGGGCGCAAAGTATCCACCTTGTTAAACAGAACCGTAGAAGCGGGGCAGCATTCCGTTTCCTGGCATGGAAAAGATGACTATGGAAATCAGGTTGCGTCCGGTATGTATCTTTATCAAATCCGTTACCAGGATCGTGTCGCCACACGTAAAATGTTATTCATGAGGTAACGTATGAAACCGTTTATCACCACAAAAAACCGGACAAACAATCGGTAAGGGTAAAATTGTTGTTTGCCCGGCCTTCTAACAACAAAGCCTGGTGCTACAGCACCGGGCTTTGTAATATAAACATTCTTCAAGGAAGCTGCAAGTTTATCATTACTTGTCGAAAAAATGGACAATCTATATCCTACACCATCATCGCCCATTTACCAGGTTACCCACCTTTATCACCCTATTGGGGTCGAATCTTTGTTCAAAGTTTTCTCAATATTGAATTTTTCAGGTCTTCACACTCGATTTCAACCACCGTAGCTTTGCGGCTAAGAGTATCCCCCGGTATTCAAGATTGTGATTCGATCAGCTATGCGCCAACTTGTTTGTTTCTTATTGGTATCAACAACTATACGTAATAACCCGGCTCCCGTAACCGTATAAACACCCTGTTCGAATACGATGACCAGCAGGTCCCCCCGGTTTACAGCAGCAGAAAAGGCAATGGCAGCACCCAGAAACAAAAAGAGCCGAATAAAATTCGGCTCAAAGGCAGGGAAAACGCCTTTCCCCGGCCGGACCGGGGAGGACAAATACAAAAATTGTTACAGACTGCAACTCAGACGGTCATGATCTCTTTTTCTTTGTGCTCCAGCATTTCGTCGATCTTTTTGATCGTCTCATCCGTCAGTTCCTGCACTTTTTCCTGACCAGTGTGCATATCATCTTCAGAAATGTCCGAGCTTTTTTCAGCTTTTTTCAGCTTTTCATTGGCATCGCGTCTGATGTTTCGGATCGCCACCTTGCCGTCTTCGGCAATTTTCTTGGCGACCTTGACCAGATCCTTGCGTCGCTCTTCAGTCAGCTGAGGGATTGGAATTCGAATGACGATCCCGTCATTGGTGGGATTGAGTCCGAGATCGGATTTCATAATCGTTTTTTCAATCTCGCCCAGCATGCTTTTGTCCCAGGGCTGAATCACCAAAAGCCGGGGTTCCGGCGCGCTGACATTGGCCACCTGCTTGAGCGGTGTGCTTTGTCCGTAATAATCGATTTTAATGCCGTCGAGCAGGGCGGGTGTGGCTTTGCCGGTGCGCAGCTTGGTAAATTCCTGACTCACCACATCCACTGCTTTTTCCATACGCTGTTTTGAATCTTTTCTAATCGTTTCAATCATAAGACTCACCATTTACTTTGGTTCCAAGATTCTCTCCCAAAACAACCCGTTTCAAATTATCCTTTTCCATCAACTTGAACACAACTATGGGCAGTTCATTTTCCATACACAACGTGATAGCCGTTGTATCCATAACGCGCAATTGCCGGCGAATCACCTGCATATAGTTCAATTCTTTAAACATCACAGCATCCGAATGTATTTCCGGGTCTTTGTCATAAACACCGTCCACTTTGGTTGCTTTGAGGATGGCGTCCGCTTCGATCTCTATGGCGCGCAGGGTAGCGGCTGTATCCGTGGTGAAATACGGATTTCCCGTGCCTCCGCCGAATATAACCACGCGGCCCTTGCTCAGATGGTTCATCGCGCGCCGGCGGATAAACGGTTCGGCCAGCTCTTCCATTTTAATTGCAGTCAACACCCGGGTTTGCAGATCATAGCGTTCCAGATAATCCTGAAGCGCCAGAGAGTTGATACACGTCGCCAGCATGCCCATATAGTCCGCGGTCACCCGGTCCATACCGCGGGCGCTGGCTGACAGGCCCCGGAAAATATTCCCGCCACCGACAACAATCCCGATTTCCACGCCCATATGTGCAACTTCACTGATCTCCTGAGAAATTTGATTGACCGTATCCGGATCAATGCCCAAACGTTTGTGATTGCCCATCAGAGCTTCGCCGGAAATTTTAAGCAGGATGCGTTTACAAGTCAACTTTTTATCAGTCATAAGTATTGGGAATATATCGTTCAGATATAAAAAAAGAGCAAAGCCGGAGCTTTGCTCTGTGAATTATTCTTCGCCAATTTCAAACCGGGCAAATCGCCGAATCAGCATATTTTCCCCGAGTTTGGCTATGGTTTCTTTTAAATATTCCTGAACCGTCTTGTCAGGGTCTTTGACAAACGGTTGTTCCAGGAGACAGTTTTCTTCGTAATATTTATTCAGTTTGCCGGTGATCATCTTTTCAATCACATGTTCCGGTTTGCCCTGCTCGCGCGCCTGGGCTCTGTAAATATCCATCTCGTGATCAATATTTTCCTGCTTGACCTCTTCACGAGCAATGGCTTTGGGCCGGCTTGCGGCAATGTGCATGGCAACATCTTTGGCCATCTGTATAAAATCATCGGTACGGGCGACAAAATCCGTTTCACAGGCGATTTCCACCAGGACGCCAAGACGATTTCCCGGATGTATATAAGAATAAACGATTCCCTGCTCTGTGGCGCGGCCGGATTTTTTCTCGACCTTTTGCATACCTTTTTTGCGCAGATGATCGATCGCGGCCTCAATATCACCGTTTGTCTCTTTTAGCGCCTGTTTGCAGTCCATCATGCCGGCGCCTGTTTTATCCCTTAATGTTTTTACATCAGCTGCAGAGACACCCATCTATTGATTCTCCTTATCTTTCTTGGTTAACCTCATTTTCATTCGGAAGAAGCGCTGCTTTTCTCTTCCATCTGAACCGCTTCTTCAGTGGCTTGTTCCTGTTGTTTTACAGATTTTCCTTCGAGAATGGCATCGGCAATGGCGTGTGTCACCAGATTGATCGCTTTGAAGGCATCATCATTGCTGGGGATCGGGAAATCGATATCGTCGGGATCGGAATTGGTATCAATAATGCCGATAATCGGAATGTTCAGGCGTTTGGCCTCGCGTACGGCAATCGCCTCTTTTTTGGTGTCCACGACAAAAACAGCGCCGGGCAGATGGTTCATATCCCGGATACCGCCAAGGTCGCGGTTCAGTTTTTCTTTTTCGCGTTCAACCTGAAGGATTTCTTTTTTCTGGATTTTGTCATAGGTTCCGTCTGTGGCAAGTTTTTCCAGATTTTTCAGACGTTTGACACTGCGTTTGATGGTAATAAAATTGGTGAGTGTACCACCCAGCCATCTTTCGATCACATAAGGCATACCGCAACGCTCCGCTTCCAGGCGGATGATATCCTGAGCCTGCTTTTTGGTGCCGACCAGCAAAATCTCTTCACCATTGCGGGCAATGCGCCGGGCTTCTTCACACGCCTCAAGGAGAAGAGCGCGTGATTTTTTCAAATCAATAATATGGATACCATTTCGCTGCATAAAGATATAGGGCTTCATCTTTGGATTCCAGCGTCGCGTCAAATGACCGAAATGGCATCCTGCAACCAATAATTCTTGCAGTTTGATATCGTTCATAGGTGTTGACCTCTTTGTTTGGGGTTAATCCTCCATTCTCCCATATGTGTATGCACCGAAACAGGCACCCCAACCCGGAAGAATGTGTGTGATTTTTTTTCTTATCGTTTGGAGAACTGGAACTTTTTACGCGCACCCGGCTGTCCGTATTTTTTACGTTCAACCATTCGCGGATCACGCGTCAAAAATCCGTTCTTGCGCAGGACGGACTTTAATTCTTCATCACTTTGAACCAGCGCGCGCGCAATACCCAATAACAGCGCACCGGATTGACCGGAAAGACCGCCGCCATTGACATGGGCTTCGATATCAACTTTACCCTTCATCTCCGTCACTTCCAGAGGTTGTTCCACAACCATCTGCAGGGTATCTCGGCTGATATATTCAAGCGCTTCCCGGTTGTTGATGGTGAATTTACCGTCACCCGGTTTCAAATACACACGGGCTATGGCATTTTTACGCCGTCCTGTGGCGTAGAAAAAATGACCCTTCATGCTTGCTCCTTTGTTTACAGAGTTAAAGGTTCGGGCTGCTGAGCCGTATGCGGATGCGCCTCACCTTTGTAAATTTTTGCGTGTTTCAACAGCTTGCGTCCCAGCCGGTTGCGCGGTAACATGCCACGTATTGCTTTCTGAACCACAAACTCCGGTTTTCTTTCCTGCATGCGCCAGATGGGTGTGGCTTTTATACCGCCCGGATACCCCGAGTGGTGATAGTACACCTTGTCCTGCGCTTTGCGACCCGTGAGCTTTACTTTATCAGCATTCACAATAATGACATAATCACCCACATCAGCATGGGGAGCCCACATGGGTTTATGCTTGCCGCGGACTATGTGAGCCACTTTACAAGCCAGGCGGCCCAGCGCCAAATCTTCCGCGTCAATCACATACCACTTGCGTTCGACATCCTTGGGTTTAGGTGAATATGTTTTCAATGTTCTGCTCCTCTATTTTCTAATTAGAATTCACAAAGACATAAAATATATAAACATAATCAATAAAATGCAAGTTAAAAATTGATCAAACCGGGCCATCGTTCAATCCGGAAACCGCTAAAGACCTGAATAAATTTATCTAAAGCAATAATTATCCTTGCTTTTTTCAATTCACTCCGCTATCTTTGAATGGTAACGGATGCTGCCCACAACTCTTCTCCTTTTTCCACGCCAAAGCCAGTCTTCCAGACGTCTGGACATTCCCCCGCTTACGATACCGTTACGTTAAAAAAAACAAAAAACCGGAAGCAGGGCTGAGAACATGGAACCGATCGTCCTGACCATTGAAACAAAGTGCAAACGATGCTATTCCTGCGTGCGGCAGTGTCCTGCGCGCGCCATCAAAGTAGAAGACGGACAGGCGCGGGTGCTGATCAATCGTTGTATTGCCTGCGGAAACTGCGTCAAAGTCTGCCCGCAGCAGGCCAAGCAAATCCGCGATGGTACAACTCATACCCGGGATTTGCTCGAACAGTCCGATCCCGTCTTTGCGCTCCTGGCGCCGTCATTTCCGGCCGCCTTTTCCGCAGAGCCGGAACAGGTCATCACGGGCCTTCGCGCCCTTGGATTTTCCCAGGTGCTGGAAGTGGCTTTCGGGGCGGATCTGGTTGTTGAAGAATATAAAAAACTCATCCATTCCGATGTCATGCCGGCCATTATCGCCTCCCCCTGCCCGGCTATGGTCAATTTTATTGAAAAATATTACGCGCATCTCAATATGGTTCTGGCGCCGATCGTATCACCCATGATTGCCATGGGGCGAGCCGTCAAATATCGATATTTTCCGGGCGCCAAAACGGTATTTATCGGGCCCTGTATCGCCAAAAAAAAAGAAATGCTGGACAATAATGTCAAAGGCGTGATTGATCAAGTTCTCACCTACCGGGAATTGAACACCCTGTTTTTAGAACATAAAATCAATCCCGAAACATTGGAAAAATCGGATTTTGACGGTCCGCGCGCTGATCTGGGCAGGATTTTCCCGGTTTCCGGCGGTCTCTTGAAATGCGCCGGGGAAACTTGCGATGTCCTGGATAATGACATCGTGGTCAGTGAAGGCCGTGAGCGGGTGATCGATGTATTGGATAAAGCCGGCGAAGGCCAGATCGAAGCGCATTTCCTGGACCTGCTGTTTTGCAGAGGCTGTATTAACGGTCCCGTGATGCCGAACGAAGATTCAGTCTATGTACATCATGACCGCATCACAAAATACGTGAAACGCCGCAGTTCCGCAGCCCTGCGGTCCCGGGCCCGACGCGACCGGCAGCTCTACGCGGACATTAACCTGCGGCGCGCGTTTAATTTTGAAGAGATTACCATGCGCGAGCCCAGCGAAGCGGAAATCCGCAACGTACTGCTGAAAACCGGCAAACGCCACCCGGAAGACGAACTGAACTGCGGCGCCTGCGGCTACGCGTCCTGCCGCGCAAAGGCAAAAGCGGTCTGCCAGGGTCTGGCCGAAGCGGAAATGTGCCTGCCCTACATGGTGGAACAGCTGGAATCCATTCAGGAAGAACTCTCTGATTCCAATGATGAACTGAAAAAATCACTCAACTCCCTGAAACAGGCTCAGGAACAGCTGGTGCAGGCGGAAAAAATGGCCTCGGTGGGGCGTCTCGCCGCCGGCGTTGCACATGAATTGAACAATCCACTGGGCGGTATCCTTCTGTATTCCAATATTCTGCTCAAAAAACTCGAGCACGAAGAAGAGGAAAAATCGGTGCAATGGGTGGTCAAAGAAGCGGAACGCTGCCGAAAAATCGTAAGAGGACTGCTCGATTTTTCCCGCCAGCGGCAGCTGGACAAATCGCGGGCGGACCTCAATGAAATTATCGAAAAAACCCTGGTTCTGATCAAAGAACCCTCACTTTTTAAGAATATCAAACTTGTCAAGCAATACGGCAAACCGATTGCTGTGTATGTAGACAAGCTTCAGATTCAGCAGGTTCTGCTGAATATCATACTAAACGCAGCCGAAGCGATGAACGGCGAGGGCACATTAATCCTCGGCACCGATAATACAAACAACGCGTTCGCCTCTGTTTCTATAGCCGATACGGGTCCCGGCATGTCCCGGGAAACCCGTGAAAAAATCTTTGATCCGTTTTTTACAACAAAACCGGTGGGCAAGGGTACAGGACTGGGGCTGGCCATGGCCTACGGCACGATCCAAAAACATGGCGGCGAGATCAAAGTGAACAGCCGGCTGGGCAAGGGAACCCGGTTTACAATTACACTGCCCCTTGCCATGCAGACACAGAAAACCTCAGCCGGGATAAAACGGATTTCCGCAACCCCTTAAAATGATCATTCACAAGAAATGGTGACTTTTATGGCACAAAAAATACTGATTGTTGATGATGATGCGGATTTTATCGACATTAATACCCGTGTACTCGGCGCTTCAGGCTATGAAACCGAGTCCGCATCAACATCCGAGGAAGCCCTGCAGAAACTCCGCGGGCAAAAATTCGACCTGGCAATTGTGGACCTGATGATCGAGGATCTGGATTCCGGATTCAATATCGCGTATGCAATCCGCGACGATGAAAAGCTGCGCGACATGCCCATTCTCATGCTCACATCAGCGCCCCGAAAAACAGGCGTAAACATCAACTTTCCCGAAGGCAAAGACTGGATGAAAGTGGATGATTTTGCCGAAAAACCGCTAAAACCGGCGGAACTGGTGAACCGGGTAAAACAGCTGCTAAAAAGCAAATGAATCAATCAGGACACATACTTGTCATCGATGACGAGGAGGTCATTCGGTCCGGATGTCAGCAAATACTGGAAGCAGATGGCTATCATGTTGATCTGGCGGATAACGGTAAAAGCGGTCTGGAACTGATCCGTAAAAACGATTACGATCTGGTGCTGACGGATATTATGATGCCGGAAATGGACGGCATGCAGGTGCTGGATGAGCTTCAAAAAATGGATTCCCGGACGGTTTCCATTGTGATCACCGGTTATGCCTCCATTGAGAGCGCCATTGATGCCGGGCGGAAAGGCGCATTTGATTATATCGCCAAACCGTTTGATCCGGATGAACTGTCAACCCGCGTGGAACGCGGTCTCAAACAGGCGGAACATCTCCAACAAGTCGAGCGCCTGCGAAAAGAACGGGACGAAAATTTACTCGAGATCAGCAATGAACGCGCCCGCACCCTGACCATTATCAATTCCATGCATGAAGGTGTCATCGCCACCAACCGCCAAAAGCAGGTGGTTCTCATGAACCCGGCTGCCATTAAAATGCTCAGGTTAAAACGGCAAAAGATTATCGGACAAACGGTGCAGGATATCCTGACCATGCCCGATCTGACAAAGACCATCAACGAGATTCTTGAAACTGTAAAGTCCAGTCTGAAAACGCTGCAAAAGGAATTTGACACGCCGGACGGCCGGGTGCTGCAAGCCAGTATTACACCGATCCAGGATGAAAACCAGGCCTGTATCGGTACGGTCACGGTTTTATTCGATATCACACGCGAAAAACAGGTGGAGCAGATGAAATCCGATTTTGTTTCACATGTTTCGCATGAACTCAAAGCGCCGCTGAATGCCATCCAGGGTTATCTCGATTTGATCCTGGAGGGTATTGCAGGAAACGATCCGGAAAAAGAACGGGATATCGTGCAGAAATCCCGCAACCGCGCCAAAGCGCTCTCGGATTTGATCAATGACCTGCTGGACCTGTCGCGGGTGGAACAACGCAATATCTCCAAAGAAATGGAGCCCGTACAGCTGCAGGAAGTTTTGACCCAAGTCATTGATTTTTATCGTTCCAAAGCCGATGAAAAATCCATCACGTTAAAGACCTCACTACCGGAAGACACCCCGCCGGTTCGGGGAAACAAACAGGATCTTGATCGTTTATTCGCCAATTTGGTGAGTAACGCTGTCAAATATACACCTGAGAACGGCAACGTAGACATCCGGCTGGATTCTGATCCCGAGCATGTCAACGTCAGGATCAAAGATAGCGGCATCGGATTCACACCGGAAACGAAGAATAAAATTTTTGACGAGTTTTACCGCGCGGAAAACGCGGTGGAACAAAAAATCAGCGGCACCGGACTCGGATTGAGTATCGCAAAGAAAATAGCAGAAGACCACCAAGGATATATTGAAGTGGAAAGCCAGGTCAACAAGGGATCAACATTTTATGTCATATTTCCTGCATACAAATAGGTTTAAATCATTCCGGATACTATATCCTGCTGGAGGATTGATTTATGTTAGTTAAAGACATCGTAGAAAAACTGGGCCTCGAGGTGTTCAGCGGCGAAAACAACCTGGACTGTGAAATCACCGGTGGCTGCATTTCCGACATTTTGAGTGACGTCATGGTTCAGGCAAACAAAGGCATGCTGTGGGTGACCAATCAGACTCACGAGAATGTACTGGCTGTCACATTTTTCAAAAGCCTCGCCGGCGTCATCCTGCCCAACGGTTTGTATCTTGAAGAGAATGCGGCCCGCAAAGCTAAAGAAAAGGGAATCCTCGTGCTTTTAACAGACCTCCCCGCTTTTGAAATTGTGGGACAACTGTATGAAATGGGCGTTGGAAAAAAAACAAGCCCCTGCGGACAAAAAAACAAAAAAAAGTATTGACAATGATCCAAACATTCTGTATCATTAGTTATAATTGTAACATATTATTCTATTATAGTATTTGTTTTTGTGTCGATTGTGATATTATATTGAATAATCAAGACAGAATATCCCGGCTGTTGCTGTATAAAAATGTACTTGTTCAGTTTCAGGCCATCGGCCTGGTCAAGGTTTTTTCGGATAATATTGGTGATGCACTGAACATCTCTTCCTCGCTGGTTCGTAAGGATTTTGCTTTTTTTAAAATTACGGGCAGCCCAAAAGGCGGGTATGACATTGAATCGATTCTGCAGCGGATTGATACAATCCTTGGAAAGGACAAAACCCAACGTGTTATACTCATCGGTATCGGAAGGCTGGGTTCAGCCTTGCTTTATCACCATAAAGCATTTAACCGGGAAGGAATCAACATCACAGCGGGATTTGATATCGATCCCGAAAAACTAAATCCCGATAAACCGATTCCCATTTTCCCGGTGGATCAGTTATCCGAGCATATTGAAAAGCATAAAATTAAATTTGCAATTGTCACGGTACCGGAATCAGCCGCACGGCACATCATTGATGTGTTGAAAGCCGAGCAGATAAACGGTATTTTGAACTTTACATCACTCAAAGCCAAAAACACCGACACGACTCTCATCCACAATGTGAACATTGAACACGAGCTCCTCCGACTTGTCTATACCGCCGGCAAACGAATCTGACCCTCCCTTCCCACAGCATCTGATTATCTCTTCCGGACATTAAACCAACGAGTTTATCAAACCGGAGACCATTATGCTGATCAACATTCAAGATTTTATCGAATTTTTGCGCAAAACCGCCCAACAGGGGGATCAAATTTCCCAGGTTGTTGTGCCCGTCCGTTCTGAATACGCTGACGATACCCACACCTTTTTTAGGCCACTGACCGAATCCAACACCCCGCTTTTTAATTCATACCGGACGGTAGACCCGGCCAAATTCCTGCTTTATCTGCCGCGCGAACAAGTCTTTCCTGCAGAGCAAACAAAAAACCGCATTCTGGCCGGTGTCAAGGCGTGCGATTTAAAAGCGCTGGAATTGCTGGATGCGGCATTATTATACGACCAGTTCACAGATCCGGCCTACAAGCAATGGCGCGACTCTACTCTGATCATCACCTCAGACTGTGATGACATCAGCAGCAGTTGTCATTGCAATCTGGTGAACGGTCAGCCCTTTGCGGAAAACGGCTATGATCTCAATCTGTCTCAAATCAAAAATGATTTTTTAATTACCGTGGGATCCGACCGCGGGGACAAGCTCTTAGACCGGATCAAAAGCGAGATAAAGACACGCAAAGCGTCCGAATCTCAGCGAATGCAGGTTGAAAAGCAGCGCAAACGCATCATCGAGCGCCTCACCGGGCAGAACAAGCCGTATTCGCGTTCCAGCCATTATGAAAAGCTCCGAACCATAGACCCGGCCCCCTGGCAAGATGAATCCATGACCTGTATCGGCTGCGGTGCGTGCACGCATATTTGTCCCACCTGTTATTGCCTGATTTTGAATGATGAAAGCAAGGCAGATCAGTTTATCAAACAACGTTCATTTGATTCATGCCAGTACAACGGTTACGCCCGCGTGGCCGGCGGCGCCACGCCGCGGCCCTCCATGACGGAGCGATTCCGCAACCGTTATCTGTGCAAATTTGACTATATGGTCCACAATTTTGAAAAAATCGGCTGCACCGGATGCGGCCGCTGTACTCAGGCCTGTGCGGGAGAAATCGACTTTCGCCAGGTGGTACACAACCTGCAAAATATGGCAATAGCGGTTCAATAAACATAAAGGAACGCACCATGCCTGTTTTATTAAAAACCACCTCTCCCCAAGACATTGAAAATCCTTATCGGGTTATTCCTGCAGAGATTTATGATATTGTCCAGGAATCACCGTTGATCCGAACCCTTAAATTGCGTCCTGATGAACCGATTGTCTTTAAAACCGGACAATTTATTGAGCTTTCGATCCCGGGCGTCGGTGAAGGACCGTTTACACCGTCGTCATCACATTTCGAAACCGAACGCATGGACGTGACCATTATGAAAACCGGATTTGTAACCAACACCATTCATCAGGCAAAAACAGGTGACCGGGTGGGACTGCGCGGACCCTTTGGTTCACATTATCCGCTGGACACCTTTGAAGGCAAAAACATCCTGATTCTCGGCGGCGGTTGTGGTCTGGCGCCTCTGCGGTCGCTGTTTTTAACGCTGGTTCATGAAATTGACCGCTACAACAGCATCACATTTTTTGCCGGCGCCAAATCGCCCAAAGACTGCATCTACAAACAGGCCGTGGACGAGTGGAAGCAGTATCCCAAAGTGACGTTTGTTCGCGCCGTAGATGAGGTGCCCGCGGGTCAGGAATGGCATGAAGATGTGGGAGTGGTCACCGTGCTGCTGAACAAACTGGACATTGATCCGGCCGATAATCCGGCCGTTGTCTGCGGACCACCTGTGATGATGAAATTCGGCGCCCGTGATCTTTTGGAATACGGATTCCGTGAGGACCGCCTCTATCTTTCCATGGAAAAAAAAATGTACTGTGGATTCGGACAATGCCGTCACTGCGTGATGGGAAAATACTATGCCTGCAAAGATGGTCCGGTGTTCACCTATGAGCAGATCAAAAACGAGGAGGATATTTGGGAATGAAACGTCTTTTTATCGATATCCCTGCTCTCCTGGACGGCAACGGCAAAGCCGATAAGATTGAATGCGAATATCTGTACCACCGCAAAAACAACGGCAGTTTTAGTCTGCTTGAAGTGGCAGAATTCGCATCCTATTGTCGCCAGTGCAAAGATGCGTTTTGCGTCGCCGCCTGCCCCAAAGACGCACTGGAGCGGCTGGAAAGCGGCACCGTCAAACGCTACAATATGCGTTGCGTGGGCTGCAAGAGCTGCACGCTGGCGTGTCCGTTCGGCACCATTTTCCCCGACGTGATCAACTATATCACCATGTCCTGCGACTATTGCCTGCAGCAGCTGCGCAGCAACCCGGATTATGAACCCCGGTGTGTCAAAACAGCGCCGAATCAGGCATTTCAAATGAAAGAGACAGCGGAAAATCCCGCGGAACACATCTTTTTTGTGGGTGATTTTCTAACTGTCAAAAGCCCCAGCTGGCTGCAAAAGGAGGAGAGACAATGACTCTGACGTATGTATTCTACATTCTGATCTTTCCGGGACTGCTGTTCACCGGTATTCTGGGACTGCTGATCGGATGGCTGGACCGTAAAGTATCGGCGCGCTTTCAGTTTCGGGTAGGACCGCCTTTACTGCAGAACTTTAACGATTTTTTCAAGCTTTTGGGCAAGGAAACGCTTGTTACCAAAGAGAGCGTCGCCGGCATGTTTCTGTCCGCACCGTTTGTGGCGTTTGGCACGCTGGTGCTGCTGTCCGCCATCATCGGCGCGGCTTTGTTCTTCAATCAAAGCTTCGGCGGTGATGTCATTGTGCTCATGTATTTGTTCATGATCTATTCAGTGATGGTCGTTCTCGGCGGGTCCTCCACCGGCAATGTCTATTCCAGCATAGGGGCGGGACGCGAAATCAAGCTTTTACTGGCAGACGAACTGGCATTTATCCTTGTGCTGCTGGTTCCAGTCATCAAATCCGGTTATGAACTGGAACTCGGTGCATTGTTAAGCGCGCAGGCAGAGACCGGTGTTTTTCTCAATTCCCTCTCGGGAATCCTTGCTTTTATAATCGGCATCCTGTGCATCCAGGCAAAAATGACTCTGACTCCATTTGATATACCGGAAGCCGAGACCGAGATCGTAGAGGGACCGTTTATGGAATACAGCGGACCGCCTCTGGCTTTCTGGAAACTGAGCCGCCTTTTCATGTGGGTGGTGTTTCCGTTTTTTCTCATCCTTATTCTGTGGGGCGGATTTGATCTCAGCGGGCCGGGTATTCTGTGGTCAGTTTTAAAATATCTGGCCATTGTGGTGATCATGATCATTATCAAAAACACCAATCCACGCGTTCGCACCGACACCGGTTTGAATTTTTTCTGGAAATATTTAACCCCGTTGGGCTTTGTGGCGGTTATTCTGGCAATTTTGGGAGTATAGATTATGGGATGGTATAACAAAAGATTGGCAAAATCAATCTGGGTATTTCATATCAGCGCTTCGCCCTGTAACAATTGTGATATTGAAATTCTCGATTTGTTGACCCCGAAATATGATGTTGAACGCTTTGGGATCAAGCTTGTCGGTTCCATCCGGCATGCCGATGTGCTGCTGGTCACCGGAATATTGAATCACAAAGTGGCGCCGCGAGTCAAGGTGATTTACGAACAGGCGCCCCGGCCCTGCTTTGCGGTCGGAATTGGATCCTGTCCGGCCACGGGATGCTGTTTCAAGGACAGTTACAACATTTCGCCCAGTCCCAAGGACACAATCCCGTTTGATCTGTTCATACCGGGATGTCCTCCCAAACCGGAAAATATGATTGAGGGCATTATCAAACTCGTGGAGGTGCTGAATGGCTGAAACAACCGGTTTTTTTCAGGATATGAACACAGTCATATCCGATCTGGTGGAAAAAAGATTGAGATATTATTTTGTTGTCAAGGACGAAGATCTGCACAAGGTGGTGATCTACTTGTTCAAAACCATGGGATGCCGGCTGTCCACAGCCACGGCAACCGAACGCTATGACGCGATTGAAGTTCTTTATCATTTTTCCCACGATGCCACCGGCACCTATTACTGTCCGCGCATCCTGATGACAAACAAAGATAAACCGCAAATGTCGTCCATTACCCGCATTGTCAAAGGCGCGGAATGGATTGAACGCGAAATGGCGGAAATGTACGGCATTGATTTCAAAGGACACCCGCGCAAAGAGCCGCTGCTCACCAAGGACAATTCGCAGGTACGTGTTCAACCCTTGCGCGCGAGGAGGATATCATGACCGGAAACAACATCCCCATCGGCCCCTATCATCCGCTGCTTGAAGAAGCGGAATATTTTAATCTGGTGATAGACGGCGAAACCGTCGTGGACATCGATATGGACATTGGCTGGATGCACCGGGGTCACGAGTTTATCTCGGAACAGAAAACCTTTACCCAGTCCATCTATCTGGTTGAACGGATCTGCGGGATTTGCTCCACTTCGCATCCGATTGCCTGTGTGCATGCGTTCGAGGATGTTGACAATATCGAAATCCCGGAACGCGCCGCTTATATCCGCACCCTGGTGGGTGAATTGGAGCGTATACACAGTCACCTGTTGTGGCTGGGACTGGCCGGCCATTTTATCGGATATGACACGGTGTGGATGTGGGCCTGGAAATACCGCGAGCCGGTACTGCAGATGTTTGAGATCATTTCCGGAAACCGCAATCATTACGGCATGATGCGCATCGGCGGCGTGGCGCAGGATGTGGATCCCGCTGTTATTCCGGAATTGAACAAGCACCTGGACATGATCGACAAGAAAATGGCCATGATCGCCAAAGTGGCCAAAGATGATCCGGTGTTGCGCTCGCGTTTAAAAAGAGTGGGGGTTTTATCAAAACAAGACGCCATTGACTATTGTGCCGTGGGCCCCACCGCCCGCGCTTCGGATGTGCACACGGATGTCCGCAAAGACGAACCGATGGATGCCTATCCATGGGTTGATTTTGATGAAATTGTGTTGCCGAACGGCGACGTCTATGACAAACTCGTTGTCAGGGTGCTGGAGACCCTGGAATCGACAAAAATCTGCCGACAGTGTCTGGAAAAACTGAAAACCGTCAAGGGTCCGGTGCTCAACAACGTCAAGGAAATATCTGCGGGCGAAGGTCTGGGGCGCTATGAAGCGCCGCGCGGTGAGGTGTTTCATTTTGTCAAAACGGACGGCAGCAATCGACCGGTGCGCCACAAAGTGCGGGCGCCCAGCTATGTCAATATCCCGACATTCACCGCTTCATGTAAAGGCATACCGGTCGCGGACGCCCTGATCACGCTTGCTTCCGTGGACCCCTGTTATTGTTGTACGGAACGTTCATTCAAGCTGATGGATGTCAATCATGATCCCTGCACGCTTGACATCCTGGCCCTGTCACGTGAAAAAACGCAACAAATCAGGAGGGAACTCCATGTTGATTAGCCACCTATCCATCGTATTTATTATTGTCCCGGCGGTGATTGCAGTGGTGAATTTGCTGTTGCCGGTGATCTTGCGAAAGCTGTTATCATTCGCGGGTGCGCTTACACTGCTTGCCTTGACGGGTTATATCTATTTCAGCGGATTAATCCGGCCCGGTTTTGGACTCTGGACCCTTTTTGGAACCCCCGTGTTCGCTATGGACTCAATGACCCTGTTTGCGCTTGCGTTTATTCAACTGCTGGCGTTTGTGATCCTTGTTTATGCCCTTTACGGCGTCAAACCCGAGATCCAAAAACCTTTTTTCGCTTTATTCTCCCTTTCTGTGGCCGCCTGCAACGGTGTCGTGCTGAGCGACCATGGTATCAGCTTTTTGGTCTTTTGGGGACTGTCCGGGATGAGTTTGTTTTTATTTGCGCTTTTGGGCCGTTCGGACCAGGCGCTGCAGTCCGCGAAAAAGACCATGCTCATCATCGGCAGCTCGGATGCCGTGCTGATCATGGGATTGGCAGTCATGGCTCTGATCAAACCGGAAGCGCAATGGTCTCTCAGTCAATATCATATACCGGTCTACGGCGGTACAGCGTGGCTGGCCTTTATTCTGGTGCTCATTGCGGCGCTGGCCAAAGCCGGCGGTTTCCCGCTGCACACCTGGCTACCGGATTATGCGCGCGACGCGCCCGTGGAAAGCGCAGCTCTGCTGCCGGCCTCTCTGGACAAGCTCCTGGGCATCTACCTGCTGGCGCGTCTGCTCACCACGTTGTTCAGCGTCGACATGATCCTGAACCTGATTCTTATATCACTGGGCGCCATCACGGTCATTACCGCGGTCATGATGGCTCTGGTTCAGCATAACGCAAGGCGGCTGCTCGGATACCATGCTGTCAGTCAGGTGGGCTATATGATCATCGGTGTCAGCAGCGGAAATCCCATCGCCTTTGCCGGCGGTTTGTTCCATCTGGTGAACAATACCATCTACAAGTCCGGTTTATTTCTGACCCTCGGATCGGTTGAGAAACGAACCGGCAGCAACGACCTGGATGACCTCGGCGGATTGGCTCGCAATATGCCGATTACATTCCTGATGGCATTGATCGGAGCGCTGTCCATATCCGGGATTCCGCCCTTTAATGGTTTTTTCTCCAAATGGATGATTTATCAGGGCATGCTGGACATGGCCGCGGCGGCCCCGGCCGGATATCAAATCTGGCTGATGGTCTGTCTGGTGCTGGCCGTATTCGGAAGCGCGCTCACCCTGGCGAGTTTTCTTAAATTCATTCATGCCATCTATCTGGGAAACGGCCGGATAAACTTGAACACGTGAAAGAAGCGCCGTTCAATCAGTGGCTGGCCGCCGGCGTATTGTCCATACTCTGCATCGGCTTTGGGCTGTTTGCAGTCGGTGTCCCTCTGAAATTATTCATTTATCCCGTCCTTTCAGCAAACGGCATGGCCCTGCCTGAGTTTTTAGGGTTGTATCAGCCGGTTCTTCTTACACTATTGTTTGGCATCGTTTTCCTGCTGGGTATAATCGTATTCGTCCTTTTGAAAAAAATACGGATTGACAATATATATCTCGGCGGCATGTCGCCTGTGGAAAATTTAGGGTCACCGGAACCGCATTTTACAACGAAATCCGCGCCATGTGGCCGTTAAATCAGTGTTACAAAGCGGCTGATAAAAAGCTGTTCGATGTGTACCACATCAGCGCCGCCGGTTCAACCGGACTTGGCAAACTGCTGCAGAGTCTGCACACCGGACTGCTGCCCTTGTATGTGTTTTTCATTGTTGTCGGTGTTCTCATTTTTCTGGTCGTGATCTGAGAGCCGCAGAGTAAAAATAATAAATGATTTCAACAACGGAGGTTGTGATGCCGGTCGAAACTTGGCTCACGTTTACCATCGGATTTATGATCCTGGGTTCTATCGTTGCTCTTGAACTGCGGGACATTCTATCATCGATTATCGCCATCGGGGTTGTTGGATTGGGAGTGTCGATGTCGTTCCTGTTCCTGCAGGCTCCTGATCTGGCGATTGTTCAGTTTTTGTTCGAAATCTTTGCTCTGATCATTCTGGTTCGGGCGTTTATCGGCAAAGACTATCACGCGTTTGAACCGGCCAAAGCTTCGATCGCTCTCACGCTATCGAGTATTATTGCCCTTTCCGCTATCCTGTTGCTCAGCGTGCCCGTACTGCGGCTGCTGCCGCCCTTCGGTGAACCGCTCATGCACACAGCGCAGCATTATCTGGATCACGGCGCCCGGGAAACCGGTGCGGCGAATTTGGTGGCTTCGGTCATTCTCGATTACCGTGCTTACGACACCCTGGGTGAAATCACCGTTCTGTTTACAGCCATATTGGGTGTATTCACCGTACTGCGGACCGCGATAAAATCAGAAGGAGGCACAGATGAAGAATAATGGTATGACTCTGATCGTCAAAACAGTAACGCGTATTACCGTATGGATGATTATTCTCTACGGCGCATACATTATTCTACATGGGCACTTGACCCCGGGCGGCGGATTCGGCGGCGGGGTCATCATTGCGCTGGCATTGCTCAATGTCATGCTGGCGTACGGCCGCGAGTTTACAACCCGATGGCTGAATATTTCCGTTCTCGAACACGGAGAATCCCTGAGCGCGCTTTTGTTTCTCATTACAGGAATTGTTGGTTTACTGGTCAGCGGCGCATTCCTGGCGAATTTTATCAGCAAAGGACAGCTTTTTCATCTGCTGAGCGCGGGCACCCTCCCCGTTCTCAATATTATCATCGGATTCAAGGTTGCATTATCGCTTTTTCTTGTCGTATGGGTGCTGACAAGTATAAAACTGTCAAAAGGAGATACGACATGACGCTATATATTTTATGTTTTGTACTGTTTCTGGTGGGATTGTATGGCGTGATTACCAAACGGGATCTGATTAAAATCATCCTGTCGATCGGAATTTTGGGTTACGCGGCCAATCTCTTTCTGATCCTGGTCGCCTATCGCCATGGCGCCGTGTATCCCATTCTGGTCGAGAACGCTGACCGGCAGGCGATGGTCGATCCTCTGCCCCAGGCGCTGGTGTTGACCTCCATTGTCATAGAACTGGGGATCACAGCGCTGCTGGTGGCGCTGGCCGTGCGATTGTTTCAAAAATACAAAACCTTTGATATTACAAAAATCAGGAGACTGCGAGGATGAACCTGCCGCTATTTGTTATCATTCCGTTGTTCACGGCATTTTTGATCACGCTGATCGCCGGAAAAAAAGACATCTGGGGCGTGGTGTTATCCCTGAGTGCCACAGGCGCCTTGACCGTGCTGGCGGTTATCGGTTTTTCACGAGTCAGCGGCGAAACAGTGATCTATGAGGTGGGCGGCTGGCCGGCGCCGATTGGCATTGTCATGGTCCTGGATGCCCTGTCTGCCTTTATGCTCATCATTGTCAGCGGCGTGGCCGTGACCGCGCTTTTGTATTCGATTCAATACATCCGGCATTTATCTGCAAACTGGAAATATTACGCCCTGTTCATGCTGATGCTCAGCGGGATGAATGGCGTCATCATTACCGGAGATCTTTTTAATCTCTATGTGTTTATGGAAATTGCCCTGCTGGCCGCATTCGCTCTGGTGGCTTATGGGTCCAGAGCCCGGGAATTTGAAGCGGCTTTTAAATACGCGATTATGGGGTCTGTTTCATCCATGCTGATTCTGATCGGTATCGGCGTCACCTACAGCGCCACTTCGACGCTGACTCTGGCGAAAGTTGCCCAGGTTCTTCCGGAACAGCCGGCACAGCTGATAGTGTGGCTGGCTGCTTTTTTCCTCGCCGGTTTCGGCCTCAAAGCCGCTATGGTGCCGTTTCACGCCTGGCTGCCGGATGCGCATTCCTCGGCGCCGGCGCCCATATCCTCCATGCTGTCCGGCGTGTTGATCAAAGTCCTTGGAATCTATGTGATAATCCGGCTGTTTTTCAATGTATTCAATGCGCCGCCGGTTTTATTGTCTGTTTTGACGGTACTGGGTATCATATCCATCGTTGCCGCGGGACTGGTTTCCATACTGCAGTGGGATCTGAAACGGCTGCTGGCTTACAGCAGCATCAGTCAAATTGGCTACATTCTGCTGGGACTCGGACTGGGCACCCCGCTTGCCATACTGGGCGCTGTGTTTCACCTGTTCAATCATGCTGTTTTCAAGTCGCTGCTGTTTTACAATGCCGGCAGCATTGAACTGTCCATGGGCACCCGCAATCTCAAAAGCATGGGCAGATTAACCGAACGCCTTCCCGTCACATCCGGCACTTCCATGATTGCATCGCTGGCGATTTCCGGTATCCCGCCGTTCAATGGTTTTTTCAGTAAACTGATCATCATCATGGCAGCTGTCGCGGCGGGAAAATTCTGGCTGTCCGCTCTGGCCATTATCGGCAGTGTCCTGACGCTGGCAGCGGTTCTGAAATTTCAGCAATACAGCCGGCGCCGTAGCGTCGAGGTCGAGTCGACAGGAGAAACAACCGGATTGGCCATGAATACCGCCATGCTGGCTCTGGCTCTGATTTGTATTATCGGCGGATGCCTGCTTCTGCCGGGCATCAAGGAATTCACATTGGAACCGGTGGTGAATGTGATTTCCGGAAAACTGCAATACATTCAACTGGTTCTGGGGAGGTCGTTATGAGTATCAAATTTAAAAGCAGAATTTTTGTTTTTATTCTGTCGCTGCTGGTCTGGCTGGCTTTGACGGATATTAAAAACGTTCAGGAACTCATCGCGGGATCTATCGTTGCGCTTCTGGTCAGTCTGACAGCCGGCCACTGGCTGATCACAACGAGCAAACAAAAGCATGTGCTGCATCGGTCGCTGTACGCGTTGATCTATTTTCTCAAATTTCTCCGGGAAATGGTCAAAGCCAACCTGCATGTTGCCTATATTGTGGTGCATCCCCGCCTGCCGATCAAACCCGGTATTGTGAAAATAAAAACCCGACTCACCAAGGAAGCGGCGATCACCGTACTGACCAATTCGATTACGCTGACACCGGGCACTCTAACGATTGATGTGGACGAAAAAAAGTCGATTTATGTTCACTGGATTGATATTAAAAGCAAAGAGGTTAATGAATGCACCGAGTTGATCGGTAACCGGTTTGAACCCCTGCTCACGGAGGTGTTTGAATGAAATTTTTGCGATGGCTTTCCGGATTGCTGTTGATTGCTCTGTTTTTCTATATCAACTTTTTTATATATCAAGGTGAACTATTATTCAAACTAATCAATATTATTTTATTCAGTTCGCTGTTTGTGCTGCTGCGTGTGATTTTCGGGCCGTCTCCGGCGGACCGGATCGTTGCCGTGGATATTCTCGGTGTACTGATTGTCGGTATGCTGGCGCTGATCGGACTGTATTATGACAATGATTTTTTTGTCGATATCGGGCTCATCTGGGCACTGTTGAGTTTTATCGCCTCACTGGCGTTTGCTAAAATTCTGGAAGGGAGGTCGCTTGATGATTAATGAGACCATTGGACTGATCTTTATAGGTATGGGTATCGCATTCGACTTTTTCGGTGTTTTGGGTCTGCTGAGGCTTCCGGATGTTTATAATCGACTTCAGGCAGCAACCAAATGCGTCACCTTTGGCTCGGCCGGCGTCCTGTTTGGCGCTTTTATCATAAAAGGATTTACCCCGTTCGGATTCAAAGCCCTGTTGGGCATTGCGTTCATATTTCTGACAGCTCCGGTGGCAGCGCATGCCATATCCCGGGCCGCACATCGAAGCGGTATCCCGCTGACCCGGGAAACAGAAATTGATTATTACGCAAAAGATCATGAACTGAAAAAATAAAGGAACAACGAATGTTTCTGCCAAAATTGCGCGAAGTGAAAGAAGCGCTTTCTTCCCTGTTTTCCGCTCCGTATACTACCCGGTTTCCCAAAGAAGCGTTTGAACCGGCTGAACAGTTCCGGGGCTTTCCCAAATACCATGAGGACTATTGCGTGGGATGCGGCGCCTGCGCCCAGGTCTGTCCTCCGGCAGCAATCACCATGACGGATGACGTGGAACATAAAACCAGAAGATTGACGGTTAACTATGCCTCTTGCATTCATTGCGGTCAATGCGAGGAAAAATGCATGACGGAACAGGGTATTCAATTGTCAACGCAATACTCGCTCTCGGGCACAGACCTCGAGGCAGAGGACATGTTCGAACATGTGGACAAGGAACTGCTGCTTTGTGAACTATGCGGAGAGGTCATCGCGGCGCGCGATCATTTGCTATGGCTCAAAGACCGGTTGGGCGCCAAAGCCTATGCCCATCCGAATCTGTTGCTGGAAACTCAAAAAGCATTCGCCGACCTGCCAAGAGCAGATGCCAAAGCCCGGATACGCCGGGAAGACCAGTTCAAGCAGGTATGCCCGCGATGCCGGCATAAAACCGTGGTTGCGGATGAATTTTAAAACATTCTGTAAAACCCTCTTCCCCGCCCAACCCCTGGTCTTTGTTGGTCTTGGCAACGACGCCCGGGGTGATGACGCCGCGGGATTGCTGTTTCTGCACATGCTGAACCAGCAACCGGAATTTCGTTCTGCGGTGTTCATCCGGGCCGGCGCTAATCCGGAAAATGTATTACAGCCCATCCTGAACGCTCAGCCGTCTATGCTGATTTTCATCGACAGCACGGACTGGGGCGGCGCACCCGGGGATATCCGCTGGATTGATCGCAGTGAGCTCGATCAAATCCGTATCAGCACACATGCCTTTTCAATCTCAATGGTAGAAGAATACCTCAAGGCTCACCGGGCAATGGACATCCGTTATTTGGGGATACAGGTGCGCTCCACCCGCACCGGCGAACCAATCTGCAAACCGGTTCGTCGTGCCATCAAATCATTTTTCACCCCCGCTGGAGAAAGCACACTGTAACAGCAGCCCTGTTTTCCGAGAATCGCAGCCCTAACCACACATCATCATCATTTAGACATAGAGACAGAAAACCTTGCAACAGCATGATCCGGCGTGACTCACGAAATCGATATCAGACGCCTGTTCCGGTATCACAGACTGAGAATCGGCAGGATACGCTGCTGAACATCACCGGTAATATCGATCTTGCCGTCTTCAGTGACAAATACATCAATCTCGGTTCGAAAGCCCATGTTTTTTTCCGGCATATAAATGCCGGGCTCAATAGAAAAACAGGTTCCCGGCAAGATTTTACGTTCGTCACGGGTTTCCAGATTATCAATATGCACCCCGTTGCCGTGCACCTCTTCTCCGATATTGTGTCCGGTACGATGCGTGAAATAGTCGCCATAACCGGCGTCTTTGATGACATTGCGGCACACCTCATCCACTTGCCAGCCGTGTACGGGTTTCTTTTCTGCAAACCGCTGTTCAACGAGTTTGACCGCCGCGTCACGGGCAGAAGCGATAATACTGAACAGAGAATCGTAAGAGTCGGGGACCTCGGTATCGATAAATCCCATCCAGGTGATATCATAATAGATACCGCCGGGGACATCCTGCTTGGCCCACAGATCAATGAGCACAAGATCGCCCTGTTTCATGGTAGCGCTGTTGTCCGGAGTGGGCTCGTAATGCGGATCACCGGCATGATCATTGACCGCCACAATAGGGCCGTCCGGCCATACCATGTGGTTCTCGCGCATTTTCTCCTGAATGAACACCTGTATCTCATGTTCCGTGGGGGGATTATTCTTGACCAAGCGGATTGCGATCTCTTTAAACGCCGCATTTTTAATGTCCTGAATGATGCGGCCGGCTTGTTTGTGGCGCTCCCAGTCTTGCATTGTCAGGTGGGCTTCGAACTGCCCGACCAGGTCGGCGCTGGACACCACGTTGAATCCGAAACTGCGTACCAAATCGATGGTACCGGCATCCACGATGGAGACGTACGGAATGGCGTTGTTGGGTGAATACTGCATAGCGACCGTTTTGGCATTACCGAGCATGTTTTTCAATTGTTCTTCCAGGCTCTGCCAGGCCAGGTACACCTGTTTGTCGCCCGGCAGGTGGTCGCAGCGCCAGGATTCGATGCGGTGCACCAGTTTTTGCGGTGTACCGTGGGCGGGAATAAAATAAAACCATCGTCGTGTCGCCGACCGGCTGGTATCCATGTTCAGAACGCGCGCTGCAATCGCATCTCGGTCATGAAAATCATAAAACAACCAGCCGTCAATATTTTGAGTGTTCAGGGCTTGCTGTATAGCGGGAATATCCATAACCGACCTTTAATTTTGAGCGTTCGAACGAATCAATCGCTTAATCATTCTCTCAATGGTTTCGAGATCTTCGTACATCTCGTCGGCATTTTTCAGACATTCCAGGTCTTTGGCCAGGAGAAACAGATAGGAAACATCCTGGAGAGCGGTTAACGCTTCCCGGTAGTAATGGATCTTGGCTTTTTTCCCGCGTTTTTTAAATCCGATTGCCAGATTGCTGGGAATATCTACGATTCTTACAGTCAGGAGATCAGCAAGGGCCTTGCCTTCCTTGCCGGAAAATTTGGATTTAAAAACAAATTGTGCGAGTTTGTGACTCTTTTGCCAAACCACCAGATCCTGGAATGATTCAACTTTTGAGCTCATAGAATTTTACCTTTCAAAAATAGTGTTATAACGGTTTATAGGAAACTGGTTTGGAAAGAACGACTGTACGATCACAAATTAAACTTAATAAATTTAAGGGCTAGATGCAATCTTTTTAATCAAAATCGAACATGGACACCACATTGCCGTCTTTTGTGTCCGGTTCGGGTGTTTCAGGTTCATCGGATTCAGGCGCGCGCACCCGTCGTATTTCCACCGGCACCCCCTTGATCGTAAACGTCTGTCCGCGCATCTGGTCGGAATCCAGTGTCCAGGTCATGGTTTTCAGCGGTTGCGCCAGAATCAGCAGATTCAGCTGCCACCAATCTTTTTTTCTGTCAGGTGTTATTGATTCAACCCGGGCGAAGAACGTCGGCTCATTGTTCATATAGACCAACAGCACCTCGCCTCTTTGAAACATTTTTCCATATGGAATCATGCGCTATCCTCTCTGGTTGCTCTGTCTCATTTCCACCCTAGTCTATGCATAATATTGAAAAAAGTCAAGCCCATGTTGGAGAATTAACTTGCTTCTATCCGTCATTATTCTTAATATAATAACAAACTAAATTGCGGGGAAAGATATCGGCGGAATTATGGACACAAAAATAAAAGCAACGGTAATCTCTTCGGAAGATTTAAACCGGACGGTAACACGATTGGCGCATCAGATTGTTGAATATAATTCAGGCGCGGAAAAGCTGGCTCTGGTCGGCATCCGAACCCGGGGCGCCACACTGGCTGAACGGCTGGTGAAAAAAATAGAAGAGATTGAGCAGAAAAAAGTGCCGCTGGGCATTCTCGACATTACATTGTACCGGGATGATTTCAAAAAACGATTCAAGCAGCCCAACATTCAGCTCACCGATCTTTCGTTCCAAATTGATGATATTCCGGTTGTTTTAGTGGATGATGTTTTGTATACCGGCCGCACCGCACGCGCCGCCCTGGACGCTCTGATGGATTACGGCCGGCCCTCCAATATACAGCTGGCCGTTCTGATTGACCGCGGCCATCGTGAACTCCCGATCCAGCCTGATTTTATCGGCAAAGTGGTCACCACCCAGGTGGGTGAAGAGATCAAGGTCAATCTGGAGGAAATCGACGGTCAGAACTGTGTTCATTTAATTCAAGTTTCGGAGAATATGTAAATGCCTGTATCCATTTCACATTTACTCGGTCTGGAAGATGTTTCCGCTCAGGATATCGGGACGATTCTGGATACCGCGGAAACATTCAAAGAGGTTCTGGAGCGCCCCATTCCCAAAGTCCCCACGCTGCGCGGCACCACCGTATTGAACCTGTTTTACGAACCCTCGACACGCACACGCATCTCGTTTGAACTGGCGGAAAAACGTTTAACCGCAGATACGATCAACTTTTCCAAAGCCACCAGTTCGGTATCCAAAGGCGAAGTCCTGCGCGACACCATCCGCAATATTGAAGCCATGAAAATCGATATGATCGTGGTGCGTCATTCGGCCGCCGGCGTGCCCCTGTTCCTCACCCAGTGCTCGGATGCAGCTGTGATCAATGCCGGTGACGGCAAGCACGAACATCCTACCCAGGCGCTGTTGGATATGCTCAGTCTGCGGCAGAAATTCGGTTCATTAAAAGGGCTCAAAGTGGCCATCGTGGGCGATATTCTGCACAGTCGTGTCGCCGGGTCCAACATTCACGGACTTTTAACCATGGGCGCCGAGGTTATGCTCTGCGGTCCCAAAACCCTGATCCCGCCGCATATCCATGATCTGGGCGTATCGGTCTCCTATCAAATTGATCAAGCCCTGGAATGGGCGGATGCGGTCAATGTTCTCCGCATTCAGCTGGAACGCCAGAAAAGCGGCCTGTTTCCCAGTATTCGCGAGTATCACGCCCAAATTCGGCGTGACGCGCCGCCGTATCGAACAACAGAAAAAGAAATCACCATTATGCACCCCGGGCCCATCAATCGCGGTGTGGAACTCGACAGCGATGTTGCGGATTCGGACGCCTCAATCATTCTGTATCAGGTGACCAACGGAGTCGCCGTGCGTATGGCTGTGTTGTATCTGCTGGCCAATCCGGAAGGTAAAGTTGAATAAACAGGACGTGACATGAATTTACAAGCATTGAAACATATCTGTCTGAAAAACGCCGAGCTCGTAGACCCGGTGGCCCACACCCGGCAATCGGCCGATATCATTATCAAGAACGGAATCATTCAAGAGATCGGCAAAATTGATTCCTCGTTCTCAGGAGAAAGCGTGGATTGCAGCGGTCAGGTTATCTCTCCCGGACTCGTTGATATGCACGTACATCTGCGCGAGCCTGGACGCGAGGACGAGGAAACCGTGGAAACCGGCTGCGCCGCAGCCATGGCCGGCGGTTTTACAGCCGTGCTGCCCATGCCCAACACCGATCCGCCCTGCGACAATCAGCAGGTGGTGCGTTTTCTCAAACAAAAGGCGGAAAAAGAGCTGGTGGACGTTTATCCGGTCGGTGCGATCACCAAGGGCCGCAAAGGAATAGAAATGGCGGAAATCGCCGATCTGTATCAGGCCGGCGCCGTGGCCTTTTCCGATGACGGCAGCACATCATCCAACAGCCTGGTGATGCGCTACGCCTTGGAATACGCCAGTATGTACAACGCACCGATCATTGATCATTGTGAAGATCACAAGCTGGCCAATCAGGGACATATGAACGAAGGTGTCATGTCCACGCGCCTGGGCATCACAGGCATACCCAACGCCGCAGAATCCGTGATCATTGCCCGGGACATTGAGCTGGTACGGCTGACCGGCAGTGCGCTGCACGTGGCGCACCTGTCCACAGCCGAGGGTGTTGAACTGGTCAGACGCGCCAAACAGGAAGGATTGCCGGTCACCTGCGAGGTGGCGCCGCATCATCTGT
The DNA here is from genome assembly GCA_034521575.1 of candidate division KSB1 bacterium. Classification (NCBI taxonomy): domain Bacteria; kingdom Pseudomonadati; species Candidatus Zhuqueibacterota bacterium. The sequence continues at coordinate 2,054,115 of JAXHMJ010000005.1, forward strand.
TGTTCACGGACCAGGACTTGACCGGATTTGATCCCAATTTAAAAATGAATCCGCCCCTGCGCACCCCAAAAGACATGGACGCCCTGATGCAGGGCATTGCCGACGGCACCGTCGACGTATTCGCGTCCGATCATGCGCCGCACTCGCTGGAAGAAAAGCAGGTCGAGTTTGAAGCCGCACCCTTTGGTATTATCGGATTACAGAGTATGCTGAGCGTCATCCTTAAAACCGTCGTAGAATCCGGCGCCCTGTCCCTGGAACAGGCCCTAGAAAAAATGTGCGTCACACCGCGTAAACTGCTAAATCTACCGGTCCCACAGATCAAAACCGGAGAACCGGCCAATCTGAGTATTTTTAATCCAAAAGCCAAAACCGTGCTCAGGAAACAGGATATCAAATCCCTGTCACATAATTCGCCCTATATCGATATGGAACTTTCCGGAAAGGTGTATGGCGTGTGCAACAAGGGATTGATGTATATAAATAAATAATGCAAGCCCCCTACATTCCTCCAGAACCGCAACCGAACCGCATATTCCGGACCGACTTGCTGCTGACATATTTTTACGAGCGTTAATGACGAGTGTCTGTATGCACGAAACCGCTATTGCCGGAAACATTATTGACATTGTAACCGAAACCGGACGCCGTCATCCGGATGTGGAAATCAAACGTGTTCGGGTGGTCATTGGTGAAATGATCGCGGTGGTGCCGGAGTTGCTGCTGCACGCCTATGATTCGCTCATCACCGACACGCCTCTGCAGTATTCAAGTCTTGATCTCACGATTATTCCCGTTACCGCAAACTGCAGTCAATGCGATGCATCATTTGGCATCGACGAATTCGAATTTACCTGCCCTTTTTGTCAATCCAGCAGTATTCAACTAACGTCAGGTCATGAATTTTACGTCAAAGAAGTGGAGGTGGAACCATGTCCATCATAACAGTGGAACGCAAAGTGTTGGAAAAAAATGACGAGATCGCGGCTGTCCTGAAAAAGCAGTTCTCGGATCAGAGAACCGTTGTATTAAACCTGGTAAGTTCTCCCGGTTCCGGAAAAACCACCTTGCTGGAGCAAACCCTGCAGGCGCTGCAGGGTCAGGTTCGCATGGCTGTCGTGGAAGGGGATGTGCAAACCGATAACGATGCCAAACGCATTGCCCGCTACCATGTACCGGTGGCGCAAATCGTCACCCACGGCGCCTGCCATCTGGATGCACAACTGGTGCGCGATGCCGTATCCCGGATTGATCTTACGGGTGTTCAGCTGCTGTTTATCGAAAACGTCGGCAACCTCGTCTGCCCCGCCAGCTATGATCTGGGCGAACAGCATAAAATTGTCATGGTGTCCACCACCGAAGGCGACGACAAACCTGTGAAATATCCGCATATGTTTCGGGCTGCGGATCTCTGCATTCTGAATAAAACCGATCTGCTGCCGTACGTTGACTTTGACAAGCATCAATTCCGGAAAAACGCGGAAAAAATCAATGCAAATCTCTTATTTTTTGAGGTTTCCGCCAAAACCGGAGAGGGATTGCAGGATTGGTGTCAATGGCTGGTTGACGGCACACAAACATCCGGAAACTAAAACGTGCAGCGCATCAAAATACAGATTCAAGGCGCGGTTCAGGGCGTCGGTTTTCGTCCGTTCGTCTACCGCACAGCCCGCGCTCTCGGACTGACCGGCTGGGTGTGCAATGCGCCGCAGGGTGTTACAATCGAAGCTGAAGGTGACATTCGGGCTCTTGAATCGTTTCTGGCCGGTCTTGAATTTGAAAAACCGCAGCCGGCCAAGCTGTATTCGATTAAACATCAGTTTTCTGATCCGGTGGGCTATAGCGAATTTCATATTCGCAAAAGTACGGCAAAAGGAGACTGTTCCGCCTGGATTCTGCCGGACATTGCCACGTGTCCGGATTGCCTCAACGAACTCTTTGACCCGGACAACCGGCGCTATCTTTATCCGTTTATCAACTGTACGCATTGCGGTCCGCGCTTTACCATCATTGAAAACATTCCCTATGACCGCCTCCAGACCACAATGCGTGAGTTTCGCATGTGCCCGACCTGTCAAAGCGAGTATGAGAATCCCGATGACCGGCGCTTTCACGCGCAGCCGAATGCCTGTCCGGACTGCGGCCCGCAGGTTGAGTGGGTCGATACATCCGGTCGGTCGATAGCAAGCCGAAACGAGGCGATCGCTCAGTGTGTCGAGCTGTTGCGGGACGGCCGGATTGCCGCGGTCAAGGGACTCGGGGGTTTTCATTTGATGGCGGATGCCGGAAATACCGATGCGGTTCAGCGTTTGCGCCGGCGAAAACATCGCGACGAAAAGCCTTTTGCCCTCATGATGAACGCTGCGGATGCAGAGACCGTCTGCGACATCAGCCTGCTGGAGAAAAGCGCGCTGCACGCTCCGGGAGCGCCCATTGTTCTCCTGGCTAAAAAACAGCAGACCTCTGAATGCCATGGCAACATAGCAGAGAATATCGCCGCGAACAATCCCTGGCTGGGGGTGATGCTGCCGTATACGCCGCTGCATCATATCATTCTTGAAAAATTCGGTCGACCCCTGGTGGCCACCAGCGGAAATTTATCCGACGATACAATCTGCACAGATAACCACGACGCGCTGGAGCGTCTGAGCCGGATCGCGGATGCCTTTTTGATGCACAACCGCCGCATTGCCCGTCACGCGGATGATTCGATCGTCCGGGTGATCAACAACCGACTGGTGGCGCTGCGGCGGGCGCGCGGGTATGCGCCGCTGCCGGTGCGCCTCCGCCAGTCCCTGCCTGCGGCTGTTTGTGTGGGCGGGCACTTGAAAAATACGGTTTGCGTGGGGTCCGCCGGTCTGGTCTTTCCCAGTCAGCATATCGGCGATCTGGACACCCCGCACGCGCTGCAGGCGTTTCATCAAATGATAGACGATTTCAGCCGCTTGTATGACATCACCCCCGACTATATTCTTCACGATGCTCATCCGGATTACGCTTCCACCCGGGAATGCATGCAGTTTTCAGGCAAAAAGATCGCGGTTCAGCATCACGTCGCTCATGTTCTCTCCTGCATGGCTGAAAACGATGTGGAGCCGCCGGTTCTGGGGGTGGCCTGGGACGGCACCGGTTACGGACCGGACGGCACGGTCTGGGGTGGCGAATGGCTGGATATCAGCACAACCGGGTATACCCGTGCGGGGCATTTGCGCACGTTTGCACTGCCCGGCGGAGATGTTGCCGTCAAGCAGCCCTGGCGCTCAGCGGTCGGACTGTTGTATGAATTGTACGGCACAGACACCGAATCCATTCAGCAACTGCCGCCGCTGCAGGCAGTGTCGAAACCAACACTCCGAACCCTCTTGAGTATGCTGAACCGGCGTGTCAACAGTCCCCGGACCAGCAGCGCCGGACGCCTGTTTGATGCGGTCGCCTCGATCCTTGATATTCAGCACATTAATCACTTTGAAAGTCAGGCAGCTATGGCACTGGAACACCTGGCCTGGAGAAACAAACATACAGACGGCTATGATTTTGACATCCGATTTGATGAAAATCGGCAAACCTGGGTGCTCGACTGGCAGCCGATGATCCACAGGATAATCAACGACGATCAGCAGGGCGTATCGCCGGGCCGGATCGCCGCCGGTTTTCACAACACATTGGCAGAGATGATCGTCACTATGGCGCAAAACATAAAACAGCCGAAACTCGTGTTGAGCGGCGGCACCTTTCAGAATCGATATCTGAGCGAACGGGTGCAGGCACGGCTCGAACAAGAAGGATTTCAGGTCTATACGCATCAGCAGATACCGCCCAATGACGGCGGCATCAGTCTGGGTCAATATGCGGCATTGACCTTTCAACTCGAACCCAAAGAGGTCGTATGTGTTTAGCCATACCCGGTAAAATTCTCAGTATAGAGGGCAGTGATCCGGTCACACGCAAAGGCCGCGTCAGTTTTGACGGTGTGGTCCGGGAGGTGCATCTCGGTTATGTCCCGGACGCCAAACCCGGTGATTACGTGAATGTTCACGTTGGTTTTGCCATCGGTGTGCTTGATGAACAGGAAGCCAAAGAAATCTACGGGATTCTGGACGAGATCGAATCGATCACACAGCAGCGGAAACGCCAATGAAACGCGACCAGCCCTTTCGTGATGCCGACGTCGTCAAACGTTATATTCAGGCCATTCATGATATCACGGATCAGCCGTGGACCATCATGGAAATCTGCGGGGGACAAACGCACGCCTTCCTGCGCCACGGGATCGACACCCTGCTGCCGCCGGACATCACCCTGCTGCACGGACCCGGCTGTCCGGTTTGCGTGACGCCCATTGACAAAATTGACAAAGCCATAGAACTGGCCCAACAGCCGGATATCATGTTGTGCTCGTTCGGCGATATGGTGCGCGTGCCCGGCAGCCGGGAAGACCTGCTGTCCGTCAAATCCCGGGGCGGCGATGTCCGCATTGTCTATTCACCCACAGACGCCCTCAAGCTGGCGCGCCAGCATCCGGACAAGCAGGTGGTGTTTTTCGGCATCGGGTTCGAGACCACAGCGCCGGCCAATGCCATGGCTGTGCTGGGGGCGCAATCGGAACAGCTGAACAATTTTTCCGTATTGACCTCGCAGGTGCGGGTGCCGCCGGCCATCCGGGCGATCCTTTCTTCGGACGACTGCCGTGTAAACGGTTTTCTGGCTGCCGGACATGTGTGCACGGTGATGGGCTATCACGAATACACCCCCCTGGCCAAAGCGTTTAAAACCCCGATGGTGGTCACCGGATTCGAACCGGTCGATCTGGTGCAGGGCATGCTGATGTGCATCCGGCAGCTGCGGGAAGGTCGTTACGAGGTGGAAAATCCGTATAAACGGTCGGTGACCGAGGCCGGAAACCGGCCCGCGCAGCAAGCATTGCTGAATGTATTTGAACGCGTCGATCAGACCTGGCGGGGGATCGGGGTGATCCCGGACAGCGGACTGGCGCTGCGCGACCAATATGCCGCGTTCGACGCGGAAAAAAAATTCCAATTGAAAAACATGTCCATCCGGGAAGAAACCGACTGCATGTCCGGTCTGGTGCTGCAGGGACTGAAAAAACCGACCGATTGTCCCTGTTTCGCCGATTCCTGCACCCCCGAGCATCCCCTGGGCGCCACCATGGTGTCATCGGAAGGGGCGTGCGCGGCGTATTATCGGTATCGGAAACGCTGAACCCTTCTGCTGTATTCGGCAAGTGGTTTTACCGCGCTTCCGGTCGGTTACCGTAGCCTCGACCGTGGTGTTTTTCGTCGTTTGGACGACAATGCCGCCTTTCGGCAATGTAGGATAATGATCGCGCGGGGTATCGGAATTATGATAACGATGATTGATTAATTTTTTTCTTGCATAGTATCCGGAAAATACATACAATGCCAATGCAGGATCATCTGTGTCAACGGGGCAGTACATATCTGACACAGGGTTCATAGGATGTTTAGATTCCTTTTTTGGTACATTCGTTAGCATGCAAAAAATTATTTAGTTCAGCTGTGGTCGATAATATGGGGTAATAGTGAATATAAATTTATATAATGAATTCCGATTGTTCAAATCTGCGTTTACTAACAACAAAAGGTTACTATCCATCTTTTTCACCTGATAGTAAGTGGGTGGTTTACACGAATACAGACAGCAGGGATGGGCGTATATGGAAAACAAGTGTGACAGGAGGTGAGAAAATAGCCGTTACTCCGCCGGCTCCGGATAGTTATTTTGATGAACATGATAATTCACCGAAATGAAAGGAATTTAAAATGAAGAAAACCTTTGTTTTAATCTTATGCTTAGCATTTAGTGCTTTCAGCGCTGAAAAAGAAATGAAAAAAAAACTGATTATCCACCTTAAAAAACCTATTATAAAGTTATCAGATGCAAAAAGTGAATTTACTTTAAACGCTATTAAAATAAGTGATGAATCTCTAAAGAAAACTTTGGATGAACTGGACATTCAAACAATTAAAAGAACTGTACCATCTTTTAAGATGGAAAATCATACCAAAGAAAATCTAAATAACAAATTTTTTCAAATATCAGATCTGTCATTAATCTATACAATATCATTTAAACCGGATATTAGTAAAATTGAAGAATATAAAAATGCTTTATCAAAACTTGATAATATAAAAATGGTTGAATTTGTATATCAATATGAAAATACAGATGAAACGATCATTCCTAATGATGATAGATTTAAATATACTGATAATAATTCAAATGGTGTGTATAATTTTGGAACTGATACTCCAGGGAGGCAATGGGGATTATTTGATTACTATGTGTCCAATCCTCAGAACAGAGCTGATGTTTCTATGCCTGAGGCCTGGGATTTTTCAACCGGATCATCAAATATTAAAATAGGATTTGTAGAATCAACTTCATCGGCATATGAGGGTGATCCAATAAATGGTATAACAGAATTGAAGGGGCGTAATTCAGGAAGTAATGGTGTTAGTTGGGGTGATAATAGTCATTCTGTAGCAACAGCAGGCATTGCCATTGCCAATACAAACAATGATCATCTGGTAGCAGGTGTAGATTGGAATGCTAAATATTATTCGGCCGCGCATGGAAATAATTCTGAAGAATTTGCCTCCGCAATACAATCCTGTGTAAATGAAAATTGTAATGTAATCAACAATAGCTGGTCAATAGAAGCGGGTAATGATGGTTCATATAGTACAATGTTAGCAATAAGAAATGCTTTATTTTAATGGTTCATTCGTAGTTGCTGCTATGGGTAATAATAACGGGTCTCAAGATCGAGTACCTGCCTGCTATTCTGATATTGTTTTTTCTGTGGCATCGGCTAATAAAAGCAATAACTATTCAAGTTTTTCTAACCATAATTCTTATGTGGATGTAACAGCACCGGGCGGTACAAATTCGTCGTCCCAATACGATGATATATGTGTTATTACTGGTGATGATGATGTTGATTATATGTATGGTACTTCTTTTTCTACTCCTTTAGTTTCAGGTGTTGCAAGCTTGATGATGAGTATGCGCGAAGATGTCAGAGCGGAAGATGTCGAATATATTTTAAAACACACTGCCGATGATATTTATTTAGCTGGTTTTGATAATTTTACTGGTTATGGCAAAATTAATGCTAAAGAGGCAATTCGCAGACTATCTTCAATATATAATATGGAAAGGTATACAACCAACGGTGGAACAATTATCCAAGTTGATAACGACTGGAAAACCTTTGTTCTTTATGCAGATTTTTATACTTGTGTTGCAAAAAAATATAGAATTGAGAAGAACATAAGTTTTAATAATTATAATCAAAGTACAATTTTGATATGGGGAAATATTGACGGTACTCTTGGTGTTGCTCCATCAAATCCAAATTATCAGATACCATGGTGTGGAGTAAAAGAGGGGACAATTACATCTTCCAGTGCAACGATTCAGACATATGTTTATAAATGTAAAGAACTTTATTACCCTTATCAAACTTTCTGGTATCCATGTGAACCCTCGGAAGTTGAATTTGCCTATACAGTGCTTGGGGATCCTCCGCCTTCAACACCATCTATATCTCTTGGCACACAATGGGATCCAGATATGCATATTAATCATCCTAAATTAACAATTACACGAGGTAGTGAAGATACTGATGAATATAATATATACAGAATGAAAAATGGTTCCAGTTTTGATGTGGTGGCTACGATTAGTTGCTCTGGTACAACAACTACATGGGTGGATGAAATAATAATGTCTACACAATACTATGGTGATAATTGGTGGTATAAAGTAAAGGCCAAAGATGATTTTGGAAGTGAATCAGATTTTAGTAATACTGTATATACCAAGGGAGTTCAGGTAGATTCATCAATGAATAAAGACGAGCCAATTACGCTCGAGATACCCGAACTACCCTCTGGATATTCACTTTCTGCATTTCCAAATCCCTTCAATCCTACAACAAATTTTAAAATTGGCTTACCAGAAGCAGGTAATGTAAAATTATCAGTTTATAATTCTATTGGACAGAATGTTTTTAAATTCGATGAATATCGCGAGGCGGGATATCAAAATATTGTTTTTGAAGCAAAGAATTTAAATGCCGGCGTATATTTTTATCGGTTAAATGTAAAAAATTATAGCAAGAGTGGAAAAATTTTATATGTAAAATAAAAACTGCCTGCTAAATTAGAATATTCAAAAAAATATTCTGAGCAGACCGGCTCACCAGCAGGCAGTTCAAAGACCACTAGTCAGTTTATGGTTAATGGCCTTTACTATTTTAGGTCTCCTGAAAAAATCATTTTACAGCATTATGGGCTCGTAATACAGCCAAACTCGTTTTTTGACATGCATAAACAGCCGAATTAACCGCTTTCTAAAGCATGTCCTGATAGGCATAAAAAAATAATGTCGGAAAAAATGAGTTGTATTCATAATATATCACATTTAATTTATAGTAACCTATAAAAATTATAATTCAATTCAATTAATTAAGTTTATGGAAATTATGAAATTAAACTGTTTTTTCCTGTTTTTTATATTTCTTCTTTCTTGTAACCAGCCAACCGATAATAATAATGAAAGAGATTCACCCTCTTTTATGAAGGATGTGTGCCCAATTTGGTCCCCAATTACAAATAAAATCGCTTATATTCATGGCGGAAAGATTACAACTCCTGGTGTTTATTTAATCAACCCGGATGGGTCGAATAATCATTTATTATTTAGTTCAGTTGTGGTTGATAATATAATATGGGGTAATAGTGAATATGAATTTATTTTCGATGCTTACAAGCAAATCTGGTGGTACAATTATGAAACGGGCAGTTCTTTTCAAATTACCAATACTCCAGGAGGAAATTTTTTCCCGTCACTTTGTCCAAATGGTAAATTCAGTTCTATATTCAAAATCAATTGGTTCGGATAATTATAAAGCGTGGTATTTGGAAAATAAATACAGATGGAACAAAAGATCACCTTTTAATTGAATATGGTACGCAACCTTGTTATATGGCCGATGGAAAAATGTTTGTTTATTGTGATTATGCTGATAGAGCGCAAGTATATAAATATTTTATTAACGATAGTAGTTTAGAAAATTTGACAAATATGAAGTGGAATTGTTTACTCCCCAAAGTTTCTCCCGATGGTAAGCTAATTGTTTTTATGCACTATGCAAACTATTTGGATTACTATAATATTTATATAATGAATTCCGATGGTTCAAATCTGCGTTTACTAACAACAAAAGGTTACTATCCATCTTTTTCACCTGATAGTAAGTGGGTGGTTTACACGAATACAGACAGCAGGGATGGGCGTATATGGAAAACAAGTGTGACAGGAGGTGAGAAAATAGCCGTTACTCCGCCGGCTCCGGATAGTTATTTTGATGAACATGATAATTCACCGAAATGAAAAAAGAGGATGGGTAATCACCATGAAGGCTACCACAATATACACATTACTCTTTCTGCTGCTTTTAACTGTAGCATGCCATGTAACCGAACCGAACAAGAAGGCTCACCGTAGACCTGATAATGAGACGATTGCATGTGTTTCAGACTTGGTGATATGGCTTCGTCTGTTGCAATCACATATAATTGTCAAGAATTGATTAATCTCAAAACACGAGGTACGTTTTATGTGGACTGGTCGCCAGATAAAACGATGCTTGTCTATTGCAAACATTATAATATTGAAAACGGGATACGGGTTGAAATCTGGACAATGAATTCCGACGGATCAGAACAAAAGAGGATAAGTGGAACCGATACGTTGTGCTATTTTCCTGAATTTTCCCCCTCGGGAGATAAAATCATGTATACAGCTACAAACCGTTTTAGCACACGAATCGTGGTGTGCGATGTGAATGGTAATTTCAAAAAAACGGCGCTCACCTCGTTTCAGGCCACAAACATCGATACAAGCTGCGTGTACGGTATGGACTGGAAGAATGAAAGTGAGATCATATACAACTACTGGGGTAGAGGAATGACCGGGTATATGAAGGCAGCCTCTTATAAAATAAACAGTAAAGAACATTTTTCATTGGCGTTTCTGATGTCAATATCTATACACCGGACTCCAATCGGGGGGCAGCCTCGGACTCGACCGGTCGGTTTACACTCACGCTTCCCGGCGGGGCTCACAGGCTCTGTTTTGCGCATGTCGGCTATGAAACAAGGTGTCTGCAGGTGGTCGCGCATCCGGATTCCCCGGCTGTGATACCGGATGTGGCATTGACAGCACGGGTGCTTGAGGGCAAACAAGTCAGTGTGCAGGCGTACGGAGACGTTGCCAAGCTCGACCAGTATGAGGTATCAGGCGCCCGGGCGGGACGACCACCAATCCCCTGCCGGAATCCGCTTTTAACGTTAAAGACGCTGCCGGGGGTGTGGTCGGTCAATGATCAGAGCGGCAAGTTTCAGGTGCGGGGCGGCAGTTACGATGACAATCTCATTGTGATCAACGGTGTCGAGATCGAGCAGCCGCATCTGGTGCGCAAGGGCGTGATGGAAAATCCCTCGCTGATCAATCCCTATCTGGTGGACGCCATCAAACTGAGAACCGGGGCGTATCCCGTGACCTATGGCGACCGTCTTGCCTCGGTTCTGGATGTCACTTACCGGAAAAACGACAGTCAACAATGGAGCGGCCAGGTCAATGTGTCCATGGTCGAAGCCGGCGTCGCTCTGTTTTCACCCGAATCCGAAACCTTTAATTTCAGCACCTCTGTCAGGCGCATTGACTATGGCCATATCTACAAATCACAGCACCGGCAGGGAGAGTACAACCCGGATTTTTACGACTGGCAGAGCCTGTTCAGCTGGAACCTGTCAGACCGGCACAAATTCAGCGGATACGCCGCACTGGCGCGCAGCCGTTACCGGTCAGAGCCTTCGAGTGTGAAAGCGGTGCCCGGTTTCCCCGAGGCTCCGCAATACAGCATCCATGAATCAGGACAAGAACGCTTTGATCACAATACGGGTGTTTTGGGGATTCAGTGGAACGCGGACTGGACCAAGAGCTGGTCCACGCTGGTGAAATCCTCCATCGTTGTGCAAAACGAACGCGAAGACACCCAATTGTATACGCAAATTATACCCCTTGATGACGAAGAACTGCCGGATTCCGCTCTGACACTGGACGGGCGCCGGGAATCCTATGACAACGCGTTTACCCACCGGCAGGTTCACGTTCATATGCGAACCCGATTCCAAACTCCGCTTCAGCAATTGATATTCGGGGTCGAAGGCCAGTGGCTGAATCAGGACCTTGATGCGGATGAAGCGGTGTCCGGCAATTATCAGCTGCCGGGTGATGCGGTCGGTCCGGTTCAGCAGGATATTCTCTGGAACACCTCAGGCACCGCCTGTTTTCTGCAGTATCAGCGCGATCTGTCCGCTCTTTTCAAAATAAATGCGGGCGCGCGACTGTTTCGTTATGCGTTTAACAAAGAGACGGTGTTCATGCCGCGCCTCGGATGCCGATACCGGGTGACGGATCACACAGAGACGGCGTTTCATATCGGACGCTATGCACAGCCGCCGTTGTACAGGGAAATCCAACACGTACCGCTTCAAGACCGGCCTGCGTTGAAAGCCCAGAAAGCCTGGCAATCCACACTGAGCCTGCGGCAGACACTTCCCAACCGGCATTATGTGCAGATGGAAGTTTACTATAAAACAATGAGCGACCTGATTTCCTATGACACCTATGATGTGCGCACCCTGTATTCCGGTCAAAACGACGCCAAAGGCTATGCCTACGGTCTGGACGCCATGCTGTTCGGAGAGTTTGTCCCGGACTGTATCAACTGGATCAGTTACGGATATCTGATCGCCAAAGAAGATCTGATCTACGATTCCGAGGGCTGGGTGAACCGGCCGTCCGCACAAACGCATACCCTGAGCTTTAATCTGCAGGACAAGATGGAGCGCTTTCCGGGATCACGCATGCATTTGCGCATTCTCCTGGGAAGCGGATCATACTATACGATTTATTATTCAAAAGACGACGAAATACTGACATCTGCCCGAAACGCGGGACGGCTGCCTCTGTATCAACGGTTTGATCTGGGACTGACGCAGCGGTTTACGTGGAAGGGATTTAAATTTACCTTCAAAGAAGAAGTGCTGAACATGTTTGATCACACCAATGTGCTGAGCGCAAGCTGGTTTGAAAACACGCTTGTCAAAACCTATCTGAGCGGCATCAACTACAATGTGGGAGTCCGGGTGGAATTTTAAGAGCTGTCTCTATATGTTTGCTTTTTATGTTGGATAGCGTTGGCGTGAAGCGATTCAACGACATCACTGTTAAAAGGGAATTAACTAAAATTCAGGTCAATAAAGAAAGTAATTTGGTTTTCTCTTGTTTTGCTCTGCGACCTCTGCTCCTCGTGCGTGGGGACAAGCTTGAACTCGACCGCGAAACAAAACCAATACGATTGTGTGCATCCGGAATCTTTTTTTTCATGATCTTGCGCGTGACGCAAACGGCGATCCCTTGATCCGGAACCGCCACGGCCAGTCTGCGCACTCGCCCGCATAGGCCACTCCCACCCGCGGGCCGGATTCGATGGGACGATCGTTTTGCTCCGGTTGAATCCAGAGTTCATTGTTGTCGATAGAGGCGCCGTTAAAAGACAGATCAATGCCGAAAGCCCGGGTCAGGTTTCCCGGTCCGCGCGCCAGATCGCGGTCAGATATGTGATCGCCGCGATGACGGCGCATGATATCCAGACCTTCAAGCGGTTCAAGCGCGCGCAACAGCACCGCGCCGGCTGTTGTTTCCGGACCGGTGACCACATTCAGACAGACATGCAGCCCATAGACTTTGTACACATAAATGATCCCGGGCGGACCGAACATAAGACGGGCGTTGCCTGGATTTTTCCGCGAGGCGTGCGAGGCGCGGTCGTCAGGGCCACTATAGGCCTCGGTTTCAACAATGCGACCGGCAACCAACCCGTCAGAAAAGCGGCGCACCAGCCGCATCCCCAACAGGGAACGGGCGACCTCCGGGGCGGATTGTTGAAAAAAAGATGAGGATAAACGGGTACTCATTCAATGCACCAATGCCAGTTTCAAACGGTGGCGATACGTTTCCGTATCGAGTACAATCAAATAAATGCCGCTCGGACAAACAGCGCCCTGGTCATTGCGTCCGTCCCAGGCCGCATAATGGGAACCGGCCGAATAGACCCTGTTCAGCGTTGAGATACGGCGTCCGAGCATATCGTAAATGCTTATGTTGACCGGTCCCGGTTTGGACAGATAAAAATGAATCCGGGTACCCGGATTGGCTGGATTGGGCGCGCAGCTCACGTTGAACTTTGATAGGGGAGCTCGGGTCTGCACAGCGGTTTCCGTCGACCGCTCATAAGCGCCCAGATCCGGAGCCGCTCCCTGATGGCGCGGATTGCCGGCCAGATCAACGACAAGATGCGTGGGCATAGCGGCATTCAGGGCCGGACTCGAGGCGGACAGACGATAATCGCCGTCCCCGCCCCAGGCGGGTCGGACAAACCGCGGATCCGCGGCCAGTACGCCGTCACCGAGAGCAGGAATCGTCTCTGCGCTGTATTCGTCCTGTCCATGCTGCAGTAAAATATCGTTCTCCGGCATCCAGAACAGCGTGTGAGACACAGAAAAATTGACAGTTTCGGTCAAAAACAGGGAAGACCGGCGTCCGCGGCTGCTGATAATGGTGTTGAGCATATTCACGTGGATCGGCACCTGCGGATGATCGTACTGCGCCCACATGCAGTAATTCTGTCCCAGGGAATCGTCAATGCTGCAATGCACAAACTCAAACACCGCGTTTGGGAATTCGGTGTCAATCACCACCGCGGACCAGGGTGTGGGCGTGGCATCGCCGTCGCCGCGGCCGTAGATCAGCGTGTTTTCAATGCGGCCGTAGCGCCCCCAGAGTTTCAGACCGTCCGTGCGATTGTTGGCAATGATGCAGCTGCGTACGATGGTCGTATCAGATTTGCTATCCAGTCCGTCGCCGTGATTGTGTTCCAGCCTGCAGCGCACAAACTCTACCGGTCCCGGGCCCGGTTCGATGCCGAATCCGTCCGGGCGACCGTAAGGATTTTCAGAATCGCCGTTCTGATAATAATGGCCGGACCGGGATAATTGTGAATCCGTGAATCTGACATTCTGCCAGCCGCCGCCGCTCCCCGCTTCCGGTCCGCCGGCGGCGCCGAATCCGCAGTGATGAATAGTACACGAGTCCACCGTCAGATCAGTCACATCCCGGATATTCAAGCCGAATTCATCGAGATGGTGAATATGTAGATTGCGCAGGACAATATGCGAACAGGGTTCAGCCGTGGCATTGATGCCGTCGCGGGCGTATTCCTGCCCGTCATGCGTGAATTCCAGATCGGAGATTTCGACATAATGGGCGCCGGACAAATTGATCAAGGCATAGAGGTTATCGGCTCCGGCCAGGACCGCGGCGCCCGAATCGCTGCCGCGGATGCGGGTAACCTGTTGCGCAGAACCGGACGGCGGCTGCAGGATATCCGCATCAAAGACACGCTGCACATAGGTGCCGGGCAGCAAAACCAGTTCATCGCCGCCCTGCATCCGCCGGGTCGCCCAAGACGCAGAGGCCCAGGGGGCGCCCAAACTGCCGTCATGCCTGTCATCGCCGTCAGGCGAAACGTAATAGGTCGCCGGATAGACGGCTATGGCGACCAACAGAAAAAGCAAAATATGTCGTACCACAAGCCCTCTCAATCCTTTTTGATCAACAATATACAATAGAGATGATCCTTATGCAAGCCCGGCAAAGCCAATTTAATCCATTCATGAAATAGAGGTTGTTTGAACGGGATAGTTTTCGTATAATAATTTCAAGAATGACAGTGAACCCAACAACGGTCTGTGTCTGTAATTTGTACAATATTGATGATATTCGTTTATGTTTGTAAAATTCCCATGCAGAGTTATGGAAAATACATTAGATCATCGACATCTTTCGTCCAATCGCTTTTTTTCAAAATGTTGTAAATCGATGATTCTATCAATGATGCTTGGCCTTCTGGTGGTAAATTATTCCAGAACAGTTTTTTGTCTCTACCATGAAAAGTATCAACCCAAACACCGTTCCAGCCATCTTTTTGTAAAAATCTCAAAATCGCCAATTCACCAAATAAATTTTCATTATCAATTTTTACCAGTGGTTTACTCAAGTATGTTTTGGAAAGTCGTTCGTCTGTCAGATATCTGGGTTCAGCCGGTTCAAATTGCATTTTGAAATTTGTGATATTGATTACATCTGAATCAAGAATCCTTACATCTTTTTGAATTTCAGTTGCTAAACTTTTCAATATTTCCATTTTGTACTCACATTTTTTCTGCCCAACGAGTTGTTAGATTCTTATATTTAATGGTTTAGGGTAGGGTAAAAGAGTACATACTATAGTACATACTCTTTTAGAAAAGCGCATGCAATGTATATCCCGGGGCTGCAGCCCCCTCGTCCTCCTCTCCAATCCGGGTGAATCCCTGTTCTATGGCATCCATTCCGGGCCGGGCCATACGCGACGGGTGCCTCTGAAATGTTAGGGGCCGGGATCGAGATGCATGGCGAACAAATTTTATAGCAACTGCTATTGATCTTTAATAAAATACAGATCCTCTGTCTTGAGTGTTTGACATTATTTGTGGTCGAGCAGCAAATCGTAAAAAGAAAGAAGAAAAAATCGTGAGCGTTGAACAGTCGTACCTCTGACGTTGCGAATTTGTGCCAAATACATATGATGTCCAAAGAATACGAAAAACCGTTGATTTTCGTTGTAAATGGGGTTATCTCCCTGTGGGATGTTTTAACGGCTGTTCTGCTGCTGTCCGTCGGTACGGGGTTTTACCGGTTGATGCGACCGAATCTGGGCAGCATGCGGATACCGGTGATCGCCTATATTGTGATCATTTCGGTGATGGTCAACCGGGCCGCTTCTGCGCCTCTCAGTCCGGAATTCACCCCCTCCCAGGCCTTGCTGGTCCTGTTCGGCGCGCTGCTGTTTTATCTGTCGGATGTGATTCTGGCCGCCAACAAGTTCTGGAAACCCTGGAGATACAACCGCATCAGTCTGGTATTTTATTACAGCGGACAACTCTTGATTGCATTAAGCACCGGATATTTCTGTTAGTGAACCCTGCCAATATAAAAGGTAACCGACCGCCTGGAATCCTGATGTGGAAGAAATGAATCCGGTGCAAGTTGTGTTGCAGTCATACGAGTTGGTATATTTTTAAAAAAGGATGATCTCTTGAAAATTTTAAATGACAAACCGATTATTCATTATCCCTGCAACTGGTCTTACCGGATCATCGGCCGGGACGAACAGCTGCTGCGGTCAACAGCAAAATCCGTTGCGGACGGAAAAACATACAGCATTAAACCTTCGAACAAGAGTTCGGGCGGCAAATACGTGTCCCTCAGCTTTACTGTACATGTTGATGGTGAACAGGAGCGCTTGTCAATTTTCACACAATTGAAAAAGAGCAAAGCCGTAAAATACGTTTTATAAAAATCTCGAAAGACATGTTGCTATGCTTCACATCTATATCGATGCGGACGCGTGTCCGGTGAAATCCGAGGTATACCGCGTTGCTGAACGACATCATCTGCAGGTTACGCTGGTTTCGAATACATTCATGCGGATTCCGGACAAACCATGGATCCGACTCGAGCGCGTGCCGGAGAGTCTGGACGCCGCGGATGACTGGATCGCTGACCAGGTTCAGGCGAATGATATTGTAATCACGTCGGACATTCCGCTCGCCGACCGTTGTGTGAAACAGAGCGCCCGGGTATTGACGCCAAACGGCAGGGAATTCACCGATGAGAATATCGGCGAGGCGCTGGCTGCCCGCAACCTGATGACGGAACTGCGCAGCGCCGGACAGGTCACAACCGGACCGCCACCGATGAAAAAACAAGACCGCTCGCGCTTTTTGCATGAACTGGATCAAATGATTCGGCGTGTTCTGCGGGAAGCAAACAATTAACCGATTAGACGACGGGTGAATATCACGACAAAAAGAAGGATATATGATCGTTTTTATGCGACTCAAAAAGCTCACGTCCCATTCACCAGGCTTTTGTTCTTTATAAAATCATACATGGTCGTGCGTTGAAGTTCGGCCAGAGCCAGTTGATAGCTGATATAGGCATCCAGATAGGCAAGTTGTGCATTGAGATAGCGGTCCCGGTCCAGTGCCAGCTCCTGACTGGTGATATCGCCGTTATCGAAACGTTTTAGCGAGATATCGAATGCGCGATTGGCGACATCGCGTCGTTTTTCAAGCACATCAAGCTGACTGCGGGTTTCTTTTAATCGTCCCACAACATCGCGTACCTCGCGTTTAATTGTTTTTTTTTGCTCCTGTAGTGACAAATCGGAATTGGAAAGCCGGGCATGTGCGGCCTGTACCGCCGCTTTGTTTCCGCCCCAGTCCCAAATCGGCACGGAGACATTGAACATCACACCTTTATTATTCGGTCGTCGGTCCATGTCGTCCAGACTGGAGGTCAAAAGATCCCGCGGTGCGGTTTCAAAAGGCAGCGTCGGGCTGGAAACACCGGTAATATCGTAGAACGCGCTCAGGGTTGCGTGAAAATCGCGCCTGGCATCCACCTCTTTGACCTGAATTTTCGATAATTCCACATTGATTTCACCCAAACGGATTTCAGATCTGTTTTGTAATGCCAGCTGAATGGCGCGTTCCTGGTCCACATGGGTTTCCTGGATGGTAAAATCCGTGACTATGCCCACATCATCCGTTAATTTCAACCCTATAAGCTGCTTAAACCGGTCGGCGCTGCGTTCCCGGCTGGCTGCCGCTGCCACCTGTTTGCTTTGGCTTTCTGCCAAATCAGCTTCCATCTGCAGCGCTTCCACCTGGGGAATCAATCCGGCGTCGTATTTCTGTCGGGCCAGATCATACAGTTCCGTCTGCTGCTTCAGATCCTGCCTGGCAATCTCATATTCACGAGTCGCACGATAAAGCTGATAGAAAGATTGAGTGACACGATAAACAATATCCAGTTGATCGCGATTGTAGCGCCTGACTGCGCTTTCATAATTCAGGTTTGCTTCTTTCAGGGATTTTAGCTTTTTCCGCGCCTGCTCAGCTTCTATTTCGTACTGCTGAATTTCCAGCGTTTGTTTCTCGCGCACATTCGGGGCTTCAAACTGCAGTTTGTCCAGCTGCAGACGCGCCGATTTTTCCGATGCGGCAGCCGCGTGCATTTGAGATGTATATAACTGCAACTGCATCTTTAATTCAGAAGAACGCCGGGCGGCATCTGCTTTGGTAATCTTTTTTACAGGAAAACAAAACATGTTTTTCCAAAAGTGAGTCGACTTTCAATCCATTTTGATCTCCTATCAACTTGAAACCCACACGCCTATTGTGGTTTCTATCTATAATTTGCTGGGACAAAAAATCAAAACAATCATCAATCGAATCCGGCACCCCAGGAACTATTAAAATCGCAGGGGGACAATGAAGGAAACGAGCCAGCAGTTTCGGGCAGTGATATGCTGCAGTTGACAGCCAAAAAGGCACATCAGAGCCCAAAACTGATACTGCTCAGGTAAATTGACCGCCTTGATCAAGAGGTGTTTGAGTTTAGGAGGTGCAATGGAAGCTTCATATGCTCAAGTATGGTTCGGATGAGTTCATACTGGATATCCGGAAAAGTCAGCAAAGAGGGCAGCCGGTCGGTGAGGATCACCGCATCAATTTCGGAATCCGGACGCGGTTGACGTTTTTTGATTTCAGCGAAAAACAATTGTCCATACAATTCTCTGCCGGCGCTGCGAACACCGTAGCGGGTGACCGGCGTGAGCAGCGCACTCACCGTCCCGGTTTCTTCATACAATTCTCGTCGCGCCGCCTCTTCAGCCGTTTCTCCCGGTTCAACATGACCGGCCGGAATTTCCCAGGTCCCTCGATCTTTTTGTCTGACAAACAGCCACTTTTCCCCTTGCCTGGAGAGAATCAGCACATAGGTTAGCGACAAAACCTGTGTAAGAGGATAGTAATGAATTTCAGAGTGCATAGAAATCCACAGAAATATTATTCAGAGTGTTCAACCATACGGTCATATCCATAAAGCATATAGCCGCTCCAAAAAGCCGGATGCCTGTCAATATCACGAAAAACCGTCTGCCTGGCCAACTGCAAAGCTTTGGCCGGAGGATGCCCGTCGACCTGATACCGGAAATATCGTTTGGTCAGTACTGCTGCCGCGGCCGGAATCCGCGTAAAAGGTACTGAACAAAATCAGAGGATGTTGATAAAGTCGCAACGTGTACGGAAGCAAAATATCAGCTCCCGCGCGCCACATCCCCGTCCGGTTCATTTGATGTTCACTGAGCACAATCTGATATCCGGGCAAAGCATGCTGAATCAAAAACCCGAGCTCCAGTTTGTCCCCCAAGGTGCTGTCCGGGGACAGAGCAACAAAAGACCGCAGGGGATCAACAGAATCACTGCGTGCCGGACAGTTAAACAGCAGCGAAAACAAACCGGAATCCGGTCGGGAAACATTTGATACGGTAGCACCTTTTCCCTGCAGTAAATTCACAGTATAATCATAGGATAGATCTCTGGCCAACATGCGGGAATAGGGCGATTGTGAATATTCTATCCTCAGAGGTTCTACAACCGTTTTGATGCGCAGATCAGCGGACGCAGGATCGGGAAGCGCGGTCATTTCAGACAATTGATTGGCTCGTGACCAATGATGCGTCAGGCCCAGCCATTCTTCTCCGGACCTCAGAGCGGCGAACGGCAGCAATTTTAGCTTGCCGTATGCGATAATCACCACCTGATCGAAGGAATTCAGCGATTTTTCCCAGGGTTTGATCACAGTGTCGTACAGATAATTCGGTTCCTGGCCCAAATCCTGTGCGGTTTGCAGTTTCACGAGAAACTGCTCCAAAGTTTGTTCAAACTCCGGCTGTATCAATTCCTTGCGGTCAAAGCGCACATTATCCGGTTCAATACCCCACGAATAAAGGTAATTATCTACAGCTTTAAAGATTAGAGTGACCGTATTTGAAGGGCGGCTGCCGGACAGCGTGTCCTGGCCCGGGATGACCAGTTGTCTCAGGGGTTCAGAGACATCCGGATTTTGATAAAGTTGATCCAGATCGGCATAACTTTTATCAACCGGGTTGCGGTTGACCGTATCCGAACGCGTCAAAGCATAACGATATTCCCACTCGTGTTCGCACACAATCTGATTCAGTGAATCCCGGGCGCTGAGGAAAGACCTTAGAGAACCGGGAAAATCGGCGGAATATCTGGAAAATTGGCGAATCCGGTGCAGTTGTTCAATACGATCCGCAAGCAGCAGCGCCTGACGGGGACGATCGTTGTTTACAAAAATGTTGAAAAGTTGTTGATAAATCAACCAATAATCAGGCGAATCCATCAGCTTTAATTGGCTGCCGTATACAGAAGCGAGTCGTGTTTTCAGAAGATTCAACGCCTCTGTGTGCATCGTCCATCCCAGGCTGTCATTGACTCCCATGTTGTGACGGGCAACCTGGGTCATGGCAGCGGCCTGCAGAAGCGGGTAGGCATAATAGCGGGCGCTATCCAGGGCTGAACGCGCCGCATTCAGCCCTTCCTGTTTTTCATAAAGCAAACTTGACAAAAGATGTCGCTTGATATCTATTTCTACATTCTGAAGAGAATCGTTGATCTGTTGAACAATCAGATTCGTCTCCATCGCTTTCAGTTTCAAACCCTGTTCCCGGTACAAATAAGCCATTTGCAGCAAATGACGCGCACGATTTAGAGGCTGCGAGTTGACGGAATCGAGATCGGCCGCGGACTGTAACTGAAAAACAGCGGAACGGTGGTTTTGCCATTTCCGATCCAGCCAGGCCAGGGTTTCGAGAACCTGAGAGCGCTTCTGGGACTGCGGGCCCGTAGATTCCAGAGCTTTATAAGCGGTACTCACAGCAGATTGCATGTCATGAAACGCGGCCTGAACCCGGCTGATTTGAAGCAAAAACTGATAAAGATCACTCTGCCCGCCGTTCGCCCGATAATACTGAAGCGCAGTTTCCGCGGCTTGTTTTGCCGCATAAGGATTGTTATTGATCATATGTAATCTTGAAACCTGCAGTACAATATCCGCCGCAGTCCCGGGATACAGGTCAGGATCAATGAGGTTTCGCGCTTGCTGAGCGTACTCGTACGCATTGTTGAACAAATCCATTTGAGCATAGAGTTCGGAAATCCGTAAAAGATGCTGCGCAGATCGTTCCGGCAAGTCTGCAGATTTGAGCAATTCCAGAGCCTGGATATGAACACGACGCGCCTGAACCGGTCGATTCTGTTGGCTCCAGATATCCGCAATATGCCGGATGCATTCAGATTGATCAGCAATCCGGTTTTGACCGGCATAGATTTGCGCCGCCTCCTGATACGCCCGAATGGCCTGTTCATACTCACCGCCGCGCTGATAGATCGCCGCCGTTTCTTCAAGCATACGTCCTTCATCCGTGGATAATCCGTATTCTTTGACCAGATGATTGTATTCCTGGCGGGCGTCAATGGCCTTACGGCTTTCCTGCTGCTGATTGTAATAATAAGCGAGGTTGAAATATCCGGCTGCCATATTCTCCACATTATGGTGCTGCCGGGCCTGCTCGATGAGTTGTTGTTGCAGTGAAACGGCTTCATCCCACATCGCTCCGTTCACGGCACATTCCAGCATCCGATTTAACAACGGTACGACCTGTTCGGTCCATTCAAAATATCTGTAAACAGTCAAAGCACGATGATAGATAGATAACGCCTGTTGAAATTGATGGTCATCAAACGCCTGGTCGCCTCGCTGCACCAGCTGCTCCACATTATCCTGGCGGGACTTGAGCTCTTCTTCAGGGGTCATCCCTTGAAAACCGTAAAGATAGCGGGAGGTGAGATAATGCGACTCTTCTCCGTGGAAAGCCTGGTGCACCGTCGTTTCCCTGAGGTTCCTGTAAAACTCGTCATAATAGGAATCATCTTGGTTGGACACGGTTAAAACTAACGTGCCGATTCCGCTGTATAACAGAGTTTGTTCCAGGGCAATCATCGCCTCTTCGGCTTGATCCGGCGGTTCTGACAGGTCCAGTACCAGACAATACGCATTCTGCCGGTACCGGAGAAAATCCTGAACCGCCAGCTTTTTCAATCCGGAAAGTTCCAACACAGATTTTAAAGGCGCCATTGCATTGACCTGCAAACGCCCGGCGAGATGAATGATATGCGCTCCTCCCCATCCGGACAGAGAATCCCGGGGGATGATCTGATAATTCAGAGCGGAAAGAGTATCTCCAAGGGCAGCGGAAAACGAACCGGCAATGCGGTCGCCGGAAATATGCTCCTGCATATCAAATTGATAATAGCTGTACAAGCTGCTGTTCAGCCGGATAATCCGGGGGAACCGGGTATTCGGTCGAACCTGTTCATCGAACCAGGGATACAGCAAAAAAGAACGATCGGGAATCACAATCAGTTGATCCACATCCGGATACTCGGAAACAGGCTGCAAAAGCTGTTTTACAATTTCAATTTGATCCAGGCGCTGCAAGCGTTCAGAGTCTGCCTGCAGATCATTGATCTGATAATCGACCGGAATTTGAACAAGTTGAATGGTATCACGGGTGATCAGCCAGACCAGGCTTTTTCCATCTATATGGGTTTGATAATAAACCATTTGCCCCTGTAACAGATGTGTTTGTATACGGGCGGCAGGAATGGTTACCGGTTTCAGGTACGGCAGGAGAGCGGGTGCAGAGTTTGAAATTTCAGTCAGAATCGAGTCATATCGGGCCTGAACCGTCTGTATGGGTTCCTTGTCTGCATTCAGCGCCGGTTGTTTTCCCGTCGTGATTTGTCCGTTATGCTGACGGGTGCGAAGCCTGTCGCGCAAACTCGCAGCCTGCTGGAACATCAGGTTATGAGACGGATTTGCAAAGCGGGGATTTGACCGTTCCGATATGCGCATGAACGTAGCGGCCCGCATACGCTGCGCACAGGCCAGGGCATTCAAGGTATCGCCTCGTTCAACAGACTCCTGAATTGTCAGCTTGTAGGGATTCTCATACAGGTTTAATACGGTTTTAATATCCATTCCCGGAAGGTCCAGAAATTCAGTCTCCAGCGCATTTAGAGCCTGTTGATAATAGTAAAGAGCATCCCGGGCATTCAGATTTTGTCGCACACTGTCCGGTAAACGCTCGGCAATCAGCCCAAGCTGAGTATAGGTTTTCCAGACCAAATCGGGACGTTGTTGTTCTCTGGCCAGGTTCAAAGCATTTCGCTGCAAAGAAAAGGCTTTGTCCATGTCCCCCCATTTTTTTTGCAATTTACCAATTTTGTATTGAAGCGCTGCAGTTTGTTCATCTTGTTGATAGGATTTGCTGATGCGCAGAGCTTCTTCAAGATGATTTAACGCTTCCTGTGAATGTTCCAGAGCAAACAGAGTGGCGCGCATCTTGTCTACCGGATTCGGACTGTTATAATGCAGCGGATCCACCATAACAGCATCCGCGCGGTAGGCGTGAAAATCAATCAAATCGCGGTAATAACTGCGCTCTTTTGTGCTCAGCTGTTCAATGATCACAGCGGTTCGTTTTAAAAGCCAGCGTCTGGCCTCTTTAAAGGCCGGACGCTCCGGGAGATCCCGGCTGCGAACCCGCGCCAGAAAAATTTGTCCGGCATTGCGGAGATTCAGAGCCTCACCGGCAATATAGTTGGTTTTCCTGCATTTCCAATAGGCTTCTCTGAAATGATCCCAGGCGTTCTGATAATCTCCCCGCAGGTAATTAATATACCCCATATTGTTGTAAACAATCGCCACCGCCTCATAATCATGTTCCTTGAGATACAATTGCTGCTTATCCTGATAATACTCCAATGCCCGGTCAAAATCATCCCGTGCCAGGTGAGTTTGACCCAGAATACTGTAAATAAATGCGGTTTCATCCATCGAAGAAAAACTGAGTGTGGACTGCAGTCCGAGGCGGCGCAGATCATAAGGGACCGGAACGTACAAACCGAACAATCCGAGTTCGATATAAAGCGGCTTGTCTTCGCTCTTTGTGATCAAATCGCTTTTCAGCAATGACAGGGCTTTTTCCGCATACCCGGCGGCCTGGTCGTAGTTTTGCAATTTGTTGTTATTGTGAGCAATGCTTCGATAACTGCGCATCAACCCGTTGTATAAATTCAGCCGCTGTTCAATCTGCATGGCCTGTTTATAATACTCTACAGCATTTTCATGATTACCGTCCAGCTCATACAGCAGCGCCAAACGTTTGAGACTCGACAGGGCTCGTTTGTCCTGATCCAGTTCCTGATACAGACGTACGGCCCGGGTCAGATAAGGAACACCGTTTGTCAAATCTTCAAGTACAAAGGCACAATGTCCCATTCGTTCATAAATCAAGGCTTGCTGGTTTTTGTCCTTGAATGTATTGTCATACTTTAATTTCAGATGATAATACCGATAAGCATTTTCAAACCCGAATTCGCCCAGATTATAATAATTATTGGCCATATTCAATGCCAGTCGGGCTTCCAGTTGAGGAAACTGAGACTCGTCGTTTAACGCCAGCGCCCGGCTGAGTTCACGAATGGCCTGCTCATAATAACGCACTTTTTGATCCCGGGTCCAAAAGGTAACCGTATCGTACAGCCAGAGCAATGGATCGACAATCGTGTTCAGAGCGCGTTTTAAAAACGGTTTTTTTCTATCCTTCAAGGCCTGATAATAGGTTTCAAGAGCCTCATAATTATAGCTCAACGTCAAATACGCGTCAATCAGTGTGTAATCCAGCGCCAGTGCACTGTGCAGGAACGTATTGGATTCTTTGAGAACTTTGGGTCTCATTTTGAAGACGCTGTTTTCGCGTTCAGCAGCGGCTGTGGCTTGATAAGAGAGAGCGAGGCCGGCGCTGTAGAGAATAATATTATTATCAGGTAATTGTGCACTCAGAACCTTGTATTCTTTAACGATTTCATCAATTTGCCGGGCAGCCTCCAAGCATTGAATATATCCGCGGTGTGCCGGCAAATAATTGTTATCGATACTCCAGGCGCGCTTGAACACCACCGCAGCCAATTTAATGTTACCGCGTCTCTGTAACTCGGCGCCGGTTTGCAAAAGTCCTTTAAGCAGCAACTGTTTAGCCTGATCCGCCCACCGGGGATGTTCCGGTTCCAGCGAATTCATGAGTGAATACAATTCCTCATGAAAAGCTTGAAACTCTCCGGTTTTCAGGTAAAGTTCAGCACGCTGCAAGCGGGCAGTCAGCTGTTGGTCGCTGGAAACGTTTTTGTCATCGACAATGGTTGTATAGAGTGTACGGGCCGAATCCATCTCACCCTGAGACTGCAGCAAGTCCGCAGCCCGTAACCGTGAGGCAGCAGACAATCTCGGAGCATGCCGATTTTCCCGCGCCGTATGTATATATTGTGCAATTTTTTCAGTCCGGGTTAATTCCCGGGTGACAATCGAGAAAAATTGCTGCTGCGCCCGCGGGCTCCATTCCGCATGATAAAGGGAATCCGTCAGCAATTCGGAAAATCCGTTCAGGGCCCGGTCGGTTTTCCCCTGTCGGTTTGCCACCCTGGCAATCATATAGCGGCTTTGAGCCCGAACATCCGTATTATCGTCAAACTCCGTCATCATCGATGAAAAAGCCGAATGGGCGGCATTAAAATTTCCGGCACGGAACAACAGATTCGCTTTTAAAAGCGCAACATGAGCCTGCATTGACCGGGGAATATCGTTTTGCATGCTGCTCAGGCTGTCATAAAAGGCCGTCCAACTCCGATCCAGGTCACCGTGACGCTGCTCTAGATCCAGGGCAACTCTGAGGATTTGTCCCAATGTCTGGATGTCTACCTGATTCCGATACTTTGATCTCAGCGAGTCCAGAACCTCACCGGCTTGACTGTGCATCCCCAGCAGCCAGTATCCGATGCTCTGTTCATACCAGGCATTAGCGCAGAGCTGTGTCGAGTCTGGAAACCGGTCTATCAGGGTTCCAACGGCTTCGGTCCGACTCCAGATCACCTGTTGCTGCGCAAAACTCAGGGAATCCTGTTCATAAAACAAAATATCCAGAGACGATGAAGACCATTGATGCGGAAGCTGAAAGGAATTGATTGCATGATTAAATTGATCACGGGCAGTTTCAAATTCGGGCATGGCATTGCTGTCCGGGCGCGTCCAGACGTCAAAATTCCCTTTGACCCGAGATGCAAAATAAAAACGTTGGTCTCTGCCCCATTCCGGTTGCACGGCGTTGAATTGAGGAAACGTAACCGGGCGCGGAGTCCTGTTCGTGTTCAGGGTATCGCTCCCCAAGGAACGTGCTACACTGGGGCGGATGTCCTGAACGGACAATATGGCCTGATCGGCCAAAGTGATTTGCTGATCCCCATTGGTATCCTGCTGCCGCCTGACAAATACAATCTTTTGTTCATCGGGGGAAAACATTGGAAATCCGTCCATTGCAGCACCGCGGGTGACTTTATAAACCGGCGGCTCGAAGGTAAACGCAAAATTGATCCGTTCGATAGTACGGCGCGCTTCTTCCACATTCATAAACCAGATATCGCCGTGATTGTCGTCCGACGACCGGAAGGATGTAAACACCAGATATTCATGTCTGGGACTCCAGCAGGGATGTGTAGCGCCATTAAACGTGATCTGGCGGATCAGTTTGTGCGGGCCTCTGTTTTGCAGCCAGATATTGTCCAGACCTGAACGGTCGGAGACCCAGACAATCTGTCGTCGCGCCGAAATACTGGGATAGGCATCCAGACCCTTGTACTCGGTTAATTGCTCGGGAGGTTTGCCCGCATAAATGTAATCGTCCTTTTCGTTCAGCACCAGCCGGTACAAATCACCTTTGGCGTCACTGCGTTGAGAGACAAAAACAATATATTCGCTTTTGGGGTCCCAGGCCGGCTGATAATCATCCGCCTTGTGAAACGTGACTTGATAGGACATCGCGGTGCGCATATTACGTATCCAGATGTCATTATTTCCAGATTTTTTTGATGTATAGGCAAGCCATTTGCCGTTCGGCGACAGCCTCGGAGTCAAATCCTGGTTCGGATGTGTGGTGACCTGCCGGAATGGAACAGCCGCAGGCAAATAACCGGCGCTAAACAACCAAACACTGCAGAGTATGATTAAAAATTTAGCCATGAGTCTCCATCACTTTTTGGGTTTTTCAAGCCAGCGTCCATCCTTCGTCTGGATCAGAGTTTCAGGAGGCGACTCTTCCTGGCGCATCTGCGCGAGTATTCTTGCCACTTTGATACTGTCGGTTTTAGACACGGAAATATTGGCTGCGATCAACCGTTGATAAATCATACTCCGGCTTTTATTTTCCAGATCAACGCGCTCATGGGTCCATAGATGATAATCCATATCATTTTCGTATTTTTGTCCGCCCAGAATGTCCAAAAAGCCTTTATTGTTTTCTCCCACCGTCTGGTCGCGTTTTAATTCATTGATATCATCGCTATAGAACCTGCGATTTTCCAGCGCGTCCTGAACCGCGGTCTGCTGACCGTCCCGCGCTTGAATAAAAGCAACCTCTCCGCTGCGCGCCGAAGCAGTCAACCAGGTTTGATGCTGAATCTGTTCATGGGTGCCCAGAATTTGGCTTTCAATGACCGTTTTTTCGCCTGTCAGAGTGATTTCCGGCGCCTTGATGCTGCACCCCATGAAAGACAAACTGAACATTATTAAAATCCACCGCATAGACGCCTCCAGAAAACCACGTTTATTGAAATAAATAATTAATCGGTATGCGTGTAAATTCAATCCGGCTGCCGCTCAACCGCACGGGCATGTACCAGGGTTGTTTGAATGAAATAGACGGATAAAAATAACCGTTTTGGATCTCAAAGGAAAACAGTCTCGGTTTCAGTCCCCGGTTCAGCAGCATACGAGCCGAACGGATTCCTGAATCTTTGCCTTTGGGATCCATAGATCTCAGCAGATTATCTGCGAATTTAGAGCCGATCGTGGTAATATAAAAATACCCATTCAGATCAATTCCGGCTTGAGGATCTATGCTTTTTCCATCAATCTCGGTATTGGCATTGACAACGCTTTCTTTCTTTTTTCCGGGAGTATCCGGCATCATTAAAGCGGAATTGATGCCTGCTATGTGCGAAGAGAGCCTAAACGTCACCTGATCCGGCGCCTTGCCCGCCGCGTCCATAGAAAAACGACCGCCGATGTTTCCATCGTACAAGTTGACATAAAAATTCGGGATTTCCACATGTCCGCGTCCCAAATATCCTTCGATAACCGCCTCGGTCAATCGGTAAGCGCCAATTTTGAGCGAATCTATGGTGATTATACTTTTTTCCTGACGGCTGAAATAATCCTGATGCAGCGCATAATCGGGCGCTGAGTGGAAGGGGGTCTGGACCAGGGAATAATCCCGTCCGGTGAACAATCCGGTGTTCAGATCAAATCCCTGATCTACGAATAAATCCACCTGGATATTTTCAACAATTCCGCCGGGGGCGAAATACAAATTGATATTGTGACCGTTCACAGCCGCTGTCAAACCTATTTGTGAGGTGTCCGCATCGACCTGAACATCCGCGTTCAGGCTGCCGATCAACGAAACATCATCCGTCACATCAATCATTCGGGGAGGCGACAGATTCACCTGCGCCCGGGCCGTGCCGGCTGTAGAGGGCAGTGTATACACATCGGATAACAGCATCGCCTTTAAATACAAATCCGGGACTGTTAAAACGGTTGTATCAATATGATAATGTATAAAATCAGTGGTATTGAAACGGTAATCCAGATTTGTATTGTAGAATGGCTGTGACCGCATGGATTCCAGCAGCGCTTCTTTGCAGGTCAGGGTGCCGTTAACGGCAACACCCACTTTTTCATCCAGTTCTGCGGTCAAATGCACTGAAACGCCGGACAATTCGGCATCCGGAGTGATGATTTTTGTGGTGCTGTCCATATTCAGCTGCACCGATGCTGCATAATTCATTCCTTCGATCCCGAGATGTCCCTGCGCCTCGGCCTGCAAGCGGGTCACACCGCTCAGAGCAATATCATTTTTAACGCTGGCCGGCAGCGGCAAAATCTCCAGCAAAGGATGATGATCCAGAGCCAGTTCCGGCATTTCGAAACTGAACAGGATACCGCGGGTAACGTTGATGCTGGCCCTGGCCTGGGCGGAAAGTATATCATTCAAGGCAACATGAAAAGAATCGATGGTAATATTCTGAAACAATGTATCGCTTTGGACGCGCAGGTGATTGTCAAGTCGAAGCGGAGGAATTGAGTAACTCAAATCATCCTGATAGAATGTGAGTTCATCCGTCGAACACAAAATGTGCGCAGTCATGGAATCCAGAGTATTGGCGGTGAAATCTATTTTTGTGTCAAAATGCCCGGCAAGGGGAAAATCAGGGATTTGTTCAAGATCAAGATGCGCAAGTTCGAACGTACCGGACCCGGTCAGCCCCTGAACACCGCCATTACGCGAGTACAGATTAAAGCGGCTGAACAATGCCGCATTCATAATATTGGGAAAGTCCAGTGTGAACCGCGCGCGTGAAGGATAAAATAAACGCGTCAGCTGGGTTTTAATATCCAGGCGCCCCGGTCCCGATGTGACAGGAATACTTTGTGGTTGTTTTACAAAGAGAGAGTCGTAATGCAGAATTATATGCGGTTCGGTGCTTTGGTGTTGTAGACCCGACAACTTTGACGTGAATTGAGCGCTCAAGTTAAAGTTTTGCAGCAAGGCTTCTCCGGAATTAACGGTTATTCCGAACCGATCCAGTTTTAGTTCCGAATGCAGTGTCCACGGCAGAGAAGATGTGTCATGGGGGGCGTAACCATTGATTCCGGTTCCTTTCAGAGACAGATACGAATTGGGGTTGTGCAAATAATAATCCCAAAGCAGGGTATCCGGGATAAAAGGCCGGGCCAGAGTCAGCACATCTTTTAACGGGATTCGGCTTTCAATCACCTTGAAATCAATAAAAGGCCGGGTGGACAGACTGTCTGCTTTGCCCTGGATCTGCAACCATTCATATTGTCCGATCTGCAGGGCAATCGGATTGAAGATGATTGATTCCCGGTGCCCATCCAGTACTGCAACCGTTTGCAAAGACACCGGAAACGGTAATTTATAGCGAAATACAGAGTCTTGGATCACCTGTTCGAACGAGAGTTCGGATATCTCTGTGTTCATTTGCAGCAAAATATCGCTCAGAGATCGGAAAGTTAGGTTTGATACAAAATTCAGGTTGGTGTTCAGAGACAAACTACCGGACGGAGTCGTTTGTTCAATCCTCACGGGCGAATTTTCAGCGCTGAGTTTAAAATCCCCGCGAACTTTTGCCTCCGGCGCCAAAACATTACCCCGGGGCAGATAGAACTCTTTGATATTCAGGCTGATGTTGCCGATATGGAGCGTCTGTTGGCTGGTGTCATTATGGGCGCTGAACCTGATTTCTGCATGGTTGAGTGAAATTTCGCGAATATCGACTGTAATGGGAATGTCGCTTTCAACCGAATCGAGTTTTTTCTCGTCACGAACAACATCTGCCGAGTCAGAATCTTGCGGAGGCGGCATCGGAATATTCAGCGTAAAATCGGCGGAATCAATCACGAGTTTATGAAATACCAGCTGTTTTCGCAGCAGGGGAACCAGGCTGTATTTGAACTGAATACGGGCTGCGTGTTTTACGGTGAGTGGGAAATCAGAATCCGTTGACGAATCCGGATAAAGGCGGATGTTCCTGAACTCAAATCCGTTGAAAATACTGAAATGCACCCCCTGCATCTCCAGATTTTGTCCCAGATGTTCTTTTAAAAGACGCGATGAAATATTTTCAACCCGGCCGGGGGTAAGATACCAGTTGAGGGAGAAAACCGCCAGGCCCACCAGCGCAACTGCAAAAAGAACAAGCACAAGCAAAAAGATACAGAATCGGCCGAAAAATGAAGGCTTTCGGCCGGATTGGTGCGATCCGGATCGAGATTTCATAGGCTCCTGCCGTTAATCCAATACGATATCACCCATAGGTTTGTAGTTTACAGGTAATTTTTCTTTCAATTCATCAGCGGTCAATGCAAACAGCGGGCTGATCTCCACCCGGCATAGCAGATCACCGTTTTCATCCCGTAGCCCGGAGACACCGGCTTGTTCGAGCCATTCGGCATAATACTCGGATATATCCTGTCGGGCGGTTTCCGGTGAATCTTGACCTTTTTTGTTCTTAATGGGACTGAATTCCCGACTTCGGTCTGTCTCCATAATCATCACCTGATCCGCTTCCGGCATGGCGTCAAAAATAAACTGTTCAAATTTATAAGCATTGGGCTTATCGGGTTTGACGCGCGTGCCATCCGGTTGGATATACTCGATTTTCTTATGGGCCAGATGAAACGGCAATTCTTTATCCGTCTGCACCAGGGTTTTGAGAAACTTGACATCAAACACATGAATGGCAATGCTGCCCTGTCCGTAAACCCAGGTCCCGTCTTTTGTTGTCGCCTTTTTATCCGCTTCGGACAGTTCAGAATATTCCACCACCACATTTTTGCCGTTTCGTTTTACCGGAATACCCAGTTTTTCATCCCAGGAGCGTTTGTAAATGGTTTTCGCGGACATGTCCGCCTGATTTTGAATATGAGCGCCGATATAAACCGGATCGCAAATCTGTACAAGCGCATTATCTACTTGAAAATAAAACAAATATTCAATCCCATTCTGAGCCATATCATCAAACAAGCCGTTTTGATAAAGCGCATTGATGGTTCCGCCATGCCCGTCCGGTGAGGTAAACAGTTCATGTTTATTTTTTAACAAAAGTTTACCCTCCGCATCCATGGCCGGCAGCATATTCTGCTTGAAAAAATGTATGGTATCCTCGGATTTGCCGAAACAGTTGTTTTCATTGTAAAAGGAACGCGTTTCCTGATCATTCGCGTGGCTGGTCATGATATAGAACGGGATCGTGGTGTTATACTTTTGCTCCAGTGCTCTTGTCTTTTCAGTATGATATTGAAATAACGTCCGGCGGGTGACTGGTCCAACCGGAAACATGCCCTTGGGATGATGAAAACCCAAACGAGAGCCCTGTCCGCCGGCCACAAGAACAGCCGCAACCCTGCCGTTTTTCAGCGCTGTTTCACCGGTTTTTTTGTACTGATCCTGCTGTTTTTTCTGTTCCGGTGTTTCCGGCAGCCGCACCACAGGTAAAGGAGTCATCTCCCCGGTCAAAGTTGCCGAGTCGGCCTGCTCGTTGATCAATTTTTTAAACTGCCGGAGACGTTTTGAATTCAATTTTTTTATTTGTTCAGACAGCGCTTTTTTTTCAGAGTCGCTGCACTCATCCCAAAATGCCAGCAAGTGTTGTTGACCCATTTCTGCGAGTTTTGTCTCTAATTGTTCACGCGTATCCGACATAAACCATCCTTGTTATTTTTCTGATTTGTTTTGTTTCGACCGGGTTCGTTTTCCATGCATGGCTATATCAAACACTTCATCGAGTAAATCCACTGGATAAAAGGTCATATTTTTCTTGTGCTGTTCATCAATCTCCTGCAGATCATCCTCATTTTTCTTGGGCAGGATTACTTTTTTAATTCCGGCGCGCTTGGCGGCCAGTATCTTTTCCTTGATTCCGCCGACCGGCAGCACTTTACCGCGAAGTGTAATCTCACCGGTCATAGCCACGTCGTGGCGCACTTTTTTATGGGTCAAAAGAGATAAAATTGCAGTAGCAAGCGTTACACCGGCGGAAGGCCCGTCTTTGGGTATGGCTCCGGCGGGCACATGCACGTGGATATCATGTTTGCTGAAACTGGAATTCGGAATATTATAGTCTTTGCTCTTTGAACGAATAAACGACAGAGCCGCGTGAGCCGATTCCTTCATCACATCGCCGAGTTGTCCGGTCAGAATAAGTCCTTTGGTACCCGGCATACGGGTGGCCTCAATGAACAGGACGTCTCCGCCGGTGGCGGTCCATGCAAGTCCCGTAGCCACACCGGATTGCGAGGTTCGTTCCTTGACTTCAAAATAGAGCCGCTGCGGTCCCAGAAAATCTGTCAGTTTCTCCGGGGTAATTTTCTGCTTTTCTTCATTACCCTCGGCGACCTTGTGGGCGACTTTCCGGCAGACCGTTCCGATCTCACGCTCCAGATTTCGGACTCCGGCTTCACGCGTATATCCATGAATAATCCGGCGTAACGCACTGCGGTTAAAGGAAATATGCTTTTTCTTTAATCCATTTTCATTAATTTGTCGTGGAACCAAATATTTTATAGCAATTTGCAACTTGTCTTCCTCCACATAGCCGGGAATACGGATAATCTCCATCCGGTCCCGAAGCGGAGACGGTATGGTATCCAGCACATTGGCGGTGGTGATAAACATCACCTGAGACAGGTCATAGGAGACGTCCAGATAATGATCGGAAAACATAGCATTTTGTTCCGGATCCAGCACCTCAAGCAGCGCCGACGACGGATCACCGCGGAAATCCTGACCCACTTTGTCTATCTCGTCCAGCATGAAAATGGGATTGTTGCTGCCGGCTGTTTTTAAACTACGTAGTATCCGTCCCGGCAGCGCGCCGATATAGGTACGGCGGTGACCGCGTATTTCAGCCTCATCATGAATACCCCCCAGAGAAATCCGAACGAACTTGCGTCCCATAGCCCGTGCGATGGATTGACCCAAAGAGGTTTTGCCCACGCCGGGCGGACCGACAAAACAAAGAATCGGGCCTTTTGTGTCTTTTTTCAGTTTTCGCACGGAAAGATATTCGACGATACGCTCTTTAACTTTTTTCAGATCATAATGATCTTCATCCAGCACCTGTTGAGCTGACGCTATATCCAGATTATCTTCAGTGTACACCGACCAGGGCAACGTGATCATCCAGTCAATATACGTTCGGGAAACCGTGTACTCGGCAGCGCCGGGCTGCATTTTGGCCAGCCGGTCGAGTTCGCGCAGGGCTTCCTTTTCAGCATCTTCCGACATGCCGGTTTCTTTGATTTTTGTTCTCAACTCTTCTATTTCATTATTGCGCTCGTCGCCCATTCCCAGCTCTTTTTGGATGGCGCGCAGCTGTTCGCGTAAAAAATATTCGCGCTGGTTTTTGCCCAGCTCGCTCTGCACCTCATTCTGAATCCTGGAGCCCATTTCAATCACTTCAACTTCGCGATTGACGTACACCATCAGGCGTTCAAGACGTTTATCGACATTCTTAAGTTCGATAATCTCTTGTTTCTCTTCCAGAGAAAGATTCAGGTTTGAAGCCACCAGATCCGCCAGCTTTCCGGGATGTTCAGTGTTCATCGAAACCACCTGCAGTTCATCCGGCAATTGCGGCACTTGCGTGACAATTTTCTGAAATTGTGAGGTGATATTGCGTTTTATCGCTTCCAGTTCTGTGGTTTCTTTATAGGCATCTGAAATAACTTTAACTTTACACTTTAAATAAGGATCTGATTCCAGAGTATCCAGCAGCTTTATACGGGACATGCCCTGCATGAGTACACGGATTGAGCCATCCGGAAATTTCAGCATACGCAAAATGCTGGCAGCCGTTCCAAATGTATAAATATCATCTCTTGTGGGTTCTTCTTCATTCGAGTCCCGCTGAGCCACCAATCCCACAATGCGGTTGCCGGCCAGAACATCATTCACCAGCTGAACCGATTTATCCCGGGCAATCACCAGAGGCGTCACGATGTTGGGAAACGCTACAGTATCCCGAAGCGGTAATATAGGCAATTCAGCAGGTATTTTTTGATCATTTTCCTTGGGAGGTATTTTTATCTCGGTATTTTGATCGGTCATATAATCGAAGGTCCTTTCTCCGGTTCGTCTTTGAAATCTATGGGAATTTCTACCGTGTCATCCTGTTTTGAAATATAAATATTCAGAATACCATCCCTGAACTCGGCGGTTATTTCATTGTGTTCAAGGGACTGGGGTAATAAAATTGACTTTGCAAATTCTCCACAGTTGATTTCCATTTGATGATAGCTGTACATATTACGGCACAAGGGCGCCCGTGTTCCTATAATTGTCAATTTTCCATCTGTTACCTTGACGGTGATATCCTCGCGTTTTACACCGGCAAGTTCGACATAAATACATACATGGGTATCAGTCTCTAATATATCCGTATTGGGCACCCACCTTCCCATGCCGGGCTGGCGGGTATCTGAATAAGCGAATTGTTGCCGCTGTTTTCGAGGAGAATGTTCGGAAAATTCCCGTATCACACGGATTAGATGTACAGCCATAGTTATTCTCCTGATTTCAAACTATAATATACAAATCGCACAGTATAAAAAACAAAATATTAATTTTAAATATTCTCATTAATTCATCTTTTTAATCTTTTCAAGATCCTGATTTTTCCCCAGCAGCAACAAAACACTGCTGTCTTTGATCACATGCCCGGCTGTGGGGATCACCACTTCTTCTTCCGGTATGAGATCTTTAACCACAAGCACCAGCACATTATATTTGTTTCGCAGATCCAGTTCATTCAGGGTTTTACCTACAAATTCTTCCGGAGGTGATGTCTCGATGATACTGGTATCATCGCCCAAGTCGATCACGTCCAGTAAATAATGATTTTCTACCGTCTTGGCAATCCGACCGGCTTCGTCGCGTTCCGGAAAGACAATTCGATGGGCCCCGATAATATTTAGAATTTTTTCATGATCTTCGGTCAGGGCTTTGGCAATAATATTGGATACCTCGAGTTCTTTTAAATACAAAGTCACCAAAATACTGGAATCCATTTGATCACCCAGGCTGACAAATACCCCATCATAATCAGCTACTCCGAGATTCGAAAGGGTTTCTTTGTCAGTGGCGTCAACAATAATTGCGCGGTCAACAAAAGATTTGACGCTTTCGATCCGAGTTTTACTCCTGTCAATGGCCATGACCATATGACCGTTTTCGGACAGGGTTTTTGCTACATAAAAGCCAAAACTTGACAATCCGATTACTGCGAATGATTTCATAATACTCTTCCTTTGTGATTAACCCACCCAAACATCTTCCTCCGCATAGCGGATTCCCGTGTATTCGCGTCGGGAAACCGCCATACTCAGAGTCAAGGGTCCGATACGTCCCGCAAACATGAGAATGGTAATCACCAGTTTACCCGCTTCAGACAGATGGGCGGTTAGCCCCATACTCAGGCCCACGGTTCCAAGGGCAGAAGCTGTTTCAAATAGTACCTGCAAAAAAAAGTTACTGTGCGCACCCGCATAGCCGGTATTCGCCTCAGTGATACACAGCAACAGACACCCGACAATAATGGCGGCCAGAGCATAAAGCAGAATCTGCATCACTTTGTTAATGACGGCCCTTGAAACACCCCGATCAAACAACGTGATCTGACGTCTCTCATCATGAGAATGCGTGCGCAGCAGAGTCCATAGAACGGCAAATGTGGTGGTTTTTATTCCACCGCCGCATGAGCCGGGCGATGCCCCGATGATCATTAAAACAATGATAAAAAACAAGCTGGCATGCGTCAATCCGGCAATATTCAGTGTATTAAATCCGGCTGTGCGGGGCGTCACCGACTGAAACGCAGCCGTCAGCAGCTTGTCTCCAACCGAAAACGACGCCATATGGTGACTCCATTCCAGTAAAAGAATAACTGCAAATCCTGTAACCAGCAGCAGAGCAGTGGTGGTCAGGGTAATGCGGGTATGAATGGAAACCCTTTTTAACGGATGTGTCTTTTGACGAATTCGTCTCAGATCGAACATCACCCAGAATCCAAGTCCACCCAAAATAATTAACAGCATCACGGATAGATTGATAATCAAATCAGATCGGTAGCTCATCAAACTGTCCGAAAACAAAGAAAATCCGGCATTGCAGAACGCAGACACAGCGTGAAACACTCCCGTGTAAATCGCTTCCGGCAACGGCATCATCTGTGCAAACCGCCAACTAAGCAAAACAGCACCGAGGAGTTCAAATATTAATGTGCCCCCGACAATCCACAGCAACAGAGAGTTCATATTCACAGCACGCACTCCCCCTACCGATTGTTCGAGCAGGGTTCGAGTACGGATATTCAACCGTCCCGAGAGTATATAGGCAAAAAAAGTGGAAAATGTCATAATCCCCAATCCGCCAGTCTGAATCAGAGCGAGAATCACTCCCTGTCCAAAACCGGACCAATACACACCGGTATCCACCACAATAAGACCCGTTACACAGACGGCTGAGGTCGCCGTAAACAAGGCATCAATCATACTTGCGGTCTGCTTTTCAGCGCTCCAGGGCAGCGCCAGCAAAACAGTCCCTGCAAAAATAAGCAGAAGAAAGCTGAGAGCCAGAGTTGACTGTGGATTTAAGGGATCACCCCGGCGTTTGTTCCGGTTGTTTTGATGCGTATTTCTCATTTTGTAAACAAGAAACGACTTTTTTTAAGGGAAAGAAAAAAATACGCCCCGGTTATTCGGGGCGTTACAATCAAGCACGGTGATTTGATAGCAGCAATGTTCGGGGATTCAGCTTGAGTCGAAGCTTTTTTTGCTCTCCCGGTGTATGGGATTTTAACAATTCAAGCTCAATATGATGCTGCATCGGATTCAGCATAATAATAACAGACAAAAGATGTGTAAACTGATTCACAGGAAACGGAATTCCGTTGTCATCAAACTTGGGGTCCTCCCGGTGCATGGTCGCTGAAAACCAGACAGCTGTCTTTTTTTCCTGTGCATAGGATTTCCAGTTCTGCACATCTTTAGCTGAAGCCGTCTCAAAGGGAAATCCATCCACAATGATGATCTGCGGTGATTGATTCATTCCCTTGATCAAATCCTGAATATCCTTGCAGATATGATCAAATTCAACCTGTTGTTTATAATGCAAGATCAAGCGATGTCGGATAATATCATCATGCACCTGACGTGCATCCTCGAGCTTGTAAGCCTGTGCAAGCTCATCGAATAAATGTTCGTACCAGTTGGTGATGTGCCGGGGATCATCCGCAAAAGATATATGTAACACATTCAGATCCCGCATTAATTTATCTGTGGCAATATGAATAAGACTGGCTGTTTTTCCAACGCCTTTTCTTGACGTTATAACGCCGAGGTTGCCGAGCCCGAGCCCTCCTT
The DNA here is from genome assembly GCA_034521575.1 of candidate division KSB1 bacterium. Classification (NCBI taxonomy): domain Bacteria; kingdom Pseudomonadati; species Candidatus Zhuqueibacterota bacterium. The sequence goes on from JAXHMJ010000005.1 coordinate 2,092,386, forward strand.
CCAGAGTTTCCTCAAAAACGCGAACCGGGCTCCGCTTTATGATTTCTGATTTTATCATATATATCCTCTTTATCGTTAAGGATTCTATAAACTTTAATTATTTTTTTGCTTTTCTGCAAATTCTTTTTCAGTTCTTCAGAAATGGATTCGGGCACCTTGGCGTATCGGCTGAATTCCATGGTGAATTCCGCTTTTCCCTGGGTATTCGAACGAAGAACCGTGGAATATCCAAACATTTCACTCAGCGGGACTTCGGCCTCAACCACCGTAAAGTTATTATCTTCGGTCGCACTGTGGATAATACCGCGTCTCTGGTTCAGCGTGGCGAGGATCGCACCCTGAAATTCACTCGGTCCTTCAACAGAAACGCGCATCACGGGTTCAAGAATGATCGGTTTACATTTGTTATAAACCTCACGAAAGGCCATAATCGACGCTGTTTTAAAAGCCATTTCCGATGAATCCACCGGGTGGTAATTGCCGTCATTCAAAGTTACTTTAACACCGACAATCGGGAATCCGATAAGCGTTCCTTTTTCCATACATTGTTCAAATCCTTCTCGACAGGCCGGGATATATTCACTGGGAATAACACCGCCTTTAACATTATCTTCAAATTCAAAATCTGTTTCATGGTTGGGTTCAACAGCGCCGACAACTCGCCCGTATTGGCCGGCGCCACCGGTCTGTTTTTTATGCGTATAATCAAAATCAGACGCTCTTGCAATGCTTTCCCGGTAAGCCACCTGAGGCGCTCCGGTTTCCAGGTCTACATTGTATTCACGACGCATCCGCTCAATGTAAACTTCCAGATGGAGTTCCCCCATCCCTTTGACAATGGACTCGCCGGTTTCTTTATCCACAAAAGTCTGAAAAGACGGATCCTCCTTGGTAAACCGGTTGAGGGCTTTGGCCATATTTTCGGATGCCTTGTTGTCTTTGGGTTTCAATGAAAGAGAAATAACCGGTGTCGGCACATACATTGAGGTCATGGAATAATTCAATCCCTCTGAGGTAAACGTATCACCCGATGCACAGTCGATGCCAAACATCGCTATAATTTCCCCGGGTCCGGCTTGAGTGATGTCTTCCATTTCATCCGCATGCATACGAATCAAGCGCCCGACACGCACTTTTTGACCGGAACGACGGTTGAAAATCTCTGAACCTTTTTTCAGTGTACCCTGATAAATGCGAACATAGGTCAGCTGACCATATCGCGTATCATCCAGTTTAAAGGCCAGTGACACCAGTGGATCATCGGGATGACTGGACAGTGTAACTTTACGCTCTTCATTGTCAAGATCAAGCGCAATATTTTCAACCTGATCCGGATACGGCAGATACTGGATAACGCCATCCAGCAGAGGCTGAACACCCTTATTTTTAAAGGCCGATCCCATAAAAACGGGTGTAATTTCACGAGTCAGAGTTCCTCTGCGCACCGCATCATAGACCAGTTCTTCCGTCACATGATCTTCAAGATAAGCTTCCATCAGTTCGTCGCTGTACATGGAGACCGTATCCAGCAAAACATCCCGTTTTTCCACCGCGTGTTTCAAAAGCTCGTCAGGAATATCTTTATAAACGAGCTCTTCTCCGAACTGCCCCTTGAAATAAACCGCTTTCATCTTGACCAAATCCACCACACCTTCAAAATCATCTTCAAGACCGATGGGTAATTGCATCAGTACGGCATTGTGATTCAACTTGTCACGCAGCTGCTCACTCACTCGTTCCGGATTGGCGCCCATACGATCGCATTTGTTGATAAACGCAATCCTCGGCACCTGATATCGCGTCATCTGCCGGTCTACTGTTATAGATTGTGACTGCACCCCACCTACGGCGCACAGAACCAGAACCGCGCCATCCAAAACACGCAGAGACCGTTCAACTTCAACTGTAAAATCAACGTGTCCCGGTGTATCTATGATATCGATCGGATGTTTTTTCCATTCGACATTGGTGGATGCTGATGCAATGGTAATACCGCGCTCGCGCTCCAATTCCATAGAGTCCATTTTGGCGCCCACACCATCTTTACCTCGAACTTCATGAATCGCATGGATCCGATTGGTGTAAAACAACATCCGTTCCGTCAGGGTTGTTTTACCCGAATCAATATGAGCGCTGATCCCTATATTACGACGTAAATTTCCCATTTTATAATAGCTAACCTCATTTAATTCAACTATATTTTGGATTAGGTTTAAAAATCAAACAACCTATAATATAACAACTTTATTTATTAAATTCAATAAAAAATCAAATGACACCTGCACACCCTATAAACGGCACGTCTATTTAACAATATTCATACGCTATGTAGTTCCATAAACCCAACGAATTAAATATTCCGACTCCCCTTGAAAAACGCCCGCCGAAACTGAATTCGACGGGCCATTGTCTTTATCGTGTGCTCTTGAGATATTTGAGAAAGTCTGATTCCGTACTCAGAATGATTTTGGTCCCAGAATCTACCGCCGTTTTGTAGTTATCCAGGGCCTGCCAAAACGCGTAAAAATCTGCGTCACGCGAATAGGCGTCAGCGTATATCTCCGTGGCCTGTGCATCGGCTCGACCTTTGATCTGCTGTGCCGTACGATAAGCCTCTGATTCAATCCGGCGTAGTTCTCGTTGCATTCGACCTTGAATCCTGGATTTTGCGCCCATTCCTTCAGAACGGTACTTTTCTGCAATGCGCTCGCGTTCCGAGATCATACGGCCAAACACTTTTTGCCGTACCTCATCAATATAGTTAACCTGCTTGATGCGAATATCCAGCACTTCAATGCCGTACTGGGGCATGAGTTTTTTTACTTCAGTTAGGATATTTTCCGTGATCTTTACGCGACCGCGTTCGATCATCAATGTATCCGGTCGGATGGTCATCGTGGTTGAATCTTCAATAGAAATACGCATCTCCCGGTTTGAATTTCTTACCACTTCAATCAAATTATTTTCGGAAATAAAATCCCGGGTGATACCATCAATCACATCATCCAGTCTGCTTTGGGCATTGCGTTCTGTGTAAATTGACTGGTAGTATTTTAACGGGTCGACAATATGCCAACGCGCGAATGTATCCACCAGGATATATTTTTTGTCCGCTGTCGGAACCTGATTGGTGTCGCCATCCCACTCCAGAATGCGTTTCTCAAAAAAAGTGGCTTTTTGCACAAACGGAAGTTTAGCATGCAGCCCCGGTGACGTGACAGGATCACCCACCGGATCTCCGAATTGCGTAATAATAACCTGTTGGGTTTCATCAACAATATAAAGAGCATTGCTGATAACAATGAGGGCCACAATGACCAGCAGCCCGATCAGATAGTATTTATTGGCAGGTTTCATTACTGCACCCCCTTTCCGTTCAGATTAAGAAGAGGCAGCAGATTCTCCATATCCTCATCTATGATAATTTTACCTTCAATTTTGGGAAATATTTCTTTCATCGTTTCCAGATAAAGGCGTTTTCGCGTCACATCCTTGGCCAGACGATACTCGCGATAAACATCAATAAACTTTTCCGCATCACCTTTGGCATTATTAATACGTTCCGTGGCGTAGCCTTCGGCCTGCAGTACCGTCTGCTCTGCTTTACCTTCGGCCCGTGGAATCTCTTTATTATACTGCTCCCAGGCTTCATTGATAAAGCGCTCTTTGTCCTGACGCGCTTCATTTACCGAGTTGAACGCGGGTTGAACCGGCTCTGGCGGATTGACATCCTGAAGGTTCACAGTAACAATATGAATACCTGTTTGATACTCGTCCATCAGTTCTTGCAATAGCTTTTCGACGCGGTTTGCTATTTCCTTACGACTTAGAATAATCACTTCATCCACACTCATATCGCCGACGACCTGGCGCATAACGGCCTCGGAGGCGTCGCGGATGGTGGATTCCACGTTGCGAACCTGGAACAAATAAGCTTCCGGATTCCGAATACGGTATTGGACAATCCATTCCACAACGGCAATATTCAAGTCTCCAGTCAGCATTAGAGCTTCTATTTCATAATTTCGGCTTGAATATTGCGTCTTTACGCCCGCCTGAGCCGTGCGAAACCCGAATTCGTGTTTGAACACCCGCTGCACTTTGATCTTGGTTACTTTTTCAATTCCCCAGGGTAATTTAAAATGCAGTCCGGGCTGGGTTTTCCTCACATACTTTCCAAATTGCTGAATGACGCCGACTTCATCGGCATCAACCGTATAAATTGAGGAGAACAGAAACAGGATGGCCAGAATACCCAAGCCGATATACAGCAAGGTCTTTTTTTTAAGATCGGGTACCTGCACCTGCTCTCCGCCAATATTTATTGTACGACGATTCATGGTGTCAGCTCCTTTCGGTTTTACTCATTATAATGTATTAATTTGTAAAATTATTCCTGTTTATATTTTTAGTATTGCTTAGACACCGGATCATGTGCTTTTTGACCCTAAACACGTTCAAAAGCCCGAAAAGCCGGATATAAATAATGTTTTAGTGTTTGAACCACCCAAAAACTTGCTCCTGTTTGAGTCTGACGGACTTGCAGATCCTGCAGTTCAGGCAAAACCGGGCCAATTTTAGATCCCTTTCTGTTATTGTTCTCTGCATTGTTCCCTCGGAATTAATTTTTTAATCGTTTTTCTGCTCGTTTTAAATAACCGTTCCTTCTTTAATAACCGCGTTTTTGGTTATAACCACAATTCCGTCACGAATATAAAACCCTTCCGCTTCGCGTTCAGACTCTTGAATGTCATCCTGATTGATAATTCGCACATTCGCTCCAATGCGCGCGTTTTTATCCACAATTGCCCGTTTGATCACTGTGTTGGGTCCAACCCCTATTGGAATTTCGCCGTTATCCAAAAGCGCCTGTTGTTTTTCATCCTTGATTAAAAAATCCGCGCCCATAATCAAAGAATTTTCAATGATTGCATTCTCATTGATGTAGGTGCGAATTCCAATCAGGGAATTGCGGATATGGGATTTTAACAGAGTACATCCTTCCGTGATCATAGAGGATTCAATATGGCAGTCGATTATTTTGGTCGGCGGTAAAAAACGCTGACGGGTAAACAGAGGCGCTGACGGATCATGAAAAGAAAATGCAGGATTGGGATATTTCAGCAAATCCATATTGGCCTTGTAAAACGACTGAATGGTACCGATATCTTCCCAATAATCATCAAAAAGATAGGTTTTTATTATCTTTTCTCCGATCGCCGCCGGGATGATTTCTTTTCCAAAATCGGTTTTTTTATGATCCCGTTTCAATAATTCAAGCAGCACATCGCGTTTAAAAGCATATATTCCCATCGAGGCAATATAGGGCTGCTGTTCCGCCTGTTCCGGATTCAATCCCAAAACCGTCGTATCCACCCGCATTTTTTTGAGATCATCCCCTTTAGGCTTTTCACTGAATTCGAGCACATTTTTCTCTTTATCTATCTTTAAAAGTCCAAATGACGAAGCGCGGTGTTCTCCAACGCCGATTACCGGGATAGTGACATCCGCGTTCGATTCGCGGTGCTCGTCAATAAAACGATGATAATCCATGCGATACAAGTGATCACCGGACAGGATTAAAAGATCGGTCACTTTAAATTCTTCAATTTGTCGCAGACACTGTCGCACTGCATCTGCGGTGCCTTGAAACCAGTCCTGGTTTTCAGGCGTCTGCTGGGCAGCCAGGACTTCAACAAATCCGTCGGACAAATGGCCGAATTGATACGCGAGATTGATATGACGGTTTAACGAGGCGGAATTGAACTGGGTGAGTACAAATATTTTCTGAATACCTGAATTGATACAATTACTGATCGGAATATCGATCAGACGGTACTTGCCGGCAATAGGTACCGCAGGTTTAGCCCGCAGTTTGGTAAGCGGATGCAAGCGGGTGCCCTGACCGCCGCCTAAAATAATGGCAACCACATTTCGCATAGAGATATTCCTCGTTATTTTTTTGTATCATTGTCCTGCATCCATTCTTCTAAAGCGACTTCATAAGCCGCGATGCGCGCTTTTTGAGTAATGTGAAACAATTCACCCCGGCCCACCCAATCATTTCCTTCATTGATAAGTTCGGTTTCTATCAAATTCTCGAGATCTGCGGGACGAAACAGCGGATCTCTTTTTCGCTTTTGGCGTATCTGTTCCAGACTGGTATGATAGGTATCTCTGTATTGTTGTTCCTTTATATCCAAGGCACTCCTTCCTGTTTTGATAATATAAATAGTGAAAACACCAATGTCCAATAAATTTTTTAAAAATAAAGCATTTTCGAAATCTATCACATTTATTTTACTGCTTGCTTTTTTGCTGATTTATTAGTAAAATTTTCTTTAATTATCTAATCCTAAACGAAAAGGCTCTTTGTGATCACAAGAATAGAATATACATTACAATCATCCTTTCATGATTCCGAGGCGGAATCCGTCGAAAAAGGCGCTCATGACCTGGGGATTGACGGTATCGAAGCCGTACGGTTTTTTACAGTCACCTATATCAAAGGCAATCTCTCATCCGAAGACAAAACCCGCATTGCCGAACAGCTGCTGGTAGATCCGGTCACTCAGTATTACGAAATTGATCAAAAGATTGCATTGTCTGCTGATACAGCCTGGTCTATTGAGGTGACTTTTAACCGCGGTGTGACTGATATGGTTGCGGAAACCACATTAAAAGGCATCGCTGACCTCGGCATTGAAACCGCCGAGTCTGCAAAGACCGCCCGACGTTATGAGATCAGCGGATCTTTATCAGACAGCGACAAGGTGTTGATTGTTGAAAAACTGCTGATGAACAAAGTGAACGAACATGTGGTGCAGTCCGATGAAGATATCTTTATGCCCACGCAGAGTGATCACTTTGAGCTCAAGCATACCCCCCTTCTTGATGCCGATGATACTGAACTGGAACGCATCAGTAAGGAGGGGGACCTGTTTCTTAATTTGAATGAAATGAAAACGATCCAGGAGTATTTCAAAACCCGGGATCGCGAGCCGACTGATATCGAGCTGGAAACTCTGGCGCAAACCTGGTCTGAACACTGCAGCCACAAAACGCTGACCGGTCGCGTTGAGTTCGAAGGTCAAATCATTGACAATCCGTTGAAGGAAACAATTTTCAAAGTAACCCGCGAACTGCAGAAACCCTGGTGCCTGTCGGTATTCAAAGATAATTCAGGAATCATCGAGTTTGATGAAGACTATGCGGTTTGTTTCAAGGTGGAAACCCACAACCATCCCTCAGCGATCGAACCCTACGGAGGCGCCAATACGGGTATCGGCGGAGTGATTCGCGATCCTCTGGGTACCGGCATGGGGGCCAAACCTATTATCAATACCGACGTATTCTGCTTCGGTCCTCTAAATATGGATCACAAAGACCTGCCACAGGGCGTCCTGCATCCGAAACGTGTGATGAAGGGTGTGGTTGCCGGTGTCCGGGACTATGGCAACCGAATGGGGATACCCACCTCCAACGGTTCAATTTACTTTGATCCGCGCTACCTGGGGAATCCGCTGGTGTTCTGTGGAAATGCAGGACTCATCCCCAATACCATGACGGAAAAGAATGTGCAATCCGGCGATTACATTATTGTTGTCGGAGGCCGCACCGGTCGTGATGGTATTCACGGCGCCACTGCATCGTCCGGGGAACTGCATGAAGAGAGTGAAAGCACCTGGAGCGGAGCCGTACAGATCGGAAATCCTATTGTGGAAAAAAAGGTGGTGGATACACTCCTGCAGGCGCGGGACCAGAACCTGTACAATGCCATTACCGATTGCGGTGCAGGCGGATTATCCTCGGCCATAGGCGAGCTGGCTGAGACCACCGGCGCAGAGGTGAACCTTGAACGGGTTCCGCTAAAATATCACGGTCTCTCTTATATGGAAATCTGGATATCGGAAGCCCAGGAACGTATGGTCATTTTTGTATCTCCGGAAAATCTTTATGACATTTTAACACTGTTTCAGAGTGAAGATGTGGAAGCGACGATCATCGGGCGCACCACCAATGATAAAAAACTTTACTTGAAATACAATGAGACACGCGTGGGTGAACTGGATATGGACTTTTTACACAACGGTTTACCCAAAATAGAACGCAAAGCGGAATGGAGCCCTCCGCAAATCAAGGAATCCATTTTTGAACCGGCCTCCGACCTCGGCTCTGTCCTCAAGCAATTGCTGGCTCAACCCAATATTTGCAGCAAGGAATGGGTCATTCGGCAGTATGATCACGAAGTCCAGGCCGGAAGCGTGGTGAAACCGCTTGTGGGGGTGGAAAACGATGGCCCTGCAGACGCCTGCATCACCCGTCCGCTCCTGAATTCCAATAAAGCGGTCATTCTCTCCAACGGATTCAATCCCAAGTACGGCTTGATCAATCCCTACTGGATGGCGGCATCCGCCATCGACGAAACGTTGCGAAATCTCGTTTGCGTGGGCGGTAACCTGTCGAGAACAGCTCTTTTGGATAATTTTTGCTGGGGAAATACCAATAAACCGGACCGGCTGGGCGGCCTGATACGGGCTGCCGAAGCCTGCTATGATATGGCCAAGGTATTTGAAACTCCATTTATATCCGGAAAAGACAGTCTCAACAATGAATTTCAAAGCGGTGATCAAAGTATATCCATCCCCCCCACCCTTCTGATCTCCGCCATATCCGTTATGGATGACGCCCGAAAAGCGGTCACCTCGGATTTAAAGCAGAGTCAAAATTTGATCTATATGGTCGGGTTGACCCGCAGCGAGATGGGCGGCTCACATTACTATGATCTTTTAGGGAAAAGCAGTTCCTACGTCCCCATAGTCAATCCGCAAATGGCAAAAATGATATTCCACGCCATATCTGTGGCCACTGAAAAAAACATTATCCGCGCTTGTCATGACTGCTCAGAAGGAGGATTGGGCGTTGCCATAGCTGAAATGGCCTTTGCCGGCGGCTGGGGCGCCAGTATTTTCCTGGACCGGGTGCCGAAAAACGGATTTATTTCCAGAAACGATTTGATGCTGTTTTCGGAATCCAACTCCCGATTTCTCGTTGAAGTGAGTCCACGAGACAAAACTGATTTTGAAGCCATTATGCACGAACTTCCGTTTGCCCAGATCGGACGCGTTCTGGAAAAACCCGAACTCTGTGCGTATGGGTTAAACGGCGATCAAATCTTTAGTATCGATATCAATACGTTAAAAGAACACTGGCAGAAAACCATCAGGTGGTAGACTATGACGCCCCGCGCACTCGTATTAAGAGCCGCTGGCTCGAATTGTGATATAGAAACCAAATTCGCTTTTGATTCGGCAGGCGGACACGCCGATCTGGTCCATATCAACCGGCTGCTGGATCAATCTGTCAGCCTGAAAGATTATCAGATTCTTGTCGTGCCCGGCGGATTTACATACGGAGATGATATATCAGCAGGCAAAGTGCTGGCCAATCAGCTGAAAAACAAGCTGCATGATCAGCTTTATGAATTTCATGAACACGACAAACTGATCCTTGGAATATGCAACGGATTTCAGGTTTTGATCAAATCAGGGTTGTTACCTAAAATCGACATGCAGGCGGAACAGCAAGTCACTCTGGCGTTTAATGATTCCGGTAAATTTGAAGACCGCTGGGTGCATTTAAGCGTCAACAGGGAATCACCCTGCGTGTTCACACGGGATATGAAATCAACGGTTCAATTTCCCGTCGCCAATGCCGAGGGAAAACTTGTCGCCAAGAATCATTCTGTACTTCAGCGTCTAAAAAAACAAAACCAGATCGTTTTTCAGTATACAAACCCGAACAGCGGCGAAGCAGACTATCCATACGATCCCAGCGCATCCATGCAACATATTGCCGGAATCTGTGATCCAACAGGCCGAATTTTGGGGCTGATGCCGCATCCGGAACGACATTTTCATCCGACTCATCATCCCCAATGGACACGAGTCGGTCTCGCAGAGGAAGGAGACGGGGTGCCCGTGTTTAAAAACGCGGTCAACTATTTTTATAAACAGCAACCCGTAAGCAGGACATGTTCAAAGAAATTTTAACAAACTGTAACCTGTTACAAAGAGTAAACGTATAAGCTTAATAGTCCTAATTTTTTATAAACCAACCACCAAACGACAGAGGGACGTCATGAAACAATTTTTGAGTCTATGTATGGTCATGCTGCTTCTAGCTTTCTCAGCTCATGCACAGTACTCCAGTCAATCGGGTTTTGGACTGTACGGGGAAGAAAACAATATGTTCTTTGGCGGTATCGGTCTCACCAGTATCGAAACCGATGGGGAATCCAACCTGTACTATAACTTTATGATGCGACCGGAACTCTCTTTTGGGAAATTTGGAGTCGGTCTGAATATCAATTTCAACATCAATACAAAAACCGGAGAATTGCGAAAAGAAGATTGGGATGAAAACTATGACTATCTGCGTCTGATCCGATATCTCCGTTACGGGCACAAAAATGATCCGTTTTACACGCGTCTCGGCGCGTTGGATGCGGCGCGTCTTGGTCATGGTACTATTGTAAACTATTACACCAATGAAGCTGTCTACGATGAGCGTAAGCTGGGCCTGGCATTTGATATGGATATGGGTACATTTGGATTCGAAACCCTGACCAACACTTTTTCTCGTGCTGAATTGATCGCAGGCCGCGGTTACCTACGACCGCTTCGGAACGCGATTCCCATCCCTGTTATTAAAAACCTGGCCTTCGGCGCGACCTTTGCCCGCGATTTTGACCCGGACGAACGCACCTCTACCGATGACGGGGTTTCTGTCTATGGTTTGGATACTGAACTTCCCATCTTTCAAAATCGCTTTCTAAAAACCGCTCTGTACTATGACTGGTCGCAAATTCACGGTTACAGCACAATCGAAGACAAATCCCGCAGCTTTGGTAACGGACAGGCTGCCGGTGTGCAGTTTGATTTCCCCGCACTTTCCAGTATCTTTGATTTGACGTTTAAATTCGAACGCCGCTGGATGAGCGACGAATATATACCTTCTTTTTTTGATGCATTTTATGAACTGCAACGCTATAATAACGGCCTGAGAAAAACCGATCAGCTGCTCAGCATCACTGAAGATCGCACAGGATGGTTCGGCGAATTATATACAAGTATGTTGGGAAACACCATTCGAGGTATTGGTACATTTTCACGTCTGGATGACACACCGGAAAGCGGTATCATGCACCTGGCGCTGAATGCCCCGGACGCCATTCCGTCGATCGCTGCACATGCAACGTATGATAAAATTGGTATTGAACAACTCAACGATGTGTTCACACTGGATAACAGGAGTGTGGCCCGGGTCGGTGTCGGCTACAAGCTTAACGCTTTTATGATCATGTATGTTGATTATATCTGGACCTATGAAAAAGTAAACGAAAACGGCAATGTCTATTACAAGCCGCAGGAACGGTTTGAGCCGCGTCTCGTTTTCTCATATCAGTTTTAATGAACAAGTATTTTAAATATACGGGCCGTTTTGTATTCAAAGCGGCCCGTTTTTGTACGCTTCCCCTGCTCGACGTTCTTTATCCGGCATTCTGCTTAATCTGTGAAAATCCGCTGCAAAACAATACCTTGATTTGTCCTCAATGCCAACACTCGCTGGATCAGGCCGTTTTACCAAGGGATCATCTCAAAACAAACCCCGTATCGGTACCGGAACCTCAATTTGATGCAGCTATTGCCGCGCTCTCTTATACGCGCAGCGTGCAAACGCTGATTCACAACTTTAAATATAATGGTTATTCCAGACTATCAAAAATATTCGCCGGTTATATGACGGATCAAATTAAAACAAACAATCTGCAATTCGATTCACTTCAGCCGGTACCGCTGCATTCAGGACGAAAGCGCGAGCGCGGTTTCAATCAGGCCGAATCTCTATGTAAATCTCTGAGCAAACAGTTCAATGTGCCGTTGCTTGACTGTTTGATACGTCACCGCTACACCAGCCAGCAGGCAAAATATCATCGTGAGAAACGCTTTCAAAATGTGAAAAATGCGTTCAAACTAAAACAGTCGGTAAGGGTGAACCACATTGCCCTTGTAGACGATGTGATAACAACCGGCGCAACAGTAAATGAATGCAGCCGTCTTTTAAAAGAATCCGGGGCTCGAGAGATTACAGTTCTGACAATTTGCCGGATTGAATAAACCAGAGATAAATCAATGGATTACAACATGTTTCTCGAAACCCTGATCCAGCTTGATATTGCTGTCTTTATATTTTTCAACCATACATGTCAAAACCCGATATTTGATGTGCTGATGCCGTTCATCACTGTTAAAGAACATCTGGCTCCTGCGATGTTTCTGGTGGTCGGTTTATTACTGTGGAAAGGCGGCCGCAAAGGAAGAATACTGGTCGGAATGCTGATAGCCGCCATTGCTCTGTCCGATCAGGTGACCTCACACTTGATCAAGCCCTGGGTCAGCAGGCTGCGCCCCTGTTTTGTGTTCGAACCGCTCAGTTCCATCAACGCGCTATTTGGAAGCAAATCTTCACCCTCATTCCCGTCTGCCCATGCATCCAATGCTTTTGCAATGGCCTCGCTGTTTGCCCTCACGTATCCGCGTTCCAAAGCGATCGCGCTCGGCGCTGCTTGTCTGGTTGCATTCAGCCGGGTCTATGTGGGTGTGCATTATCCGATGGACATTATTTCAGGCGCCATTATCGGGACGCTATGTGGTATTTGGATAAAATATACATTTGATCTTGTATCAGGGTGGCCGGTTGAAAAACAGGGAAGCATCTGACTTTATCGTTTTCATCAGGCTTTCGGACATTCGGCGGCAATATCTTTCTCTACTTTGCCGGCAAAATTTGCTTCAAAATGGCCTTTAAATTTTTCAGCCAGCTTTTTAGCTGTACTTTCAAATGCCTCTTTATCAGTCCAGGTATTGACCGGATTGAGAATATCAGCCGGAACATTCGGACAGGACTGCGGCACCAACACCTTGAATATGGGATCCGGCTTGAAATCGACAGGGTCGAGCTTACCGTTCAGAGCCGCGCGCACCATTGCGCGTGTTAAATTGATATCAATCCGATGGCCGACACCATAGGCACCGCCTGTCCAGCCGGTGTTTACGGTGTAAACCTGAACGTTGTATTTTTTCATTTTATCACCCAAAAGACCAGCGTAATCAGAGGGGTTTCTCGGCATGAACGGTTCACCAAAAAACCGGGAAAACGTGGCCTGGGGTTCTGTTACGCCCGTTTCCGTTCCTGCCAATTTGGATGTATAGCCCATAATGAACCAAAACATGGCTTGTTCCGGTGTCAATTTTGCGATCGGCGGCAATACGCCGTATGCATCTGCAGCCAGAAACAAAATGGTGCTTGGATGTCCGGACGTTGAGGACTCTTTAATATTGGAATTATAGCAAAGGGGATAAGAAGCCCGGGAGTTGGGAGTAAACCTGTCATCATTGAGATCAAATGAACCATCAGGATAAACCATTAAATTTTCGACCATGGAACCATGCTCAAGATAGTGGTCCGGGTGAAAAGTCGCGTGAAATATATCCGGTTCCTTATCCGGATTCAAGTTAACGAGTTTCGCATAGCAGCCGTTTTCAAAATTGGCGATTCCGTTTTGATTCCATCCGTGTTCATCATCCCCCAAAAGAGATCGTTCAGGATCAGCGGATAATGTGGTTTTTCCGGTTCCCGACAACCCCAACAGCATGGCGCTTTTTCCATCAGGTCCCTCGTTCGCAGAACAATGCAAAGGAAGAATATTTTCCCGGGTAAATAATAATTCATAACCGTAAAAATCAGCTTTTTCATGGATCCCATATAGGCGGACCCGTAGACAATCCCGATTCTTGATTCAAAATCCATAGCCACACAAATGGTGGAGGCGCCGCCGTCCGACAACGTTCTCAGTCTGTTCTCATAGCGTTTTGATTTGAGGTAATCACAAGGCAGCGCCAAAAGTGTAAATGGTTTGTCTACAAAAATACTCTTTTCGATATCGTTTGGTACGGGACGGAACATATTATCAGTGAACAGCGCACTCAAAGGATTATCGGTCACGGTCAATATGGGCAGTGCGTAATCGGAATCCGCTCCAACCACACGCTTCAGGGCATAAATCCTGTCTTTAGATTTCAATGTGCTCAAAGCATCCTGAAACACCATTTCAAATGTATCCGGAGCCAGCTCGATACAGTTTGGCGAGCTCCAGTCAATATTATCAGAGGTTCCCGGTCGTTTTACCAGGTAAGTATCCATAGGGCTTCTTCCGGTAGAATGTGCAGGAGTCCATGTGGCCAGAGTTCCTGTATTCAGTACAATGGCACATCCCGATGCCACGGAATCATTGATCATCTTTTTCCTGGCCGGGTTGTTGTACACCTGATTCACATCATTGAGGATTCCACAGACTTGTTCTCGATACGATTCCATTGACTGCTCCCTATGTTTTAGAATACCCGAATAGCACCCCATGCTTGACAAAATTCATTTGATCGGTTCAAAACAATCCGATGCTTAACAACCCACGTAGAAATACAAGGCTTTAACGGGACATTGGAAAGAACAGCTAAATATCTCATTTTTCCCAGCTAAGAAAATAGCCAATTTTCACAATAAACACAATCTTTTTTTAACATTTGCTCCGGGGTGTTCAAGTACAAGACTATAACAGGTTCAGGTCTTGAGTTTTTTCTTGCGCGCAGCCGGAAACAGAATATTATTGAGAATTAATCGATAGCCCGGAGATTTTTTATGCAGTGAAAGCTGAGTGGGAGGATCATTAATAAAATGCTGATAGTCTTCGGGATCGTGACCTCCGTAAAAGGTAAATGTGCCTTTACCCAGGTTTCCGTGTATATATTTGGCCTGCTTGGTCCCCTCTGCCTGTCCCATAATAACGATAGACTCTTTGATCAAATCTTTGTTAAACCCCGTGGTCTGTCCCATAAATCCTTCCACCGCATTCACATGACATTGAGTCAGCATGGTGGGTACCGGATCGTACTTTGCGGAAAATTCAAACAAGGTAAAATACTCGGCCTCTGCACCGCGCAAAACCGGATTATTGCTCGGCGGCACATCGATATCCGAATATTCATAAACCAGCGGGTTGGTCACCAATTGAAAATTTTTAAAAGCCAGCGTATTGGAATAATCAAGTTTTTGCTGAGCAGCCGGATTCGGGGGATCGCCGTCAAACGGAGCATCGACAATATCTACCCCCTGAGCCGCCAGAGCGATATCCATGGTATCCGTGGCCGAGCACATGGCAAATAGAAATCCGCCACGGTTGATATAATCCTTAAACGCCTGAACAACAGCATGCTTAAGTTGCCAGACGGTTGCAAAGCCAAGAGATTGGGCCATGCTTTTGTTTTTTTGCACCTGATCACGATACCAGTCCGTATGTCGGTAATTGGCGTAAAATTTTCCAAATTGCCCGGTAAAATCTTCATGATGAAGATGCAGCCAATCAAACGTTTCCAGTTTGCCCTGCAGCACTTGCTGATCCCACAGGGTTTCATAAGGGATTTCGGCGTAATCCAGGGCCAGCAACACGGCATCATCCCAGGCTTGTTTGTTCGGAGGCGCGTAAATTGCTATTTTGGGAGCTTTTTCAAGCAGCACAATATCCATGTTCTCATTTTTAATCTCATTATAAATCCGGGCTGCTGCGGAACCGCCAACCGATTCATAGCTGACCCCTCGCAGCAAGAGTTCGCGTTCCAATGCCGGATAATGATCCATGAGAAACGATCCGCCACGGTAATTTAAAAGCCATTCGACATTAATACCTTTTTCAAGTGCAAAATAAGCCGCGCCATACGCTTTAAGATGATCAGACTGTTGAAGGTCCATGTTCACCAGTAATTTTTGAGCATGCAGTGTATTCAGCAAGATGAATAAAAGGATGAGAATTCTTTTCATGATTTGATCTCCAGGTTCCTCAAACGCTCGCGGACGTTATCCAGATAAATACTCTGAGGATACTCGTATAAAAACTTTTCATACAACTGTAGTGCTTGTTCGGATTCATCCTGTCTGCTATGAATATTCGCCATTTCATACAGAGCTTTGTCTGAATACATTCCTTCTTTGTTGTTATAAACAGCTTTAAGTTTATCGATTGCCTGCTCTTCGCGCTGCAACTGAACCAGGGCATCAGCGGACAATAACAGAATTTCATCCCGAAGCGGTGTACCAGGCACATTGGATATAAACCGTTCCAAAGTATCGACACAGGCCGAATACTGCAATTGCCGATATAACAACGACGCTTTTCCCAGAACACTCAAACTTGTCGAGTCCTGAACGGTTTTTTGCACCAATAGCTGCATTTCCAGCACGTCGTTAACCAAAGATTGATGACGGTTTAAATCAGATTCTAACAACGCCTGGATATATTCTGACACTTTTCCCGGTTTTTGCCGATAAAAAGCCAATTCCGCCAATTTATACAACGCCCGGGGTTCCGGTTTTTCACTATCATTCAAAGGGATCGATTTGAAATAAGACTCGGCGAGAGGCAAATCTCCCTTTACGACCGCGCATTCTCCGAGTTTGTAGCGGGCCTGCTTGGCCTGATTCTGATCATTGGCATAGCGGACGACATTTTTATAGGCTTGCATGGCCTGTTCCAGATCAAAAAGCGCTTTAAAACACAAATCCCCCAGATTCATCATTGCATTGACGGCCTTGCTTGTACCGCGGTTGTTTTGTGCATATTGTTTGAGCATTTGCACCGCTTTCTCATACCGACCGCTGCCAGAGTAAGCCTTTGCGAGTTGAATGCGGGATTTTTCAGCAAACGATCCCTTGAAATGATCAATTAGATACTGAAATATTTCGATCGCTTTATCGGTATCACCAGCTGACAATACTGTTGAACCCAGATCATAAAGCTCTGAACCCAATTGGTAGCGATTCAGAAACGTGACCTGATCAGATTTTTGAGCCAGATTTTCAAAACGAATCAGATGAGAAAACGCTTTTTTGAAATTTCGCAGCATGGTATTAAAGTCGGCGCACCACAAATGAATGGCCCATTTATCATCAGCGTGTGACTCCAAGACCGTTAATACGGTTTTCTGGTCTTCCGGTGACCTTGCCGAGTGTTTTAGGTCACTGCGCAAATAATTAATTTGCTGAGGATGCTGTTCAAGATACTGGATATACTCTCGGGTTAATTCTTTAAAATTATCCTGTGCTTTGTAAATTGATGCCATATTAAACATAAACAAAGTCGGGTCATCAAATCGGCTGCGTCCCTTTTTATAAACTTCAAGAGCTTGATTCAGGAAATGATAGTCAACCATCGCACGCCCCACAAGCATATACACTTCCTGTCTGTTTGCATGCGATTGCAGCACAGAATTCCAGCTTTGCAGAGCTTTTTCAGGTCCATCCCGCTCAAATTTCAATGATGCCAGATCAACTTTATACCGGAGACCGGGTTTTTTCTGCTGCAAATAATAGATTAATGATTCAAGCTCCTTATATCGTTCGATATGGATCAACGTTCGTTTCGCCCCCTCATAAGCAGCAAGATTGTCAGGGTCGGCCCGGCAGATTCTGACATACAATTCAGCAGCCTGTTCATAGCGATTTCCGCGTTCGTAAAGTCTCGCCATCCGCTGCCACCGCTGAATTTCCTGTTCTGTAGGAGAGGCGGGTTCAGCCGCAAATACCGACAAACAGCAGAATAGTAATATGATGAACAAAAACAACCTATTTTTTTTCATTGTGTCGACTTAGCGCTTTGTAATATTGTTCAATCAGTTCAAGATAATCACGGGTATAGCCTTCTTCCTTGGCACGCAGCAGGTATTGATTTAATTTATTTTTGTCATAAATCGTATTTGGCAAATCTTCGGGGCTTTCGGATGAATAATACGATCCGGTTTCAGCTTTTCGTTTGCGGCTGTATTCACGTTCACGCACGGATTTTTGAGAATCGAGCATGCGTGACAAAATTCTGTTTTGGCGCTGGATCGTTTCCGGGTCAATGTTGTTTTGCAGAAAATCATCTTCGACTTTTTTCATATCATCGGCGATTTTCTCAAGGCTTCCCAAAATCTCGCCGTTATCCGCCATTTGACCTGACAGTTCCTGCATGGCTTTGCGAAGGCTTTTCTGCTGGGCGGCCAGTCTGGATATAGCTGCCTGCTGCTGCAGGCTCATCTGACCGCTTGACAATGACGGAGTGTTTTGATTGATCTGCTGCTGGGCATCAGCCATTTTCTGCA
Source organism: candidate division KSB1 bacterium (assembly GCA_034521575.1). Lineage (NCBI taxonomy): Bacteria > Pseudomonadati > Candidatus Zhuqueibacterota bacterium. The sequence goes on from JAXHMJ010000005.1 coordinate 2,110,640, forward strand.
TCTGCTGCATAAAGGACTGCATGCTCATTCCGCCTTGTCCGCCCTGTTGCATCATATTCTGCATCATACTTTGAATACCCTGTACCGCTGAGTTGAGCGCGACCATTGCATTTTCCTGATGCTGTGCGGCCGGACGTGCATTTCTCTGCTCCATCTTTTGCAGTGCATTTTGCATTTCCTGATCAGCCTGACCCAGCGATTCGTTGATCCTCGGACTGACCTGAAGACTCTGGCGAGCGGACTCTATGATAGACTCTATCACGCGATTCAGAGCAGAACGCGTCCTCTCCTGCTCGTCGGCCACCTGCGGGAAATCGGGACTGTTTTCGGACAATGATCTTGTTTTTTCGCCAATATTTTCCTGCGATTTGGACAAATCCAAAAGCTGTCGTGCATTTTTTTGCATGGCCTGCAAAAGTTTACGCATCAGTTCGCCGTTGAGCATCTGTTTGGCCGTTTCAAGGTCCGAAGCCGCTTTTTGAAAAGATTGGGAAATCTGTTCAGATGATGGCCGCATATCTCCGGACTGCTGCATGATTTTTTGCATATTGGACAAGGCATCCTCAAGTGACTGTGCTTCGAGTTCAGAAAGCGCCCGGTTTACCATTTCTTTCGGCGGTTCTGCCTGGTTCTGCATGGATTCCTGTATGTCTTTTAAAAGATTTTTTAGTTTTGCGTGGTCACTCTCTATTCTATCCTGCTCCCGCTGCATGCGCTCCATTGAACCCGAGGAATCACCAGCCATTTTTTTCTGGCGTTCGGCCAAATCCCGCGCCATTCTGGCAGCCTGGTCCAGCTGCTGCTCTGTTTTTAGACGTTTGAGCAGTTCAAGTGTTCGGTCCAGGGATTGATTCAAATCCTGTTCCTGTTCACGCATTTTTTCCATTGCCTGTTGCAGGTCTTCCCGGCTGAACTGATCCAGTTTTTGCCCCATCTGTTTCATCAATTCTTGCATTTCAGCGGTTTCAATTTCCCGGTACAGCTCTTGAATCTTTTCGTATTTTTCCAGAGTCTCCGGAGAAAGCAACTGGTCTTTCTGACCCTGATCCAGCATCTTTTGAATGTTTTTTTCAATCTCATTCAAATCATTTTGGATTTGCCGATGTTGCTTTACAGTTTCCTCAATCTCTTTTCTCTTTTGCCAATCAATTTTTTGTTCGCGTTTTAATTCACGCGATAATCGATCCACACGTTTTTGCAAATTTTGTGATTTTTGAAACGTGTCTTTGATTTTATCGGTCGTAGTCTCGCGGGTTTGGGTAAACGTATCATACATCTCTGCAAGTGACGGAAACCGCGCCCGATATCGGCGCGTTTCAGAAGACTTGGGACCGTTTACCGTATCATTGTCATAAACCCGAACAAAATAGACCAGAACATCCGTAGGCAAAAGATGGGTCTCTTCTGTATCCCAGTCGTAATTTGTTTCAATTTGGGTGGTTTTATCCGTTTCCAGGGTTTTGAATGAAAAACCGGTCGAGTCTACATTGCCGCGTCCTTCGTGCAGAACCTGATAACCCAATTGAACACGCGATATCCCATAATCATCCTGACTGTTCACCGCAAGCGGAATGCGCATATCATCACCCAGTTCAATATCCCGTCCCGGAGATGTGATTTCAACAAAAGGATATTGATCTGCCAATGCTTTGACCTGATATGAAATCGGATCCGGATTTGATAACGAATCCCGGTCTGTAAGTTGAATTTGATATTTGACATCCCGATACAGGCGGAAAGCCCCATAAATCGTTTCATTTTGTACATCAAGAGATTGTAATGTCGAATCTGAAAACAGTAAAGCTGCATCATGCAGAGGTTTATTGGCCGTTGCATTCAGATGAACACGAGCGCCCGGTAACGCAGTAACATTACCGACATTCTTTTCAACAGACCTGGTTGTTAGTCCGGTATACGCCGGCGGGGTGACCTGTAAAGACAATTCACGGACGACGGGCCGTTCAAGCACACTTACCGTATATTCCGGTGATTGCTTTGATTGTGCACGTATTCGATACGTGAAAGATTTGCGTATGTTCATCAGGGTTGTTGTAAACACACCGGGGGCTTTTTGTTTCAATGCACGTTGGTCTGTGGTGGTTTTGTATTGTACAATCATCTCCGAATGTTTCAGAGTGGAATCGGAAGTCTGAACGCTGATTTGCAGGGAATCACCGCTGACAACGGTTGCATCTCCCGGATCGACGGAAAACACCAGGCTCTGCTGATGGGTGTAGTCTGTGAACGGATGTACAAACCGGTCCCATGAGTGCAGCATCGGTGTGTAAAACAGGACCAATATCATTATCGAGATCAGAGTAACAACACCGGCCTGGCGCAAACTGCGTTTGACGGGCCCATGGTCAACAAGTTTTGACAAATCAAAGGATTGGCACTGCTCAATTTCGGCGTCCAAAGCCGCCAGAGCAAGTTCCCGGGAGGTAGAGTGTTTGTCGCGTTCAATATGAATAAACACATCGAGCGCATTTCCAAGGCGGTCATGCACAGAATCAATTTTTTCACCCACAGCATAGGCCGTTTGCAGCAGACTTGGAGATGAGGGACGCAGTAAAAGTCGATACAAAGGAGACCCTGTATAAACCCCGAAAACAGCTATTATATAAATCAGACCCAGCCCGACAGGAACAGCTCGCAGTCCCATGGGAAAATGAAAAACAGCCTCGGCGCTGAGCAAAATCACCAAAGCCGGAAGAATCCATACGACCGCTTTAAAACAGCCTGTGGCGAGGGCAGCGAGCTTTTCTCGATAGCGATAGCGTTTTAATTGTGTCGTAATTTTCAAGATATCACCGTGTCAATGCATACATCATAATATTCACACCCATTTGAAGCGCTTGCAGTCGTACCGCTTCTGGATCATTATGCACGTCCGGATCGGCCCAGCCGTCTGAGATATTCGTGTTTGATGTATAGAACACAATTAGACGGCCTTGGTCAAAGTAACCGAATGCTTCCGGCGGTCCTCCGTCAAATTCATGTATCTTTGGCAAGCCGTTACTGAACTCGAACGGAAAATGAAAAATTTGATGGGAAAACGGCACCTTGTGAAAATCGCGGTCCGGGAACACTTTGTGCATTTCTCGAAAAAAATGTTCCTGCATGCCGTAATCATCATCCGCGTATAAAAACCCGCCATTTGTCAAATAATCACGCAAATGCTTTACCTCTTCCGGAGAAAAGACCACTCGTCCATGACCGGTCATAAATAAAACAGGATAGGAAAACAAACGATCATCCATAATGGATAACTGAACTTCATCCTCCCGCGTTTGGATGATCGTTTGTTTGTCGATAAACTCAAGCAAATTGGGTATAATAGAAGGGTTATTGTACCAATCCCCGCCGCCACGATAATGAAGCCTCACAACCGTAAAGTCATTCTCAGCTGAATAGAGGGTCCGGCTTGAAATCAGGAGCACAGCCATATAAATGAAGACTATATAAATATTGTTCTTTTTCATATTTATAACAAAACAAAAGCAGCCCATAAAAATGGGCTGCAGATTTTTAAGTTGTTTACCAGGCTTTATTTAAGAGAAGAAATTTTATATTCGACATAAACCTGATCGCGTTTTTCATCCAGCCATTCGTCCAAACGTTGCTGCTTTTTATAACTCAGCACCATTTCCTTGATACGATCATAATCCTCTTCGAAACTGAGCTGCCGGGCACTAATTCTGTCATGCAATTTCAACACATGAAATCCATACTGGGTTTTGACCGGTTCACTGACCTCACCCGGCTGGAGGTTGCTTAATACAAAAGTGAACTCTTTTGCCATTTGCTCAAGCTGATCCACTTCGAACTCGCCCAAATAGCCGCCGTCATCAACAGTGGATTCATCATCCGAATATTCGAGCACAAGGCTGTCAAAATCAGCGCCGTTCTTCAACATTGAATAAATTTCTTTAATCTTCTCCGCCGCCCGCCTCTGATCTTCTTCAGTGGGTTCAACGGAAACAAGGATATGTTTGGTGTGTATTTTTTCTCCGCGGCGTTCAATGAGCTTGATGATATGAAATCCAAATTGCGATTCCACGACCCCGGATATCTCTCCGGGTTTTAGATTAAAGGCCGCTTCGGCATATTCCCGCACAAAATCATCACGTCCCTTGAATCCAAGATCTCCGCCTTGTTTTGCGGATCCGGGATCATCCGAATGCTTTTGGGCCATTTCGGAGAAATCGGCTCCGTTCATAATATCCTCGCGGAGCTTTTGCGCGGTGTTCATTGCTTTCATTTTGGCTTTTTCACCGGGTTCCGGTTCAATAAGTATATGACTGATTTCTATGGTTTCCCGCATTCGGCCCAAAGAATCCTTATTCTCGTTAAAAAATTCACGGGCCTGCCGTCGTCCGACCCTAACCGGCAGGAAAATGCTGTCTTTTATCGCATTGGCCCGCAAATCTTTTACAATACGCCGTCGGTAAAGATCCCGAATCTGCGACATCATCATGCCCATTCGTTGTTCCAGTTGGTTTTCGCCGCCGGACTGCTGAATCACGTTATCCAATTGCTGTTCAAGATAAGCTTCAACCTGCTGTTCGTTGGCAATAACGGTATCTTCATCGGCCTGGATCAGCAACAACTCGCGATTGATATAACTTTCCAGCGCCTGTTTCCTCATTTCCTGAAAGCGTGAGGGATTCTTTTGGGGATCTATGCCTTGTTGCATACTCATCATATAAGCCATTTGAGTGACTTCCGAATCCAGTATAACCTCATTGTCGACAACGGCCGCCACCTGATCCAAGACGTCCTGGGAAACTCCTGGAGAAACGGCAAAAAAAGCTAAAATCAGTAGTAATTGTATATATTTATTCATTTTCATCCACTTTGTTTTGATTTAACAATTCAATAGAGTCTAAAACAGTCCAATCGACTTTGACATAAATATTTTCTTTCAGTTCATTGACCAATTGAACATATTTTTCCTCACGTTTGGCAGCATTGATCATTTGCTTTACGCGGTCCCTGACTTCCTCAAGTGTCTGTGGTTCTCCTTCTTTTCGCAGCCCCGCAAGATACAGTATATAATATCCGGCGTCGCTTTTGTACGGTTTGGACGGTTCTTCTACATCCAGATATCTCAACCGGTTTTGAATAAAGTCAGATAGTTTTTCTTTTTCAACCCATCCATAATCCCGGTAAACACCTGATACTTGTTTGAACGTACTATCCTCGGCGATTGTTTCAAGCGATTCATTATTCAATAGGCGTCTGCGAATGTCATAAGCGTTTCGATACGTATCCACCAAAAAATAATGTACATCATAAAGCGTTGCCGGACGAATAAAGCTTTGTTTGTTTTCCTGATAAAATGCCTGGATTTCGTCTTCGGTAATGACAATGTTAGAATCCAGATATTTATCAAGGTAAAGGGCAACCAGATACTCTTTTTCAAGTTCTTTAAGTTTTTTTTGAACAAATGGATCTTTATTCAGATCTTCTTCCAGAGCTTTATTGAATACCAGTTCCCGCTCTACCCAGCGTCGGATGTAATTTCTCACCTGAACATTGGATAGTTCCAGCCCGGATTGATCAGGAAGCATGTTTTTCAGCTGATCAAGTGTATACTCACTTTGACCGGCAGTCGCAATAACAGGTGACTTGTCCTGGACCTGTCGGTCACAAGTCAGCAAAAACAGAAAGAATAAAAGCACACCTATAGCTTTAACCCATCTCATTCGTTCTCTCCCGCAAATTCAGCAGCCAAAACATCAGGAAAGGTTGTAATCTGACTTTCTGATCGCAGCTCTTTTAGCCAGTTTTCATGCAGATCATCTGTTTTCTTTCTCTTTAAAGCAGCTTTCACAATATCTTCGGCTTGCTCATATGTTCGGGGTTCGCCAGGCTGGCGCTCAAGAACTTTAATCACCGAATAATGACCGGAATAATAAATAGGCTCACTTACTTCTCCCGGCAGCATTCTGAAAGCTTTATGGGTGATACCGCGGTGTCTGACAGGACTGATAAATCCGAGAACACCTTGACGATTTACAACCGAATCCCGTTCTGTATATTGTTCAGCCAGCTTTGCAAAACTCTCACCATTCTGAATTCGATGATACAACCAGTCGGCAAGTTCTTTTCCTTTGACATAAATCTCCTGAACCTTTACCTTGGGGTCTTTTTCGAATCGTTGTGCATTTTCGGTAAAATATTGACGGCACTCGTCTTCCGTGGGATTAACTCTGTTGTCAATGTTTCTGCTTTTTTGAATTTTATACATTTCATCTTCCAGAAAACGGCGAACTTTTTTGGCCACAGGGTTTCTGCTGTCAAAATCATGGTCATAACCATATTTCAAACACAGCTGTTTTGTGGGATCAAGAAATAGAATCCGATCCCAAGGTTCTTTCATCCCAAGCTCCGGTCGCGCCCCCTGGGGAAGATTTTTCATAACTCGATTTAAAAAATCAAAAACAATAACAGTTTGTTCTGAGAAAGAGTAAACAGGCATATTCATTTGTCTATTGGTTAATGAATTTATAAACTCATTAAATCCCTGGTTTGTGCGATAGTCATATGAGGTTTTATCAAACCAGTGTACCAGAGAATCAACCGTATTTTCATAAAGTGAATAGTTATAGTTTTTCTTCAATTTATCTATAAATCCATAATAAGCTTCATTTACTTTTTCCGGATGATTGGTATAATAATCACGCCGCAAATAATCCAGTTTTTCCTCGAAAGGTATTTGTTCCCGTTCCCTGATTGTTTTCAACTTTACAATATGCAGTCCCCTTGAAGAACGGATCACATTTGAAAGTTGTCCTTTTTTCAGTTTATGCAACGCTTCGTAAAAAGATGCCCCATAGCCTTTGTCATGCCATTTTAAAAATCCAAGCCACCCTCCTTTTCCGGAACTAGTTTTGTCCTGCGAATGCAGACGGGCCATTTCTTCAAAATCGAGCTCCCTTTAGCAATCGATTATGAACAGTCTTTAGCTTTTGGCGGGCGTTGCTAATTTCAGTTTTCGGCATTTGGGGGGAAACGGGTATAAAAATATGGCTTATTCCAAACTCCAGACCCTGCTTTTTGTAGATTTCTCTCATCATTTTTTCCGGCATTACCTCGCTATAGACTTGATCACGGATGACCTGCAGGTACACCATATTTTCTTCCTTTTCTTTCACTTTATTCTGCAGCGCCGATTGCAAATGGATACTGTCTTTATAAGCGGACTCTATCACCAGCCGTTTATCGATAAAATCGTTCAGTCGTATTTCCGCGGTTTCAAATATTAAAGATGACTGATCAACCTTTTCAGAACTCAAATAATATTTGAATGCTTCCATCGTGAGAAAACTATTATTCAGACGTGCGACATTCTTCGAGTCATCGCAGGCGCTGAACAGCAAGATCATACTCATCAAAACAGCAATACCGCCTATCCAACGGTTTTTCATTTTTCCACTCCCTTTCTAGAGCATCTATTTTATGTACCATTCATTAATAAAGTAACACAGAATGCAGTTCTTTTTGGATTTTTTTCGCAGTTTCATGGCAGGATATTTCGGATTTGAATTTCAGTTCATATTTTTTTACTCCTGACGCGGTTCTACAAATATAAGAGACATGTTTGTTACCCAGCCCATGCTAAAAATGTTCCCCCATTCTGTAAAGATCGATACTGAATTCAGACAGAATTGTGCAAACGTCGAACTTTTAGAACATGAGACAACCACCATCTAAAAAATCAAAAAAGCAACGTGAAGAATCTGGGAATAAATTTACAATACAATTTGAGTTATTTTTCAGCGCTCCTAAATTGATCGTTTAAGACATGTTCAAACATAACAACATTGCATTCTGAACGCAATTCACTAATCCACTCTTCCCAAAGTTGATCTCTGCGCTGCTTTTTAACAACAGCCATAACTCGCCCTCTCACTCGTCTGAAAGATTGAGGCTCTCCCGGCTGGCGTTCCAGTATTTTTATAACCGAATACCCGCCGGAAAAATAAACAGGTTCACTGATCTCACCCGGCAGCATGGTCGTGGCTTTACGCCCCATCTCACGGTGACGAACCGGGCTGACGTATCCCAGAACGCCCTGACGGCTTTTGACAGAGTCGCGTTCAGTATAGCGTTCCGCAAGAGATCCAAAATCCTCACCGTTCTGAATCCGATTGTACAACCACTCTGCTTTTTCTTTATCACTTACAAATATCTCCTGCACAACAACCTGTGGATTCCTTTGAAAACGCTCCTTGTGATCGGCATAGTATTTACGGTAATCCGCCTCTGTAAGATTCAACTGATCGTCAATATTTTTTTTGACTTGAAGATCAACGATTTCTTTTTCTACAAACGTTTTCAGCTGTTTCTGAACAGTATCTTTTTTGGCATAGTTTTTTTCATATCCGTATTCAAGAAGAAGAAATTTGCCGGAATCCAGAAAAATAAAACGGTCCCAGGTTCGTCTCATCGTAAAAGGAGGCCGTCCGCCCTGAATCACATTTTTAATAATTTGTTTGAGAAATGTCTCCACGCTAACCGTATCCGAGACATAACTATAAACCGGCATCCGTTTCTGTTCCGGTGTTAATGAATTGATAAATGCTTCAAACTCGGTATTCATCTGAAAATCATATTCTTCGGTATCAAACCAGACCAGAAGAGAGTCCACAGTATCTTCATTCAACTGAAAATCATATTTCTCTCTCAAACGATCGATAAATTCAGAATATCGATTATTGATTTCATCAGAATGGTGTTGAAAATACTGTTTCCGCAAAGCCTGTATTTTTTCGTCAAACGGCATCTGCTCCCGTTTTCGTACAGCTCTTAATTTTACAATATGAAACCCTTTTGTCGATTTTAATACCTTTGAAAAATCTCCCTTGTGCATATCCTTTAATGCCATGTAGAAACGATCACCATATCCACGGGCTCCCCATCTCAGAAAACCTATCCATCCACCCTTCCCGGCGGTTTTTTTATCCTGGGAATAGGTCTGAGCCATTTTATCAAACTCTGCTCCCCGTAGCAACTTTTGATAAACCGTCTCCAGTTTTTCCCTGGCCATGGTCACTTCATGAGGTGTCATTTGAGGTGTTACCCGCATAAAAATATGGCTAATCCCAAACTCAAGCCCTTGCCGATCATAGATTTTTCGCAATTTTGAAATGGGTATTTCTTCGTTGTAAACTTTTTCGTGTATCACTTGCATATAAACAAGGTTTTCTTTTCGCTCCTTTCGTTTACTGACAACCGTCGAATCTAAATGCAAACTATCGCGAAAAGCAGATCGGATTACGAGGCGTTGATCTATCAGATCAGTCAACACTATTTTTGCTGTTTCCATAGTAAGTGAATTTTTATTCACCTTTTCTTCTTTAAAAACTCTTAAAATCCCCCATATTGATAAAAGAGTTATTAATTCGGGCTAAATTGGCCTGTTTCTCACAGGAAAAAAGTATCATAATCAGCGCCAATAAAACAAAAGCTCCAGATAAATGTCGTTTCATATTCCCTCTTTTATTTTAAAGTATCTATTTTATTTACAATCAATTAAATAAAAAAGTAATATATTATACAATACTTTGCAAGAACTTTTTCGCAATTTCAATATGAGAGGATCCTGATTCACCGCGCATCGTAAATTTCAACTTGTTTTGAGCCTGATCAAGTTGAAAAGAGTCTGGAACATGTTCAACCATATCAGCCAACCATTTCTGAAATTGTTCCCCTGTGGGTAAAACCTCATTATTAAACTCTCCATTAATCGCATCATTGTCCACACTCAATTTTTCCACTCCGGCTTTGACGGCGTAACGTTTAAGATAGATATAATCCAAGAGATTTTGCGCCGGTTTGGGGAGCGGTCCAAACCTGTCCAATATCTCATGATGAATCTGATCGATTTCTTTTATTGATTTTGTTTGAACCAGTCTGCGATACAAATCAACCCGTTCCGACGCCGAATGGACAAAATCACTGGGAAGATACGCGTTGATCGAAATCTTGATTCTGGCTTCAAATGGATCTTTGCTTTCTTCGGCTTGATCAAATGAATCGATATTCATTTCTTTGCGGACCTTTCTGATAGATTGTCTGATAATTTTGGTAAATAATTCGAATCCAAGTGCGTTGACAAAACCGGTTTGTTCCGCCCCAAAAATATTTCCGGCACCACGTATTTCAAGGTCTCGCATGGCAATTTTATAGCCAGATCCCAGATGTGAATACTCTTGTATCGTTTGCAATCGTTTGATCGCATCCCGGGAGGGTTTCTTTGATTGTGGAATCAGCAAATAAGCGTAGGCTTGTTGCTGCGACCGCCCCACTCTTCCCCTTAACTGGTATAATTGTGATAACCCGAGTTTATCTGCACGATTGACAATTAGCGTGTTGGCTTTGGGCATATCGATCCCGGACTCGATAATCATAGTTGACACCAATACTTGTACCTCGCCGCGCACAAATTTATGCATCACAGTTTCCAGTTCATGGCCCTTCATTTGTCCGTGAGCGACGGCAATCGACACTTCCGGCACGATATCGTATAAAGTGGCAGCCATTCCATGAATGGATTGAACCCGGTTGTGTACAAAAAACACCTGTCCTCCTCTATCAATTTCTTTCAGCACAGCCTCTCTGATCAGGTCACAATCAAAGCGGCTTACTTCGGTTTTAACCGGAAGACGGTTGTGAGGAGGTGTGTTAATAATCGACAAATCTTTTGCGCCAATCAGAGACATGTGCATTGTCCTCGGGATCGGAGTGGCCGAAAGTGTAAGAGTATCAACGGTCTCTTTAAGCAGCTTGAGTTTTTCTTTGTGCATAACCCCAAATTTTTGTTCTTCATCGACAATCAACAGACCCAAATCTTTAAACTTTATATCCTTTGACAAAAGTCGATGCGTCCCAATTAAAAGATCAATTTTTCCTTCGCCTATGTTTTCAATAATCTCTCTCTGCTGTTTTGCCGATTTAAACCGTGATAACAGATCGATAGCCACAGGGAAAACTCTGTATGCGCTCCACAAAAGTCTCGTAATGCTGTTGTGCCAAAATAGTTGTCGGCACCAACACACAGACCTGCTTGCCGTCATTAATTGCTTTGAAAGCTGCGCGCACCGCCACCTCGGTTTTCCCGTAACCAACATCTCCACAGATCAAGCGATCCATAGGTTGATTCTTTTGCATATCCTGTTTTATTTCAGTTACAGCGTTCAACTGGTCATAGGTTTCTTCAAACTGAAATGAGGCTTCAAGTTCCTTTTGCCATATTGTATCTTCAGAAAATGTGTACCCCGTGCGTGCTTTTCTGGTGGCATAAAGTTTAATCAATTGTTCCGCAACCTCTTTCATTCGTTTTTTTGTACGCGTTTTCAGCTTTTCCCATTGCGCCGTTCCCAGTTTATTCAGAACCGGAACCACACCGTCGCGTGAACTGTATTTTTGAACCTGATCCATTTTTTCCAGAGGCACATAAAGCTTATCCTGATCCTTGTATTCAACCACCAGACACTCACGCTCTTTTCCGTAAGCCTTGATCATGGTCAACCCCTTGAACAAACCAATACCGTGCTCTTCATGAACAATATAATCGCCTTTGTTGATCTGAAGCTGTTGTCTTAACGCAATTTGACGTTTGTCAAGTTTATCCGGTTTTGGAAATCGGATGCGGCTGTATATTTCACGATTGGTATACACATAAACCCCTTCATCCGGCCAATGAAATCCGCGTGCCACATTCAGGGTTTTAAAATCAAGCGGAGGGAACTCTTCCTGTTCAAAAAGATCCTGCAACCGTTTGCGTTGAGACTCCGATTCACACAACAGCGTAGCAACAATATTCTGATTATAAAGCTTATCCACCAGAGTTTTAAACAGGGCAAGATTTCCCCCGAAACGGTTATTTTCAAAAAAAGGAAACTGTATCCCTTTATTTGAGATTGAAACCGGTTCTATCTTACAAACAGCATTTCGTTCTATGTGATGATCCAGCTGTTCAGGCAGCCAGTAATAATCTTCATAATCTACATTTTCATCATGTTCCCGCACCTGCATGTCCCGCACACCTTTCACTTCATCAGCCTGTGCACCACACAGCTGCGAATTATGAATAAAAACAAAAGGATCGCAATATTCAAAAAGGGTCGAATCCTGAGGATAATCAAGTAACGGCATTTCTTCGGGAGGAGTAAAATTTCCGCCGGCAAAGGGCGGTATAATGTAAAGTTCAGAACAGGGTTCAAGAGATTGTTGCGTCTCCACATCAAATTTACGCATCGAATCCACTTCATCTCCGAAAAATTCGATACGATAGGGATGTGTGCTTTCAAAAAGGAAAACATCAACAATTCCGCCGCGCACACTCATTTCACCCGGGCGGTCCACTCTGTCTTCACGCACAAATCCCATTTTAATCAAATTCTTGATAAAAGAATTAAACGGACGCACTGTATGCAAAGTCAGATGTATAAATTGCTGTTTCACCCATTCCGGCTTGAATATTTTTTCCAACAAAGCATCAGGAGTTGTAATCACAAGACAAGGTTCTCCTGAAACAAGAGCTTTTAAAACAGCCAAACGATGTCCCGTAACCGAACCCTGGGGTCCTAATTCTTTCCACATCTGATTACCGATAGCCGGATAATACAATATATTATCATCCGGCAACAGGACACTCATATCATCCCGAAACTGAACAGCATCTTGCTCATTATCAAAAATCGACACAAAAACCCGTTTTTCCTCAAGGTAAAGCAGGGTTTGAAGAAAAGCAAACGAAGAACCGGGCAGCCCCTGAGCCATGCACGTTTGGCGCTCCTGAACAGCCGATTTGATTTGATTATAGGCGTCATGCTTTTTTATTTTACTGTAAAGAACGTCCAGAACGTTATCCTTTTTTTATAATCAACAACACCTTTGTTTTGTCCTCAAACACAGCCTGCTTTTTTACAATACATGTTTCAGGCAGACCCTCAACCTCCCGATCAATCTCTCCGCCCTTTTGCGCCAAAAGAACGCCCGTGGGTTTTAACAAGGGTTCCGACCACATCCACAAAGTTTTCAAATCAGCCACAGCCCGTGCAGTTACAACATCGAATTGCCCAGATCGTTCAAAACACAACTTTTCCACACGCGAACAGACAACCTCAACATTTTTAATCTCCATCAATTCTACGGCTTCCTGAAGAAACAACGTTTTCAAACGCTTTGAATCGACAAGAACAAAAGAACAGTCCGGGCGCAATACAGCCATTGGAATTCCCGGAAACCCTCCACCGCTGCCAATATCCAAAACAGCCTTAAAATCAACAAACTCGGGCGACATAAATTGAATGGATTCTGAAATATGTTTGGATACTATATTTTCAACATCGGCCGATGAAACCAGCTTTGTACGCGCCTGCCACCGCTCAAAAATATTGACAAATTGATACAGTTGATGCTTTTTCTGTAATGTTAAACCTGAACGCCGGGAAAAATCGTGTAAATCTTTTTATTTTTGTTTTTCATCATGTTTCACGTGGAACCTCCTCGTCTCTATGTTTCACGTGGAACCTTTTTCCTTTGGCTTAAAAACATCATAAGTACAGAGATATCTGAAGGAGAAACACCCAATATCCTGGAAGCCTGACCCAGTGTTCGCGGATGAATCCGCGATAGCTTTTCTCGTCCTTCATTGGATATAGATTTAATCTGATTGTAATTAAAATGATCCGGTATTTCGAGATCTTCGAGTTCTTTCATTTTTTCCACCTGGTCCGCCTGTCTTTTCAAAAAACCTTCGTATTTAATCTCAATCTCAACCTGTTCTCTGACTCGACTCCAGAATCTAGAGGGATTATGAACAAGATCATGATTTAAACACCTTAAATGTGTCAGGCGAACTTGTGGCCTTTTTAGGATTTGTGCTGCGGTTTCAACCTCCTTGATCCTTGCAGTATCCAGAGAATCGAGTATAGGATTAATCTCTTCAGGACGGATTTTTAATTGTTGAAGCATCTCTATATTCTCATTAATTTGTTGCTGACGATATTTCATATCAAGATAGACATCCTGCTCAACAAGACCATATCGGTGCCCATATTCTATCAATCTGAGATCTGCATTATCCTGTCTTAAAATCAATCGGTACTCGGCCCGGGATGTAAACATTCTATAAGGTTCTTCCAAGAGTTTGGTAACAAGGTCATCAACCAGTACACCCATATAAGCCTCGGAGCGTTTCAGTATAAAAGGTTCCATGCCGCGTATTTTTGCAACCGCGTTTATAGCAGCAACAAGTCCCTGAGCGGCAGCCTCTTCATATCCCGAGGTACCGTTAATTTGTCCGGCAAAGTACAAATTTTTAATGTGTTTGGTTTCAAGCGTGGGTTTTAATTGAGTGGGGGGGAAATAATCATATTCTATTGCATAACCCAATCTTGTGATTTTCGCACGCTTTAATCCGGGAATAGTGTGAAGGGCGTTGATTTGAATATCTTCAGGAAGACTGGTGGCAAAACCGTTTAAATAATACTCTCTCGTTTGACGTCCTTCCGGCTCTAAAAACAATTGATGATTTGCTTTATCCTTAAATCTGACAATCTTGTCTTCAATAGAGGGACAATAACGCGGGCCGACCCCTTTTATAACACCGGAATACAAAGGAGAACGATCCATGCCTGATTCGAGAATTGCATGCGTTTCCTGATTGGTTCTCGTTAAATAACATGGTATTTGTTCATTATCGACAGACTCATGAGAAAAGGAAAACGGTAGCGGATTTTCATCTCCGGGCTGTAATTCCATCTCTTCGAAATCAACAGTGTTTCCATCGATTCTTGGCGGTGTTCCGGTTTTTAAACGCCCCACCTTAAATCCGCGATTGGCAAGTTGTTCACTCAATCCCTTTGAAGCGATTTCTCCGGTACGTCCGCCGTCGTAATGAACCAGTCCAACATGAATCAATCCATTTAAAAAAGTCCCATTGCACAAGATCACTGTTCGGGATGTGATTTGGGTTCCAATGCGAGTTACAACGCCGGAAACTTTATCCTGGTGAAACAACAGTTCTTTTACATCATTTTGTCTGATTTCAAGATTTTCCTGATTTTCAATAACCTCTCTCATTTTAAGTGAATAGCCCATACGATCGTTTTGAGACCGCAACGACCATACAGAAGGTCCTTTACTCTTATTCAGAAGGCGAAATTGAATACCGGTCTCGTCTGCTATTTTCGCCATCTCTCCCCCCATCGCATCGATTTCTCGGACCAGGTGACCTTTCGCCAATCCGCCGATAGCCGGATTGCAGGACATCTGTGCAATGGTGAAAATATTTATAGTGATAAGAAGAGTTTTAGCATTCATTCTTGCTGCGGCAAGCGCTGCTTCACAGCCGGCATGACCAGCGCCAATTACGATCACATCATATTCGTAAGAATTGTTCATAGTGTTCCACGTGAAACATTATTTTCCGACACAAAAATTTGAAAAAATATTATTCAAAATATCATCTGATGTTACATATCCAGTTAATTGCCCCATTGAATCGAGGGCCGATCTTAAATCCAACGCAATAAATTCAGATGAGTAGCCCTGCTCTATACTCTCCCGCGCATGGGTGATAAATTCATAGGATTTGAGAATTGCATTATAATGGCGCGTCTTTGTCAAAATTTCAGTTTCGTGAACCGGAAGTTTATTTTCTACATATTCTACAAGAGAAGATTCTAACGAATCTAATCCTTCTTTTGTTTCAGCAGATATAAGCAAGGCATCAGGGTTTTGTGCCTTTATTCTGGATTTTTCATAATCCGAAACAAGATCGATTTTGTTGTAAACATAATATGTTTTGCTGCCGGGTTTGAGCTTTTTGAAGAAATCGTGTCTGGCGCTGCTTTCCTGTGACAGGCTGTCAATAATATATAAAACAATATCGGCTTGTGATATCATTTCATAGGTACGCTGGATTCCGGCATTTTCGATTGTATTGTTTCTGAGCGATGTAAACCAGCCGTATCTGTGATATAAAAAATAAAACCTCTAATATCCAAGGCTTCCTCTATAGTATCACGGGTTGTTCCTGGAATATCTGTAACAATGGCCCTATCTTGCTGCAAAAGTGTATTCATCAGGCTTGATTTTCCGGCGTTGGGTTTGCCGGAAATAACGAGCTTGACGCCTTCTTTGACCAGTTTTCCGTAAGTAAAGGTGTCCAGAAGACTCTTTAATCTGTTTTTGAGAATATCCATTTGATCTGAAATAGTGCTGTAATCAGCCAGCTTAATATCTTCATCGCTGAAATCAAGTTCTATTTCAAGCAACGAACATTGCTTGATAAGGGTTTCTTTAATAGCAGATAATTCTTTGGAAAGATCACCGTGTAGTTGATGTTGGGATAGTTTAAGACTGGATTCAGATTGCGCATGGATTGTATCTGCAATAGATTCTGCCTGTAACAGATCTATTTTTCCATTTAAAAAAGCCCGCTTTGTAAACTCACCCGGTTCAGCGGGTTTGGCGCCGTTTAAAATTAACAATCTCAAAATATGCTGAACAACAAAGGCTCCACCGTGACAATGGATTTCTATTATATGTTGTCCGGTATAAGAGCAGGGACTTTGGAATTTAAGAATGATCACATTATCGACGCTGTATGATCGCGTTGAATCAATAATAGTTCCGTTATAGCATTTTCGTTCCACCATATTCTTGACAGAAATATTTCCTGAATAAATTTTTTCAAGAATATCAAAGGCATCCGGACCAGAAAGCCGAACGATAGCAATAGCGCCTGTCCCCTTTGCGGTGGAAACCGCAGCAATTGTGTCATTCAAAGTATTCATGAATAAAAATAAAACCCCGCTAAAGAATTAGCAGGGCTTTTTTGTGTTTGATATTTATCGAAGAAATTAAGCAGCACGTTTTTTCTGATGTTTGGGTACCAAATACTTTTGTTGAATAATTGATAACAGATTGAACAATGCATAATACAAATTGAGTCCGGAAGGAAAATGATTGAAAAGCAGAAACAGAAATATGGGCATAAAATAGACCAGCATTTTTTGCTTCGGATCCGTAGAACTCATTTTCTGTTGAAGAAAGATCGTGACCATCATAAAAATAGGCAATATATTGACATGCTGACCATAAAAGGGAATGCTGAAAGGTAAAGTAAATATAGTATCAGGGGCGGAAAGATCGTTGATCCACCAAATAAAACCCTCTCCTCTTAATTCTATGGTGGTTCGAAAAATAACAAAAAGACCTATCAGTAATGGCATTTGGATGAGCATGGGCAAGCATCCGCCTGCAGGATTAACTCCCTCCTGCTTGTATAAATTCATTGTGGCTTTATTCAGTTTTTGCGGATCATCTTTATGCTTTTCCTGCAACTCTTTCAGCTTGGGTTGAATCTGCTGCATTTTCTGCATCGATTCGTATGATTTGTGTGTGAGAGGATAAACGACAATTTTGATGACAACTGCAAAAAACAAAAGAACCACACCATAATTAGGTATAACAGTGTGCATCTTTTTGAAAAGCCAAAGAATAAATTTACTAAAGGGTTTTATAAAACTCCATCCAAAATCCATAAAATCTTCAAAGCCTTTATCATACTTTTTGAGAGTATCATACTCCAATGGCCCAAGATACAAGTTGAATGAAGGTTCAGTTGTTCCATCCCCTAAATATGGCATGCTCATTGTAATTGAATAACGTTTTAAATTTGTATCTTTATTTGCTACGGGGTCTTCAAATCCCTGAATCGTTACGGATTCAGCGGTTTCCTGTTCCGGTACAATATAAATGGCAAAGTATTTGGTCCTTACAGCAGCCCATTCTATTTGACCGGACTCTTTGTAAACTTTTTCATTCGTTTTATATCCATCCTCTATGTTTTCGTTTGAATACACAGCAGCTTTTGCATATTGCATATCTTCTTTGACACGCTGCTCTGTTGACGCCATACCGTTAGGAGCGGATATAAAATAACGTTTATTAGCCACTAAATCATAAAGTCCACTAAAATTGATTTTATAATCAATCATATACCGTTTATCATGAAAGGTATAGTTTTTCGAAATAGACCGACCATTGCCCATGTCTAATGTAAAGGAAATCGTTTTTGAATCATAAACGGTAATATTACCCAATGAACCCGATTCAAATATATAATCGGATGTTGAAAGGCTGTCGCCGTTTACTGTCAAAAAGGAGAGTGAAAAATTTCCATAGCTATTGGGGCGAAAAAGGTTTACATATTCACTGTCGGGTCCCATGAAATTTTTTAATTTCCATTGAAGAATGTTACCTCCACGGGTGGTCAAGACCACTTCATACAGAGACGTTTCAACATAAATAAATTCTTCGGTTTTGCCTGATTGCAAATCCTCAATTTGGGCTACGATTTTGCTCTTTGAAGAGGGTACAAAAGGCTTCTGGGAGGTTTTTTGTGATTCGGATTCAGCGGCGACAGGTTCCTCGACTTGCTGCTCAACAGACTCTTGGGATTGTGTCTGTTGAATTGTTTCTGGTTGATTCAATTGCTGCTGTCTTTTATTATACCCTTCAGGATCAACCAGTTTGAGATAGAAATCTGTTTGCGTAAAAATGATCACAGATATAATTAAAATAAATGCCAGAATTGTATTTTTGCTATCGAAATCCATAAGACTCTCTTTATTTTATGTTACACCGGGTCATAGCCGCCTTTTGAAAATGGGTTGCATCGAATTATTCGATATATGGCTTTGACTACTCCTTTTATAATTCCTTTTTTTTGTATTGCTTGTATTGCATAAGTAGAACAGGTTGGGTAATATCGGCAGGTGTTGGGCAAAAGCGGAGATACTATTTTTTTATAGACGATAATCAGACTTGTAAGTGCAACTTCAAGTCCTTTTCTGATATGTAATGTTATATTTTTCATAGCAACGATTCAGCATCGTTTATGTAAACCTTTTTCTGATTCTCTCTAATAAATGATCCAGTTCATCAGACAAGCATTCAAAATCAATATGTTCCATTTTTTCATTACCCATGAGCACATATTTGGCGACAGGCAAACTTTGAATATGACGGGTTCTCCAGAGTTCTCTCAATAATCTTTTAATTTTGTTTCGCTTTGGCTTTGTACGTGTACGCTTGACCGCAGTATAACCGACTTTTGTATTCTTGTCTCTTTTTGCAAAAACATATATAAAAGACCCCTTTTCAGAGAACCCGTTCCTGATCACATCTGCAAATTCTTCATTGGATTTTATAATGAATTCTTTGGACAATTTTATTCATCGCTAACAGTCAGTTTTTTTCTGCCTTTGGCCCTTCTTCGCTTCAATACAAGGCGTCCGTTTTTGGTCGCCATTCTTGCGCGAAAACCGTGTTTGTTTTTTCGCTTTCTATTGCTGGGTTGAAATGTTCTTTTCATAGTTGGCTCCGATTTTTGACGTTATATAAATTACAAACTCTTATTTTACTATATTTTCCGGATAAAATCAAGTTTTTTATTTAAGAATGCGTCGAAATCCGACAAGTTGACTGATATAAGGTTTTGAGTCCAATTGATCAAGCGTCACCCCCCGGCTCACAGAGGCGTGTAAAAACTTTCCCTGTGACAGATAGAGTCCCATATGATTTGGAATAAAACCAGTTTTCGTATTGAAAAATACGAGGTCTCCAAATACTAACGAGGAACGAGATACGGGTGTTCCCAGTTTATAGATTTCTCTCGTGCTGTGAGGCAATGAAATATTGGCTGCTTTTTTGTAGAGGGTCAAAACCAAACCGGAACAATCAACACCGTTAACGGTTGTGCCTCCCCATCGGTACGGTGTGTGTAAAAATTTTAATATCTCACTCGCAAATTTTTCTTTCATCCGCGAATGAGATTTTTTGAACTCTGGTTCATTCAACCGATGGCTGTATGGAGCGGGTGAAAAAGGTCCACCACAATTTATAGTTAAAAAGAATATGAATAGAAAAATTAAAACAGTTTTCACTTGATTTTTCCTTTGATTGCAGTAAATTGGTAAAACAATCGTTGCAAATTATTTGCCGTTGTCTAAAGGGAAACATTTATACTTTTGGACGTTATATTTATACAAAAGGATCTGATATGAAAATATTACTCGTACAATTAATTTTACTCTTTTCATCAGCTGCCTGTCAAACAGTGAATATTGCTCCTTTGTATACAATTGACAAGCCCGCTGATTCTCTCAATTTCAATCAGCCTCAAGGGCTTTCGATCGATTCAAATGGTCATCTCTACATATCAGATACAAAGAATCATAGAATACTCAAAATGGATCAACAGGGGAATATATTATCCAAAGTCGGGGGTATAGGCTGGCTTAAAAATCAATTTCAGAATCCGATGGGCCTTTATGTTTTCAATACGATGAACGTTTTTGTAGCAGATCATGACAACCACAGAATTGTCCGTTTTGACAAGAATTTGAATTGGATTACAGAATTATCCCCGGAATATCATTGGGACGATCGGTTTTCATTCTCTTTTCCCATGGACATTTTTACAAGTTTTTACGGTGATTATTTTATTATTGATGCTGAAAATCGCGGGATCATAAAACTGGATTCCGGGTTTTCGCCTGTATTAACCTTTGGCGGATACGACTGGGGAAAAGGCGCCCTCTCTCGTCCGGTTTCCATTTTTCTTTCGAATAATGACAACGTCTTTGTGAGCGATTATAAAGCGGGTCGTATTTTTGTTTATGACTATTATGGTAACTATTTGTACAATTTTGGTAAAAATATTTTAAAGCATCCTCTTGGACTGTTTATTGATTCTAATAATAGGATCTATGCAACGGATGAATTTCATCATTCATTATATATTTTTGATGAGGAGGGGCGTATGTTAATCAAATTTGGAACTCAAGGCAACAAATTAGGCGCCTTTAATGCTCCATCCGATGTGGTGGTTTTTAATAATAAACTCTTTGTTCTGGAATCTCTGAATAATCGTATCCAGGTTCTGAGTATTGTTTTTTCACAATAAAGGTCTTTTTGATTGTCAAAACCAATAATAATAATTATTTTTGTTTTTACATCCATTCTCTGGTCTCAAACTGAGGGAAAACTTGGTTCCATTCAGTTGAATGAAAAAACCCTGTTTTTAGAAGGCGAGTCTCGCAAAGGCCCCTATTTTCTTCCCGATTCGTTAATCATAATCAATACAGTCGACGTATATATCGATGGTCACATTCAACATCCGGGTTCGTATGTCTTGGATGCGGTAAAGGGTGAAATCCGCTTTAATCGAATAATTGAAAACACTTCCCTTATACGTGTCGAGTACAAGATATATCCGTTTGACATTAAGCGTGAATATTATCATCACAAAATGCATAAACGGTTGTTTGCAATAGAATCCAAAAACAGAACATCTCAAGAGACATCTTTAGATGATACCCTGAATTATGCTTCACAATTAAGCAAAAGCGGAAGTATAACTCGTGGAATATCTGTCGGTAATACTCAGGGATTAAAAGTTAATTCAGCATTAAATATCAATGTGTCCGGTAAAGTTGGAGAAAATATAAAAGTACTGGCCGCTCTCACGGACCAATCAACCCCCATTCAACCGGAAGGGACCACTCAAAATTTACAGGAAATAGACAAAGTTTTTATCGAAATAGAATCACCCCATTGGGCTGCAACAATGGGAGATTTTAATCTCAGGTATTCAGGTACTCAATTTGCTCAATATCAAAGAAAACTTCAGGGTGTGATGGGAGAGACATCCTACAAAAATACATCAGCCAAACTATCCGGTGCGGTTTCCAGGGGCAAATACCGCTCTCTTAAATTCCAGGGGCAGGAGGGAAATCAAGGTCCTTATCAGTTAAAGGGAGATCGCGGCCAGGTAAATATTATAGTGTTGGCAGGTACAGAACGTGTTTATATAAATGGTGAAAGAATGACGCGTGGGGAAAGTAATGACTATATTATTGATTATTCATCAGCTCAGATCACATTTACACGTCGACGCTTGATTACATCTGAATCCAGGATAGTGGTGGATTATCAGTATTCTGATGAACAATATAGACGGAATTTATATTCAGCCTCTGTAAAAACCGGAATATTTAAAGATCGTCTTTTCTTAAAAACAACATTTTTACATGAGGCTGATGATAAAGACAATCCACTTGATTTCACACTCGATGATGAAAACAGGAATATACTTTCAGAAGCGGGTGATAATCCACTAAATGCAAGAGTAAGTGGTGCAAAATATATGAAGGACTCTAATGGTAGGTATGAACTTACAAAAGACAGTATTTATGTTTATAAAGGCGAGGGGAAAGGAAGTTACAATGTGGTTTTTTCTGATATAGGCGATAATTCCGGAGGCTATACCTACAAAGGATCCGGTATATTTAAATATTTGGGTAAGGGACAGGGAAGATATGCGCCTGTAATAATTCTTCCAACACCTTCCAGTCATTCTTTACTTGATTTTGATATTCAATTTAATCCTTTGAAATCAGTCTCTATACAGAGCGAATATGCTCTAAGCTCTTTTGACAGAAATACGTTCTCCGGTCTTGATGATGAAAATAATGAAGGATTGGCTCAAAACCACAGGCTTTCTATCAAACAGGACAGTCTAACCGCTCTTGGCCTGAAATTTGGATCTGTAGAATTTTCAGGAATGTATAAAAATATAAATAACAGATTTAATTCAATAGACAGATCAACAAAAGTCGAATATGACAGAATATGGGATTTGCCCGATACAATTGAAAATTCGCGCGAAATGTTATTCAATTTAATGCATCGTATCTTCCGGTATCTTTTTTAGAATTAAAGGGTGAATATGGTAGAAATGAATCCGGAAACACATTTTCTTCAAAACGCTGGTCTTTTGAAGAAAAATTCAATTTAGAATCGTTTCCCGCTGTTCATTACAAACTGGAATATATTAACAGCGAACGTTTGCAAAAAAATCAAGCCAATGAGTGGATACGCCATAATGGTTCTATTGATTATTCGTATGCCTCTGTGCAGCCATTTTTCAGGTATGAGGGTGAAATTAAAAAGGAAAATTGGTCAGATTCTCTCTTTACAGGGTTTAAATTTAATGATCTAAAAGGTGGTGTAAAAGCATCTGTATTTAAAAATTTGAATACATCCGTATCTTATGCCAGACGAGAAGAATATGATTACAGAGGAAAAGAAATTTTTGAAAAAGAGTCGACTTCCAATACAATAAATACGAGTGCACAATTCAATTCAAAATCATTCTCAGGTACACTTGATTTTACTCATAGAATTATGAATTATTTTACAGAGGATAATACGGATAGAAAAACTGATCTGGCGGAATTGCAAATGCAATGGTCCCCTTTTAATCGGGCGTTGAATTTATCCTATAATTATCAAATATCAAACACAGCAACTGCAAAAATAGAAAGAGTTTATATCAAGGTGAATGAGGGTGAGGGAAATTACAGATTGGATAAAGACCTGAATGAATATGTAAATGATCCTCTTGGAAATTATATTTTGCGTATTTTGACAACTGATCAGTTTGAACCCGTCGCTGAACTTAAAACAGTGGCAAGGGCTCAATTTGAACCTTCCAGATTATATCAAACCGTATCTAATCATGAAAAATCATTGCTACATAAAAGCATTGAAGCGCTTTCTTCTGAAACCTATTTTACAATTGATGAACGATCTCAGTATCCAGATGTTTATAATATTTATTTTTTAGATTTAAAGAAATTTAAAAATCCCGAGTACACAATTTTGGGAACCACTTATTTTAGAGAGGATTTTTATATCCTGCGCAGAAATAGAAAATTTTCTTTGCGCTATCGTTATGAAAACCGCGATGAACTAAACAATCAATATCTTCAGGGAAGGGAAGAGCGCTATGAAAACCATAATTCACTAAGATTGACATTAAGATTTTTAAATAGGTTTAGTAACCAGACTGAATATATCAACAAGCATATTACAAGAAAATTTAATTATTCGGGCAGACAGGACCGTAATATTTACTTAAATCAAATTGAATCTGATTTTTCATTTCGTCCGTCTCCGATACTCGAGTTTTCTTTAAAAGGTCGCTTTTCAAAAGAAAAGGATATAGACTATACAAATCCAACACGTGTGACAGCTTTTGCCATTATTCCTCAATGCAATTATTCAATTCGAAACAAAGGCCGTTTTCGCACAGAATTAGAGTGGAGTTTCGTTCAAGCCAGACCATCAGATCGCCTTATTCCTTATGAAATGGCATTGGGAAGAAGCTTGGGACGTTCATTGCGTTGGGATATTCGCTTTGATTATCGAATTTCAGATGTTATCATGGCAACTTTTTCTTATAATGGCCGGAATGAACCGCGACGGGATCGTTTAATTCACGCAGGTCGGGCTCAAATAACAGCATCTTTTAGATAAAATGAAAAAATTTCTTTACACAATTATAGTTTTGTGGGCGGCGAATAGTGCATTATCAGATAATGCTCGGGAGTATTATATTCGCAATTCAGAATTTCACAATCTTGATATGATCACTCAAAAGCAGGCCGGCAAAATTTCGGGACTGGAAACCGGGAATCGAATTTCAATCGATGATATATATTTACAGGGCGCCTCTTTGCTCTCATTTTTAGAAAAAAAAGGATATGTGTATGCATCAATTGATTCAATTACTTATTCAATAAATTCCAATCAGGACAGCGTTTCAATTTCTGTATATCTGAATAATAATAATCCCGCTACAGTTAGTCAAATAATTGTAAATGGACCAGATACGCAGCAAATTCAAAAATATTATAATCCATTAAATAACATCGAGATACAGAAACTAAAAATTGAATTGTTAGCTGAACAAATCATCCATTATTATGAAGAAAAAGGAAGGCCGTTTGCTTCTTTAAATTTTGATTCTGTTCGAGTTGATAAAGCAGATGGAAAATATGCTCATATACTTTATTTTACCAACAATCCGGGACCCAAACTTGTAATTGAGGATATAAATATAACAGGTAATGAATTTACAAATGATAATGTTATACGCCGGGAAACTCGCATCAAAAAAGGAAAAATTTACAATCACCAAAAGATAGAATTAATTGAATCAAGATTAATGCGACTTGGATATTTTAAAAAGGTATATCCTCCGGATGTCTTTATCTCAAATAAAAATAAAGGGGGTATTTCAATCCATGTAAACGAGGGAAAAACCAGCAAATTTGATGGCGTGGTGGGTTATACACCCGCCACTGAATTTGAAAAAGGGTATTTCACAGGACTTGTGGACATTGAAATGGGTAATCTTTTTGGAACCGGAAGATCAGTTAAAATACACTGGCAGAAAAGAGATCAAAATTCTCAAGACCTGGAGATCTATTACCGTGAACCCTGGGTAGCTGGATATCCTTTGCATATTGGATCCGGTTTTAATCAGTTAATTCAGGACAGTACATATATTGAACGTGAATTCATGGCAGATTTTGAATGGCCGCTTATCGAATCATTTTCAATTGTATCCTCTTTGACCAGATCGCTGATCATTCCCGACTCTATAGGGAGTTATAGTCTTGGCATTCCGCAAAGCAATTCATTGAGTGCTTCTATAGGAATTAAATATGATTCGAGAAATAATTTAATCAATCCTACAAACGGAATTTATTATTTTACAAATATAGAAATTGGCAGTAAAAAAAATAAAGGCCCTGCTGAAATATTAACTCGTTATTCTTATAAAAAAGAAATTTCTAACAAAAAAATTCGTCTGGATTTTGATTCCTATTTCTCAATTTTTACCAGACAAATTTTAGCAATTTCCTTCAATGGTCGAAGAATAACAAGTAATGAGTCTGAAATACCATTACCCGACCAATATAGACTGGGTGGCACAAGATCATTACGCGGCTATCGTGAAGATCAGTTTAGAGGAACCACTATAGCCTGGACAAATTTTGAATATAGATATTTATTCGGACCTCTTTCACGCGCATTTGTCTTTTTTGATGCTGGTTATTATTCTCCGAACAATATTTCTGATAATTTTAAAATGGGATATGGATTCGGAGTAAGATTAGAAACGGGTTTGGGTATTATGGGTATCGATTATGGTCTTCCGATTGCTGAAAAGACAGAAGGGGTATTGGGAGGGATGATTCACGTGGGTCTGATCAATAATTTCTAAATTAATTTGCTCTATAATATAAAATCTGAGAGATCAAAAGAACAAAAACAGCAATCACAGCAAACAAAAATGAAAATTCTGCATAAAGGATGGCAAACCCAAGGGCAAAAGAATCCAGAACCATAACAACCAAAGCAGATAAAAAATAAATACTGTCATACTTTTCCTGAAAAGTATGTTTTATGGCATCCTGTGTCCATAAAAAAATATTTTCACTGGAATCCAGCTGCTGAGTATAAACATCCTTTATTTTATTCATGATATGATTACAATTCCACCAGACCCGTCTTAATCTTGAAAGTTTTAATATATTGATAACTCCAATAAAAAAAAGAAGAGTTAAAATAGTATATATGATACTTTTACTTGTAGTATTTGAAAAAGCCTGGGATGATAAAATAATCTGATAAATAAAGAAAATAGCGGCATACAGGGCCGCATTTAATATAATATAAATATTTACAAGCTTTTGTTGTTCAACCATAAGATGTTCTGCTGTTTTTTGAGCAAAATCATATTCAGAAGTAATATAGCCCTGCAAATCCAGGTGAAATGATTTATCTTTTTTTGTTTCTTTTTCGTTTGTCATTTTTAATCCAAATACGGATAACAAGAATAGATTTTTAAATACTAATCCACATGCATGATGGATAACCTGATGAAATTACTGTATAACTTGTCTATAAAGTGTGGATAATTTTGCTAAACTTAAATATGTTAACAACAGATACCAACACGTGATGTTAATAAAAATCTATTCACATTTTAGCAACAGTGTGTTGTTGAAAAAATAAATTTATTTACAGTGTTTTTAATGGCTTTGCGGATATGTTGTTGATATTATCAACATATCCACAGAGCCTATTATAATATATATTATATATAATATTATATATATATAATATATCAAAATAAATTACAATATTTATTCTTTTCTTGTTGAAATTTTGAATGGTACATACAAAGGACACCATTTTAATAATACAGTTAGTAAAGGAATAAAGCCAATTAATCCCCACCAGGTTTTTAAATAGACGCCAAGACCCAATAACGCAAGACCAAGAATAACTCTTATAATTGTGTCAATTTTGCCAATATTTTTTTTCATACTTTTCTCCTTTTTTGTTTTTAATAACATTAATTGTTTAAAATAATTCCTTGATTTTTCTTTCCTTTTGAATTTTTATTGATTTTTATAAATGCTTTCAATATCTTGATGCATTATATTTCTGCTACTGGCGCTGATTATTAAATTTTTTTAATATCTCGGAAACGGAATATTCGTCTTTTATATAGTGTTTTACTTGCGTTAAAATTAAACCTACATTCCATTTTTTATTTTTGCTTTGACTTTATATTATATTAACATTGATTTATTAAAATATAAAGAATTACAAGCCATGTTTTTATGTAAAATAAATCATTCATTAGCTATGGAGGAACAAATGAAGTTACTTAAGGTATGGTTACTTTTTTTTGTTATTGTTTTCCTGCCGTTTAGTGTTTTTGCGGCCGGAAGCATCGTAGGTACCGTTGTTGACGCAGAATCCGGAACACCGCTTCCGGGCGCCAATGTTATGGTAGAAGATACAAAGTATGGGGCAGCTTCCAATCTCAATGGAGCGTTCAAAATCTCAAATATGCCGGTCGGTGAATATACACTGGTTGTGGATTATATGGGATATGAACGCAGTCAAACATCTGTGCAGGTATCCGAAGGGGAACAGGCGCAGGTGACCATCGAACTTGAAGAAAAAATTCTTTCAACCCGGCAAATTGCTATTTTAGCCGATCGGGTCAAAGAACGCAAGACTCCGGTTGCCTATTCGAACGTAAGAAAAGAAGAGATGTCTGTGCGACTTGGATCCCGTGACATTCCTCTGGTTTTGAATACCACTCCCAGTGTGTATTCAACTCAACAGGGTGGTGGTGCCGGTGATGCACGGATTAATGTGCGCGGTTTTAATCAGCGCAATGTTGCCATCATGATCAATGGTGTGCCGGTCAATGATATGGAAAACGGCTGGGTGTACTGGTCGAATTGGGATGGTGTGGGCGATGCCACATCTTCGATACAGATGCAGCGCGGTTTGAGCGCTGTTAATCTGGCTACCCCTTCCATAGGCGGTACGATGAACATCATTACGGATCCAACTCAGCAGCAAGCCGGTGCCATGTACAAACAGGAATTTGGCAATGACAGATTTCTGAAATCGACCGTGTTTGCCAATTCCGGATTAATTAACGGCAAGTATGCAGTCAGCGCCGGTTTGGTGCGCAAAACCGGTGATGGTGTGATCGATAAAACCTGGACCGATGCCTGGGCTTATTATCTGGGCGCTGCCTATAATGTCAATAAAAAGAACCGTATTGAACTTTACGCATTGGGTGCGCCGCAGCGGCATGGTCAGAATCTCTACAAACAGAACATCGGCGCCTACAGCCATGATTATGCCAAAGATATGGACACCTATGACGAAGCGGCTCTGGATAAATTCAAAGAACAGGGACAGACGTTCAATCAAAACTGGTCGCCGATCGGCGATTATTTCGGCACACCTTTGCAAGCCTGGAACGGTAAAAAGACACAACGCTACAGCAGAAATTTCATAAACGAACGTGAAAATTTTTATCACAAACCCCAGGTTAATTTAAACTGGTACTCTGAACTGACGGACCAACTGAATCTTTACACCACGGTCTATTATTCCGGCGGACAGGGTGGTGGTACCGGAACGATCGGTGATGTCTACCGCAATGATGCAAATGGCGATCTGGGTAAAGATAACCCCTTTTATTATGGTCCCTCTCCCTGGACCTGGAACTGGGATTCAACCATGGCTGTTAATAAAGCCGGCGCAGGGACGTATATGATTGATGGTGATGAAGTCTCGAAAGCGGATGGTCAGGCAGTTGGTATTTTAAGGAACAGCCGCAACAATCAATGGACCATTGGCGCGATTTCCAAAGCCTACTATCAGGTGAATGAAAATCTGACCACGGTGGTGGGTGTTGACTGGCGGACTGCAGAAATTGAACACTATCGCGAAGTCCGGGATCTGCTGGGCGCTTCATACTGGTTGAAAACAAGAGATCAATTCAATCCCAATGAAAAAGTTGGTTTGGGCGAAAAGATTGATTATAATTTCACCAACACTGTCGATTGGCTCGGTGGTTTTGCCCAGGCCGAGTACTCTGTTGGACAATTGACAACTTATGGAATGGCCGGTTATTCCACCATCAAATACACCTATACCAATCACTTTACCATGGATGAAGCCGGTAATGAATTAACGGCTGAAACTGATATGATCGGCGGCTATCAGATCAAGGGAGGCGCCAATTATATTCTAACTCCTGATCTGAATGTGTTCGGTAATGTGGGTTACGTCTCCAAGGTACCCATCTTTGACGCCGTCATTGATGATCGTGACGCCACAAAAGCCGAAGATCCTGAAAATGAAAAATTCACCTCTTTTGAAATTGGTGGTCAGTATCTGGCGCTGAATGGTAAACTTCAGGTTAAAGCCAACTATTACTACACCATGTGGCAGGATCGTACTCAGAACAGAGGAATCACCCGCCAGGATGGAACCGAAGGTTATGTGTTTATCACAGGTATGGATCAGCTGCATCAGGGTGTGGAGTTTGAAGCCGCTTATCAACCGGTTCGTATGTTCCGTCTCGATCTGGCCGGTTCCTATGGCATGTGGGAATATACGGATGATGTAACCGGAACCTATAAGGATTATGAAGGTGATGAAGAGTCTACCGTGCCATATAACTATTACGTGGCAGGTATTATGGTGGGTGATGCTCCCCAAACTCAATTGGCTGTTGCCGGATCTGTTTTTCCGATTCCCGGACTTCAAATTCAGGGTGTGTACAGATACTATGACCGTTACTGGGCGGACTGGGATCCCTTTACCAGAGAAGATGCCGGTGAAGCGGAACCCTGGCAGGTTCCCGCTTATGGTGTTCTGGATGCCCACTTGATGTATGATCTCCCGGTGAATCTGGGCGGTGTGAAATTCCAGATATTTGCACATGTGTTCAATGCATTGGATGAACTGTACGTGCAGGATGCTGTTGATAACAGTGCATATAATGCGTTCGACGGTGATCATGATGCGGATGACGCAGAAGTGTTTATGGGACTTCCCAGAACCTTTACTGTCGGATTTCAGATTAACTACTAATTTTTTTCAAGGCGGCTCTTGACGAGCCGCCTTTTTATTTATGAAATCATTAATTTTAGTGTTTTTGCTGGCGTACTCATCTCATCTGTTTTCTTCTGTTACTCTACTTTATTTCAATGATGCTCACGACATTCAGCCGGTTGTCGATGCTTTTGGCGAACGCGGTGGATTGGCGCGCCTGAAAACATGTATCGATTCTGTAAAGTCTGAATACCCCAATGCATGGGTTCTGTTCGGCGGCGATTGCGCAGGGGGTACTTTATTCGGAGCCCTCTATCAGGGAAAGCCGATCGTTCGCGCGATGAATGAAAAACCGGTTTTCAATAAAATCTGATTCAATAATTGCTGTGCTTTCAACGGATTTGCCCCATGCTCATACGGTTGCCAATGAAACGGTGCTGGCAAATTTCATTACCGATTCGTTCGGGCATTATTTTAATTCGGATTTTGCCTTTATGCATTCGGGTGGAATTCGCGCCGCTTTATCCAAAGGTTCTGTTTCATTTAATGATATTCTTGCTGTGCTGCCGTTCGGGAATTCGGTTGTTCACGTTTCCATGAGAGGAAAAATATCACAGATATGATTAAACAGGGACTATCGGATATAGAAACATCGAATAGCCGGGTGTTACAGATATCCAGAGGACTATTACATCAAAATTAAAGGATTTCCTTCAATAAAGCGGCAATTTGTTCGAGGAATGTTTGATCTGTTTCATCGAATGCCGCCAATTTATCACTATCCACATCCAACACCGCTTTGATCTCACCTGATGCGGTGTAAAGCGGCACCACAATTTCGGATTTGGACCGTGAATCGCAGGCAATATGACCCGGAAATTGTTCAACATCCCGCACAAGGACTGTTCCTTTTTGTTTCACGCTTTCCGCGCATACTCCTTTGTCGATTGATAATATAACACAGGCGGGCGGTCCCTGAAACGGTCCCAACAGCAGATGATCACCCCTGTAATAATAAATACCTACCCAAAAATAATCTGATAAAAATTCTTTTAGAATCGCGCATGTGTTAGCCAGCGTTGCTGTTTCATCCTGATGCCGTAAAACCTGCGCCCGGATGCGTTTAATCGCCCACTTGTAAGCCTCGGTTTTATTCATAATGCTCCCGTTCAATTCAAATGTATCAGTTTTTCGATGGAATCCGCGGTTACCACCCGATAAGCTGGTTTGTTCATCTTTCGATATGCCTCGCTATGATGGCGAGGCGGATAATTGTCCTTACGTGCCTGTCTAAAGTATTGCCTGAGTGAACCGGAATGAAAGAGTCTGCGGTTTCGGCAGATTTGAAGCGTGCCGTCTAATACGGCTTCAAACTGTTCTGCAGAGCCTTTGATTGTGTGGGCAGACCTGTACAAAGCCGCCCAGAGTTTATCAATATCAATACCGGCCAGTTTTGCCGGAAACAAATTAACACGCACAATTGTTTTATCAATCGATACCGGTTCTATTAAAAATTCATTTTGGGTTTTAGGCAGAGCCGCCCATTCCTTTTTTAAAACACTCTCCGCATGGCCGGGTTCATCCAGTAGATGTGAAGGTCCAAATACACCCTGGTATAATAGTTTATAAAGGTCAGGCGGCATGACACAGGAATGCATGCGCATGTGGATATCTATTATATCGAACAAACGTCGCTGATCAACCATTCGTTGCGCTCCAACCGTTATTAATGATCATTTCCATCCAGTAGGCGAGATAACGCCAGGACCCGAATGGGGCATAATAGTCCTGAACTTCGGCAGCGGTCGGTTTGTATCCAAAATGCACTTTTTGCATATATGATAACACAAAACTGTCTACCGCAATGTCCTGAAACGATCCGTACAAGGCCAATAAATAATTTGCTGTGACAGGTCCGATTCCGCTGAAACTGGTAAAGTAAGAACGCAGTTCATCACTGCTTAATAATCCCTTTTCTGCCTGTTTTGCCTGAACTTGTCCATTGACAAAACGCTGACAGCAGTCCATTATATATCTGCTTCTGTATCCCACCCGACCGGTTTCTCTGAGAAAGGATTCTCCCTTTTCAAGCAGGGTTCGGGGTGATGGAAAAGCATGAAATGAATTCTCGACAACAGGACCGGCCGATGCGATGTTATTGATCATTTTGACCGCTTGCGTCCATTGTACATTCGTGCCGCATAGACTTTTAATAATGTCCTCATACAGCGATTCAGACCGCAGCAGATGCCCTAACCCCAGTTTTCTAACAGGTTTCAATACGTTATGTGACTCACATTGTGAATAAAATGCGGAAAAGTCCAGTTTGAGGTTGAATATGTATTCAAACTTTCCACGAATACAGTTTTTCTCATCTGTGGAGAGATTTCTATTAACTGAAAATTTCAGGACTGTCGTAGATACCTCCCTGCTGATTTGACGGATATCAATTTTAACAGGTGAATCCAGAAAAGTGACCCAGGAAAATAGTTTTAAAGAGTCATCCCAATAATGCAGATCAGCTGATACCAGCCATGCGATTTGAGAGTGTTTTCCAGGTCAAATGGTTTTAGAATACGGTGTTCAAAGGTCATCAGAGTGTTTGAATCTTTTTCGGTGGTCGTGCATCTAAATTATGACATTAAATATAAGGAGAACAGAATGAATCTCAAAGTAAAATTTCCGGGCGGTCTCAAAGTTGATGCAGACTATGGCCCGTTTACTATAGAAACCGACCAAAAAGGCAGTGCGCCGCCTCCGTTTGCTCTGTTTTTGGCAT
Source organism: candidate division KSB1 bacterium (assembly GCA_034521575.1). Classification (NCBI taxonomy): domain Bacteria; kingdom Pseudomonadati; species Candidatus Zhuqueibacterota bacterium. The sequence continues at coordinate 2,143,746 of JAXHMJ010000005.1, forward strand.
CAATTGGGACTTGTGCCGGTATTTATGTGTTAAATTTCTGTAAAAGCCGAAAATTATCCATTGAAGGACTTGAAATCGATCAAAGTATGCAAACAGACCCTGTTACTCGTCTGATTAAAACTGTAACACTGGATATTAAACTTCCCAAAGAATTTCCGGAAAAATATAAATCTGCAATCATACGTTCTGCTGAACAATGTGCGGTTAAAAAACATCTTGTAACTCCTCCGCAATTCAACATTGTAACCTCTTGATTAAAAAACAGATGATGCACGGCATCCATTGATCGGCAACATTGGCATCATCTGTTTTTCTTCTTTGACTTGTCTTTTCGGTTGACAATATCTTCTGTTTTGCTTATTTTTAGAAAAAATAATATGTTTCGAGATATTGATGACGGAAAAACATCCCCTTATTGTACAAAAATACGGCGGCAGTTCACTGGCAACCTCTGATCATGTCATGCGCGTGGCCCGGCATATTGTGGAACGCAAGAAAGCCGGATGTGATCTGGTTGTGGTTGCGTCTGCAATGGGAAAAACCACGGATAACCTGATCAAGCTGGCGCATGAGATGAACCCAAACCCGGATTTGCGCGAGATGGATATGTTGCTTTCCGTGGGTGAACAAATTTCAATATCCGCATTGTCTTTGGCGGTACAGTATTTGGGTTACAAGGCCAAAAGTTTTACAGGTTCCCAGATCGGTATTTATACAGATGCCCGTCACAGCCGGGGGAGAATTCAAAGTATCAATCCAGAAAAAATTAAAACGGCGCTGTCTGATGATTATATTGTAATTGTCGCCGGCTTTCAGGGGTGTACACAAGAAGGTGAAATCACCACACTGGGACGAGGCGGTTCGGATACCACAGCCGTTGCCCTCGCTGCAGTGCTTGATGCTGAATATTGCGAAATCATGTCCGATATTGATGGGATCTACAATGCAGACCCCAAAAAGGTAATGGCCGCCAGGCGGATGGACCGGATCGATTATGATCAGGCGCTGGAGATGGCCTCAGCTGGTGCCAAAATGCTGCATAAACATTCCGTTGAGTTTGCCAAAGAACATGGAATCAAGTTATCGCTGGGTTCTTCCCGATCCGGCAGGATCGGAACCATCGTCAGTGATACTGGACTGGCCCAGGGCAGTATTACAGGTGTGGTATCGGACGACGATATTGCCTTGATCCGTTTTGCCCTGAACCGCAATGATGCTCTCGAACTGCCCGCCTTTTTTTCAAAGGAACGGATTTTATTGAAACTGTGGCAGTCTGTTCAGGGACTCGGAATGATCGGCGTCAGTCGGGGAGACACCAATTTGGTGGTTCGCGCGATTCAGGAAAAAACCACGAATGTCGGTGTTGAAGAAAACTGGGCGCTCTTATCCCTTGTCGGAATCCGGAATTGGCGCCGGATCCCCAAACGCGGAACAGTTTTTTAATGTGCTACAGGAGCTGAATATTGATTATTGTGCTGTCGTTTCTTCTGAATTGTCACTCAAAGTGCTGTGTCCGCTGGACCGTATCAAAGTAGCTGTTCAAAAAATACATTATTCACTTTGTCAATCATGAGGTTGTCTTGAAAAATTTAATGATATCTGTGTCCGGTGTCCGTGGTATTGTGGGTGAAGGTTTGACACCGGAGGTGGCGTTGCGATTTTCCCAGGCCTATGCAAGTGAGTTTGGCCCGGGAAAAATAGTGGTGGCTCGCGATTCCCGGGTAACCGGCCCTATGCTCATGCATGCAGTCTGGTCAGGATTAATGGCTGTGGGATGTGATGTGGTAGATATTGGACTTGCCACAACCCCGACCGCCGAGCTGGTCGTGGAGCGGCCGGATATGGCCGGCGGTTTAATCCTGACGGCCAGTCATAATCCCCGCCAATGGAATGCGCTCAAAATGCTTGGATCAGACGGGATGTTTATATCCGCTGAAAAAGGCGAAAAAATTGTCCAGCGTATTCAGGATAACTCGTATGATTTTGCGGACTGGGATAAAATGGGTCATTTGATTCCGTTTAACACTGCCGCACAAGACCATATCAGTTCTATTCTCGACCTGTCGCTGGTTGACACGAAAAAAATAAAAGAAAAAAAATTTAAACTGGTGGTGGACTGCTGCAATGGAGCGGGCGGAGTCATATTGCCTGAATTTCTGCACACCCTGGGATGCGATGTTGTTTTTTTAAACCGGGAGCCAAACGGCTGGTTTCCGCGTGAGCCTGAACCGGTTCCTGCGAATCTTGGAGATCTTTGCCAGGCTGTGAAGAAACACCAGGCTGATCTGGGATGTGCTGTGGATCCCGATGTGGACCGGCTTGCTTTGGTCTCCGAAGAGGGGGTGCCGTTGGGTGAAGAGTATACCCTGGCTCTGGTCTCGGCATTTGTTATGAGCCGCCAAAAAGGCGATGTGGTCGTAAATGCATCCACCACCCGGGCTATTGATGATGTGGTCAAAGAATACGGCGGACGCGTGCACCGCACACCGGTAGGGGAATATCACGTGGCCACTAAAGCCAAACAAATCGGCGCTGTTCTTGCCGGTGAAGGTAACGGGGGTGTCATGCTGCCCGAACTGCATCTCGGACGCGATGCTCTGGTGGGTATTGCTCTCATACTGCAGTATCTGGCTGATCAAAACAAGCCGGTATCTGAATTAAGCCAGGCCATCCCTCAATATGCCATGGTTAAAGACAAGTTAACCCTGGACTTTGAAGTCGATGCTAAAGCTATTGTCAGCTTGTTTGATAAAGCGCATAGCAAAGACGAGAAAACAACCATAGACGGAGTCAAACTGTTATTCCGCGATTCCTGGGTTCATGTGCGGGCGTCCAATACCGAGCCGATTATTCGGGTGATTGCCGAAGCGCCATCCGAAGACCAGGCGCGCGATATTGTTAATGATATGAAAAAAGAGATGCAAATGTTATCCAAACAATGATGCCATAATACAATCGACAGAGTCAAGAGGCCAAAATGGAACCGTTTAAAAGAGCCATAGACACAGCGTGGCACGAATATAAAACATCGGAACAATTGTTTGTTGAATTTGATGATCAGGTGACCTCAGAACAGCTGGCACCTATGATTGATCATACCCTGTTAAAGCCGTACTCGGTCAGATCAGAGATTGAAAAACTGTGCCGGGAAGCGGCAGAGTATAAATTCGCGTCTGTATGTGTTAATCCTTACTGGGTTTCTTTTTGCGCCTCAAAACTGACAGGCTCGGGCCTTCCGGTCTGTTCGGTCGTTGGGTTCCCGCTGGGAGCAAATACAACCGAGACCAAAAGCCGCGAAGCCCAGCAGGCTGTTCTGGATGGCGCAGAAGAAATCGATACGGTTATGAATATTGGCGCTTTCAAGGAGGGGCTGTATAGTGTGGTTCATGATGATATAGCCCAGGTTGTTGACGCTTCAGAACCTGCGCATGTCAAGGTCATTATAGAAACATGTTTTCTTTCGGATTATGAAAAGGTAGCGGCGTGTGTGCTGGCCCAGACAGCCGGGGCGCATTTTGTCAAAACGTCCACCGGTTTCGGTGAAAAAGGCGCGGTCGCTCATGATGTGGCGTTGATGCGCCGGGTGGTGGGGCATCAACTGGGCGTTAAAGCTGCAGGCGGTATCCGCTCCTATCAGGATGCCGTGGACATGATACAGGCCGGCGCCAACCGACTCGGCGCCAGCGCCGGTATTGAGATTGTTTCCGGCGCTGTTTCGCGCTAAACCTGTTTATCCTGAAACTTGTCCTCCGGCTTTTGAATGGCGCGTACAATTTCGTCGGTTTTACTAATGTTCACCATTGCCTCTCCCTGGGTGGCCCGTCCCATTATTGAGATCCCTTTGGCGCGCTGACGCTTCACTTTTCCTTTTTGGGTGATAAACAGCACCGTATCCTGATTTTGTACTTCAACAACAGCCGCCAGTTTTCCAACTTTATCCGAAAGCTTGTAGGTAATAATCCCTTTGCCGCCGCGATGAATCGGCCGGTATTCCGAGAGTTCACTGCGTTTGCCGTACCCAAGATTGGTTACGGTCAATAGCTTGCCGTTCTTCTTTTCCAGAGCAATCAGGGATATCACCCGGTCACTGGAACCCAGGGTAATGCCGCGTACTCCGGAAGCCGTCAATCCCATATCCCGGACATTTTCTTCAGAGAAACGAATGGACATGCCCTCGCGTGTTGCCATAATCACGTCCTGCTTGCCACTGGTCAATCGCGCTCCGATCACATAATCCTTATCCTTGAGGGTCATAATGTTAATCCCGCCTTCCCTGGCGACCGACAGGGCTTCCAGTTTCAGCCGTTTGATCTGTCCGTTTGCCGAAGCCAGGGTTAAAAAGTGTTTTTCCTCGAAGGAACCGAGCTCAAAAATTGAAATAATCTTTCGCCCTTTGCGGGCTGCAGCAGTTTGACAATTGAGCTCCCGTCATTCCCGTTTGCCAGCGGCGACGTAGCTTGTACGCAGGGGATGAGCTATGCCGCGGCTGGTGGTGACAACAACAGGAATCATGACCTGTCGGCTGACAGGCAGGTAAACTGTGTTGAAGAATCTTTTGCCGGAGAAGCGGATGAAAAACTCTTGTCACTTTCCAGTTAATCATTACCAGAAACTGAAGCGTTTGATGGTTCCGCTGTGAGATATGGTCACGATTTGCTTGTTTTCCTGAATCAATTCTTTTAGATCGGTTTCTTGCGCGATTTCCCCGACGTTAATCGACAAAGTTGCGCCGACTGCCATTTATCCAGGTTTCTTTTAGTTTGTTCGGTTCATTCTCGCGATCGTCTGCCGAGTACGCGAAGATTTGCTGCCCGGCGACGCCTTCCGATCGCTGCAATGGTTTTCGATCGTTCCGGTATTCTTCCTCTATCTTTTTACGCTCCAGACCGGTCAGTCGCTGAAGACGCATTTCCAGGATCGCCTGCGCCTGGATTTCCGAAAGTTTGAACCGCGATATCAAGTTTTTGCGTGCACTGTTGACCGAACGCGATTTTTTGATAATTTCCACCACTTCATCAATATTGTCCAGGGCGATGATATAGCCCTCCAGAATATGCGCGCGCTGTTCCGCTTTGTCCAGTTCAAACTGGGTGCGGCGGAGCACGATGTCGTGACGGAAATCAATAAAATGGCTCAGCACTTCTTTCATATTCAGCAATTTCGGCTGTCCGTCCACCAGCGCCAGCATGATCACGCCGAATGTGGTTTGCATTTGCGAGCGTTTGTACAGCTTTTTGAGGATACCGCTTCAGCCAAGAGCCTCCTTAGCGCAGTTCAAAGACCACCCGCATTCCTTCCCGGTCAGATTCGTCGCGAATCTCGGTTATTCCTTCGATTTTTTTATCGCGCACAAACGCGGCGATTTTTTCCTGCAAGGCTGCTTTATTGACCTGGTAGGGCAATTCGGTTACCACGATGCGTTTACGCCCGGCGCGCATGTCTTCAATATGCGCCCGCGCTCTTACGGTCAGTTTACCCCGGCCAGTGGCAAAGTATTCTTTGATCTGTTTGTCATCTGTAACAATGCCTCCGGTTGGAAAATCCGGGCCCTTTACGTATTTCAAGAGCGATTCAGGCTTGATCGTGGGTCTTGAGATCAAGGCATTGATGGCATCCACCACTTCTCCCAGATTGTGCGGCGGAATATTGGTGGCCATACCCACGGCAATACCTGATCCGCCATTAATCAGAAGATTGGGGAGCAGAGCCGGCAGCACAGACGGTTCTTTCAAGGTTTCATCGAAATTGGGTGTAAAATCAACCGTATTCTTTTCAAGGTCCCGAAGCACCTCCATGGCAATGGGGGCCATACGGGCTTCGGTGTATCGCATGGCTGCAGCGGAATCGCCGTCGACTGATCCAAAGTTACCCTGTCCATCAACCAGCGGATAACGCATGGAAAAGTCCTGGGCCAGCCGCACCATCGTGTCGTATACCGCACTGTCACCGTGAGGATGATATTTTCCCAAAACCTCTCCCACAATACGGGCGCTTTTCTTATAAGCGGAATTTGGATTTAACCCCAGTTCCGACATGCCGTAAAGCACCCGACGGTGCACCGGCTTCATACCATCGCGTATATCCGGAAGGGCGCGTGATACAATAACGGACATTGAATAATCAATGTACGATTTTTTCATTTCCTCTTCGATCAGAACCGGAATAATTTTACTTTTGTCTTCTGCCATGATAGTTTAAACGTCCAGGTTTTGTACGTACTTTGCGTCTTTCTTCTATGAATTTTCGCCGCGGTTCTACCTTGTTCACGCCCATTAATTTTGAAAAGATATGATCCGCCTCAAACGCTTCTTCAATGGTCACCTGCAGCAGGATGCGGTAATCAGGGTTCATGGTGGTTTCCCAGAGCTGTGAGGGATTCATTTCTCCCAGACCTTTATAACGCTGCAGCTCGATTTTATCTTTATTATTTTTCAGTAATTCAATACGTTCATCTTCATCAAAAATGTAGCGGTATTCTTTACCCCTCTTCATGCGGTACAGCGGCGGCTGTGCGATATAAAGATGTCCCTGTTCAATGATCTCGCGCATGTGACGGAAAAAGAAAGTCAGCAATAGTGTTCGGATATGGCTTCCGTCCACATCGGCATCCGTCATAATGATGACTTTATCGTACCGGCGTTTTTCAATATCAAAATCTTTGCCGCTGATTCCGGTACCCAGTGTCTGGACCAGGGCGCGGATTTCTTCATTGGCCAGCATTTTGTCAATTCTGGCTTTTTCCACATTTAGAATTTTACCCCGCAGAGGTAAAATCGCCTGAAATCTGCGATCGCGACCCTGTTTGGCGCTGCCGCCCGCAGAGTCACCCTCAACGATAAACAGTTCGGTTCGCTCATTCTCTTTCAGAGAGCAATCCGCCAGTTTACCGGGCAACCCCTCGCTTTCCAGAGCGCTTTTACGCCGGGTCAGTTCTTTGGCCTTGCGCGCTGCTTCACGTGACCGGGCCGCAGACCTGCTTTTTTCAATAATCCGCTTGGCCTGCGCCATATTTTTTTCAAGCTCTTTGATCAATGCCTCATTGACGATGGACTGGCGAGCGATACCGCGAACTTTGCGGCCTGTTCCCCAGTTTGGTTTTGGTCTGACCTTCGATACTGGGTACTGGATGTTTGACACTCACCACAGCGGTTAATCCTTCGCGCACATCCTCTCCGGTCAAAGAGTTCTCATTGGCTTTTAACAGTTTGTTGCGGGTGGCAAAATTGTTCAGTGTTCGCGTGAGAGCGGTTTTGAATCCAATGAGGTGACTGCCGCCTTCAATCGTGTTGATATTGTTCACATAGGAATAAATATTTTCCGAATAAGAATCGGTGTAAGAGATGGCGATCTCGACCGGGATATTTTCTTTTTCATCGGAAAAATAGAGAGGTCTGCGCAAAAGGCTGGTGCGGTTTTGATCCAAATAATCAATAAAAGAGATCAGGCCGCCTTTATAGTGAAAGACTTCTTCTTTTTCCGTATTGTCATCCCTGATTGTGATCTTGATATTTTGATTGAGAAACGCCAGTTCACGGAGCCGTTCGGAAAGCAAACTAAAACTAAATTTGATCTTTTTAAAGATCTCTTTGTCCGGCAGAAAACAGATTTTGGTGCCGCTGGTTTTGCGTTTTCCGGTCACTTTGACATCGGTGATCGGTACACCGCGTTCGTACTCCTGACGGTAGACCTTCCCGTCCCTGGAAACTTCCGCCCACATCCATTCAGACGAGAGCGTTGACAACGGAAATTCCCGCACGGTGTGAACCGCCGGAGACTTTGTCGGATTTTTTGTACGAATTTTCCCGCCGGCAGTGCAGAACCCGTTCATGACGATTTCCAGCGCGGATTCGCTGTTCTGCGGATGGGTGTTGACCGGAATGCCGCGCCCATTATCTTTTACGGTAATACTGCCGTCTTTATTCAGATTGACTTGAATGGAATCACAATGGCCTGCCAAAGCCTCGTCAATGCTGTTATCTACGGCTTCGTAAACCAGATGATGTAAGCCGCGAGTGGAAACATCGCCGATATACATGGCGGGACGTTTGCGAACCGCTTCCAGGCCTTTCAGGACCTGTATATTACTGGCGTGGTGTTGCTCTTTCTCTGTCATGTTTTACTCAAGTTAGTGAAAGCGAATATCCTTGATTATTCCATTGCCGTATTTCTCATTGATGCGTTTTAAAATCGTGTGTTTCTGAAACAGCAATTCTGTTCTCCAGGTTGTACTCTTGACCCGTACGTATAAAATCGAGTTATCAATCCGTTCTGCCTGGGTCACATTGGACACGGACTGACCGACAATGTCCGGCCAGTCCTGTATGATGCGATGCTGTTTGATCTTGCTGTCCATGCCCATGTCTTTGAACATGCTTTCCAGCGTCTCGCCAATGTGTTTCGGCCCTTTTTTCATTGCTTTGACACCACACCGTTTTCAACAAAGTAAACGCCCGACTCTTCTGCTTCGGACGATGTAAACAGTTTTTTGTAATCCAGGGATGTGCCGGTTACAAACACCTGGCTTTTGTCCTTAAAAAGACTCATCACCTGTCCCGCCCGGTCGTTATCCAGCTCGGCGTACAGATCATCCAGGAGTATGATCGGAGGCGTGCCGGACGCTCTATGCAAAAAACGGCTTTCCGCCGCCTTTAAACTTACCAGGACACTCTTGTGTTCACCCCGGGATCCGTATCGCCGGATGTCCCGTGATCCGATGTAAAATACAAATTCATCCCGATGGGGACCGGCAAGCGATGTCCCGCGCCACTTTTCCTTGCCTGAAATATCGGCAAGTTTTTGTTCAAGACAAATTTTTGCTGTTTCCGGAGCATCGCAGGCGACATTGGGCATATATTCGATACGTAAAGGATCGGGTTGACTGCTGACTTGGGTATAATTCGCTTTCAATATTTCGTTCATATCGTTGACCATGGCCCATCTGGCCTGCATTAGTTTTGCTCCCCATTGTATCAGCTGTGTATTCCAGGCCTCAAGCTGAGTCTGGTTTTTCGTATTGCCTACGGCAATTTCACTGAGAATTAAAGTCACTGGACAGAACCCGTTCGTATTGTTTTAAATCATCGAGATACCGGGTTGAACTCTGGGAGAGCAATATATTGAAATAACGCCGCCGGAACGAGGGAGAACCGTCGGTAATGGTATAATCATCCACGTTCAAAATAACAATCGGAAATTGCCGAATCGTTTGAAACGGGTTAATCCGTTTTCGTCCAATTTTGCTTGTGTTTTCCTTCTTGTTTATGATAACGAATGCCAATATGGTGAGACAAATTGGTCTTTCGCACAAAGTCACCCTCTACAAAGTATTCAGTCCCCTCGAAAGGTACACACTCGTAATCTTCCTTGGTGCGAAAACTTTTTGTAAAACACAGCAAGTAGATCGTTTCGATCAGATTTGTCTTTCCTTGTGCATTGTCTCCAAAAATAAAGTTCCGGGTCGGATGAATGTCAAGCCGGGTTTCCCGTAAATTACGGAAATTGTGAATCTTTAGAGAGCGAAGAAGCATTTTACATTATACCGGAACCTATTCGGTTTCTTCGGGTTCCTGTTCATTGATGCGGATCGGCATCAGCAACATCGTGATATCCTCTTCATCTGAAACATCCGCAGGTCTCAGGATCCCGGCGCTGCCACTATCTTTGAGTTCAAACACGATCTCTTTGGTGTCAATATGCCGCAAAACATCCATCAAATAGGCTGAATTGTACGCGATCTGAAGCCAATCCGAATTAAATTGCGATGGCATCACTTCTTTTCCTTCAGCGCCGATTTCAATATCTTCGGAATGAATGGTCACCTGGTCATTGGTGATGGATAAACGCACCTGATTGGTTAGAGAGTTGGTAAAGATAGAAATACGTCGCAAAGTTGAGATCAGCAAATCGCGGTCAACCTGGAGGTACTTGTCATTATTCTGCGGAAGCACCCGTTCGTAATTGGGATAGGTTCCGTTGATGAGTTTTGAGTGAATGACCGCATTCGTCAACTTAAATACAATATGATCCTCACCGATTTGAACCGCAACATCCTCTTCGCTGTTGAGGTTGCGTGTCATCAGATTGAGTGCTTTGGTCGGAACAATGACTTTGACCTGGGTGTCATCCGGAGCCTGAAATTTTTTATAAACGACTTTGGACATTCGGTGGCCATCTGTACCCACAAAGGTAATATCCATCGAGTCGATTCTCGACATTGATACCGGGTGAGCGCAGGACGAAGTTCATCAGTCGAGAACAGCAAAAAATGGTCTTTTGCAGTCAGCCTGTTGAGAATATTGCCGTTGATCTTGAACTCTTGCTCGCTTTCTTCAATGTTAATATGCGGAAAATCTTCTTTTGGCTGTGTCGATATTTTGTACTCACCCATTTCCGTTTTAAGGAGAATTTTTTCGCCGTCAATGGAGGACACGTTGATCGGTATATCCGGGAGTTCCTTGACAATTTCCTGAAGCATTTTGGCTGGTATGGCCACAACGCCGCCTTCTTCAGCATCGACCTGCAGCGTATGGGTTACAGATATCTCAAGATCAGTTCCTGCTGCAACTCGGTTTTGTCCTCTTTCCCAGTCCGTTAATATACAAGTTAAAATCCCAATTGTGGTTTTTTGCGGAACCACTCCGACCACTTTATGCAGAGCATTATTCAGGTCGGTTCTGGAGATTGTAAAATTCATATTCTCCTCCTCAACAGTTACAAGCGATGCTGCGGGGTTGAGCAGCATAAAATTTAATATAAAAAATAGGAAAAACTTTTAAATATTTCAAGTATTTACTCACATTAAAATCACTTTTTCAAAATAATTACAACTGTGATATTTCTATTTTATTTTTGATATTTTCCACGTGTTCGCGAATGGTTCTGTCCTCATTGATCAGTTTTTCCATCGCATTAACCGCGTGAATAACCGTGCTGTGATCCCGGCCGCCAAAGTGCAGTCCAATTGTCTTTAGAGAATTATCGGTCATGGTTTTGCAAAGGTACATAGCCATCTGCCGCGCCTGAGCAATTTCCTTTTTGCGCGTTTTGGCGCGCAGCATATCGTCGGGAAAATCAAAATACTCTGCAATCATTTTCTGGATGTACTCCACACTGATGGCCTTGGCTTTGGGAATACACACGTCCTTGAGCAGCCGTTTGGCCAATTCCAGAGAAATATCCTCATCATTCAGGGACGAGTAGGCCAAAAGCCGGATCAAAGCCCCTTCCAGTTCACGGATGTTCGATGTAATGTGGGTTGCAATGAACTGATAAATATCCGGAGGAAGATCCAGCCCGTTCTCTTCTGCTTTTTTCTGAAGAATTGCCTGACGTGTTTCAAGATCGGGCTGCTGGATATCAACAACCAATCCCCATTGAAAACGCGAATACTGAACGCTCTCAATCCCTTTAAGTTCCTTGTAATGATCCGAAGATAATACAATTTGTTTGCCTTTCTGGTGCAGTGTATTGAAGGTGTGAAAGAATTCTTCCTGGGTACGCTCCTTGTTGCTGAAAAACTGAATATCATCGACAATCAAAAGGTCAACGTTGCGATACAGACCACTGAATTCGGTGGTTTTGTTTTTTTGGATCGAGTTGATAAAATCCATAGTAAACCGTTCGCTGTCCGCATACATTACACGTTTGACCGCACCATTCTGGTTGCTGAGGTTGCCGATGGCATGAATCAAATGCGTTTTGCCCAGTCCTACGCCTCCATAAATAACCAACGGATTAAATGTGGTTTTGCCCGGCGAATCTCCCACGGTCATGGCGGCTGCCTTTGCAAATTTATTGCATTCCCCCTCGACAAAATTATCAAATATAAACCGGTTGTTGAGATTTGTCTGGTCCTGGTTCTGCACGTTTTGATTTTTTTTCAAAGAGGGCAGCTGCACATTCTGTGTCGCCGAGTCCATGATGACGGAATAGACAAGCTTTGCATCGGGGCCAATGGTTGCCTGAAGCGCTTCGTTGATCTCTTTGTTGTAATGTGATTCCAGCCATTCGAAAAACTGACTGGGAACCTGGATGGTGATCGTGTTGCCTTCTACTCTGGCGGCCTTGATCGGCTTGAACCATGTAGCATAGGCATTGGCGCTTATCTTTTCCTTGATCATTGAAAGTATATTTTCCCATATTTGTTCTGTTTCTACCTGCATAAATACCTTTCACAGTTTATAAAATACTTTCGTTCCCCCGAAAAACGGGACTTTTTTTTATTGTTATCAACATATAGTGTGTAGCGTTGGGTGAATACTAAAAAGCTGAGAAGCTAAAGTTATCCACAATTTAAACAGCGTTTTTATATGTAATACGGAAAAATTTTTTGTTTTAATTGCAATAAAAACAATGTTTAAAAAGTGTCTATAATAAAGTTATCCACATCCCGGTGTTTACCGGGAAGAAAGTTATCTGAACCTGTATTAAGGATTTTTTGCTTATCCACAAGTTCTTGTTTAGCGTTCCTCCTGTACTAATTTAATAAAGGCTTTTCAAATTTCAAGGTATAAAAACAAAAATATCAAAAAAAATTTTCTACCCTTTCAACATGACCAGAATGAAATATAGCAGCTGTGACAGATAGACGTGAATAATAATTTGCGAGTTGTTTGCTTCAACGGCTTTGATTTTTTTCCCAAAAAGCATTAACAAATAACCGATCAGGAACCAGGCCGCATAATTTTGTATTGGGATGCCGTTTTCCCAGACCCAATAGTTGAGTTGTCCGGCCGGGGATTCCATAAAGAAATCAAACACCACCATAAATATCGCTGTCAATATCGGGTACCATCGTGCCTTGTCCGTCACACGCTGGGCCAGCACGAGGGAGCTCAATTCCATATTCAACCAGGCAAATCCAATGGCAATAGGCACCCCTCCGATTTGCGGTTTTAATGTGGTCCCGTATTGATACTCACCAAATATCCATCCTGTGTTGACTCCCACCCATTCTATAAAAATACCGGTTGCTATAATTGCCAGAGACCAGATTGCGATACGAAGCTTGTTGGAGCTGTGACGCCAATATTCATAAAATACGATGATCGACAACAAGATCAGCAGAGGTGAAGCCATCAGACGCATCTCGTTTTGAAAGCGTCCGAGGATATTCCATATGCCTCCGGTGATCATGAGAAAATAGATCGCAAGAATGATGATCCATGTATACCTTTTTTGTTTTGTCATGACTGATCCTTTGAAAATTCAACAGTCCGTCCCTTCCATTGAATACTGCCGGTATGATAACGTATACATGAATGAACGGCAATGGCCATGACCGAGACAATTCCCAGCGGATTCAAAAGAGTGCTGGCGCCGAAGGGATGTTTAAATTTTAATGCAAGCACGCCTCGCTGCAGTATAGCTATCCCAATAGCTGACAGAGCCAAAAGATAAAAATCCTGAAACCACACCAGAATCCAGGGGGCGAGGTACACGCTGAACAGCAGGACTAAAAACAGGATCAACCCTGCAAAATGATACCCCATCAGTCCGTACACATTTTTTGAAAACCCAAGCCACACTTCCTGCCAGGAATGATACATGTGTCCATACACAGCGCCGCTACCGGCGGCGGTCAGTATTTTTTCTCCTTTCTGTTTGGCACGGCGCGCCAGTTCTGTATCTTCCACAATGTGTGATTTCACTGTAATATGCCCGCCGATGCGCTCATATCCCCGGCGCGAAAACGCCAGCCATTGACCGTTTGCCGCCGCCATTGAAGTAAAATCCAATAGATACGTAAATCTCAGAACAAGAAAACTGTAAACAAACATATCGATGACCGGTATGACCAGCTTTTCTCCCAGAGTTTGCGTCGTTTGCTGGGGAAAAGCAGAGAACAAACTCAATTGCAGCCGCTGCATCCAGCCCAGCGTACGGCTGACGGCAAACGACTCGTAAAAGTTATCCGCATCTGTAAAGATAAAAAACTCACCGTTGGCCTGTTTTGACAGCTGATGACACGCCCAGTTTTTCCCGGTCCAGCCGACGGGCAAATCTTTTCCCGGAATGACCGTAATGCTCGGATGCGCGATCTTGTATATCTCTTCAAGCGTGCCATCTGTAGAATGGTCATTCAGTACAAGAATTTCCAGATTCGGATAATCCTGCTGAACCAGGGATAACAGGCAGCGCCCGATGTTGTCGCGTTCGTTGCGAACCGGGATGCATATGGACACCAGTGGTTTGGCCGGGGGAGCCGGTCCCCGTCGGACCAGGGGGGCGGTGAGCACATTGATCAGTGTAATCAAAACAAAGAATGAAAGCATGGCGAGGATGATATAAAGATAGATTGTGATCATCGCTAATTCCTTTGACGCGATCCTGAATGCCGTTCGTTAATGGATGGCTTGCCGTGGATCAGGATATGATTTTGTATCCCCGATTCGATTTTATGCTGCATTCGGTTTAACAATTCGCAATGCTGTGTTTGAAGGTCAGACAATGCCGGAAAAGAGCCGGCTGTGATTGAAAAGGGGGCTCCAAACTCTATAAAAACATCCGGATATTGATGTTGTGTAAACTCGCACCGGATCCCGCATTGACAAATCTGCAACGGTCGGTTCAGTTTTTTTAGCAGCAGCTGAATACCGCGTTTGTACGTCAGGTCTTGAGATGACCAGGGCAGCAGCTCGCCCTGGGGGAAAATGCAGACCATCGGCGGCTCTGATAAATTAAGCAGTGACAGAGTATATTTTATCGACTGCAGTGTCCCGGTAACACGTTCCGGATTGATTGAATAAGCTCCGACATGCTTGAAAAACGGATTTTCGCAAAGCTGGGATTCCAGCATCATGACATAAAGCATACGGTTGTACAGATGCTGATTTAAAAGGTAGATAAAAAAACCGTCCCACCAGGTGCTGTGATTGGGAAGCACAAGCACAGGCTGATCCTTTTGAAAAACAGGAGCTGTGTTCAGCAGCTGCATACTGTGAAAATGTTTGCAAAACAGGCGGTTCAGATAATACTTAAAGATCAGATGAGCCTGCCTGCGAGTGTTCTCGTTTTGATCATATTCGATTTGCGGTTTATGTCGTTCGGTCATGAGACGATAGGGGGTTTTAAGCTTTTCACAAAGCAATATCCAGAGTTTCTTACGAAGCGATACATAGACCCGTTCTGTAAACGGATTGAACTGGTTTTCTTGTATTTTTGACAAGATACCTCTGTATATTTCAGCTGCTGCATAAATAGCAAATCTTGAAGACCGATGCAGCATCGGGATACCGGCTTTAGATTGTTCATAATATTGATGCGCCCGTTTCACCTGAAATTGCATCAAACGCTGCATTGAATCATTCATATCTTCCTGGATGATGGTTTCATCCGTGAGCCCGAACGCCTTGAGCTCCTCCTGTGGCAGGTATATACGTCCCAGTTCTTTATCTTCCTTGATGTCGCGCAGAATATTGGTCAGCTGCAGGGCAATGCCGAGTTTTTCCGCATAATGAAATGCGGAATCAGTGTTGTACCCAAGCACAAAAGTCATCATGATCCCCACAACACCGGCCACGCGGTAGCAGTATTCATATAAATCATCAAATGTTGCATACCGGGTATGGGATATATCCATGGATATGCCGTCCAACAGACTGAGCGGATATTCTTTGGGAATTCCGAAATGCCTGGCCACGATGATGTAGGCGGAAACAGCGGGGTGTTCCGATTGCCCCGTACGGTAGGCAAGGTTCACTTCATCGTACAGGTGATTAATTTCATTGAGGATTTCATGTTTTTCCCGGTATCTGATGCGGTCACTCAGATTATCCGCGTATCGGCAGAATCCGTACAGACCAAATGTTGCCCATTGCACGCGTCGCGGCAGCATGCGGGTGGATAAATAAAAGCTTTTTGAATGCTCCCGCGTCATCACCTTGGTGTAAACAAAAGACGAGCGGCTATGTCTGTCTATGGCAAGTTTCATATATTCAAATCCTGAACAATGAGACTTTCTGTTGTTTCAGCTGTCATCATCACACCGGGAAGACCGGCCCCCGGATGCGTGCTCGCCCCCACCAGATATAGCCGATCCACATCTTCGCTGCGGTTGTGCGGACGGAAAATGGCAGTTTGCATGAGCCTGGGCTCCACTTCCCAGGCGCTGCCGTACGTATTATTGTTCTTTTGTTCAAAATCTCTGGGGGTGAATACCCGGCTTGTCTCTATATTGGATCTGAAATCGGTTAACCCGAATGATTCTTCAAGATATTTCAAAATACTGTTTTTATACAATTCCGCCTGCTGCGACCAGTCAATATCCGCCTGTAAATTGGCAACCGGACTCAGTATATACATACTCTCACAACCCTCGGGCGCCATACTGTCATCAGTGCGTGAAGGCACGTAAAGGTACAGGGAAAAATCATCCGGCAATATCTTTCGGTCAAAAATATCACGCACCAGTTCCTTGTAGCGATGTGAAAGAACCAAAGTATGATGTTTGAGTTTATCGTACTTTTTGCGCACACCTAAAAAAATCAAAAAGGCGCTCATGGAATAGTCGATGCGGTCTAAACGTTTATTATTCCATTTTCGTCGATATTGGGGGGCGATCAGTGTCCGGTAAGTGTGAATAAAGTCGGCGTTCGAGACCACGGCATCGGTTTCAAAGACATTCCCCTGAACCTGAACCCCCGCCGCCGCTCCGTTTTTGACGACAATCTGTTCGACCGGGGACTGCACATGAATCTCTCCTCCCAGATCGCTAAAGAGATCCCGAAGCGCTGATATAAACGTATACATTCCTC
This sequence comes from candidate division KSB1 bacterium, assembly GCA_034521575.1. Taxonomy (NCBI): domain Bacteria; kingdom Pseudomonadati; species Candidatus Zhuqueibacterota bacterium. The sequence continues at coordinate 2,160,500 of JAXHMJ010000005.1, forward strand.
CTTTTGTATACCAGACACCGCCGGTTTTTTCCAGATAGGGGATCATTTGGTACACGGCCGGCGCCCGGAACGGGCTGCCGCCGATGAATAGGGGGTGAAATGAAAAAGTAAATCGGCTGTTCTGATGATGAAAATAACGTTTGGTGAATGAAAAAGACGGTAAAAGGGCGCCCAGTTTCAAAGCGCGCGGCGCAAATCCCATCATCGAGCTCCAGTTCATAAACGGTTTGGAACCCAATTTTTCACCAATCACGGCATCATGAATTTTTTTCGAAGCCAACATAAATCGATCATACGCTTCGGCATCACGCGTATCAAATTGGGCGAGTTGTTGTTTCATTTTTTCATGATCGGAGGTATAGTCAAGGTGGCGGCCGTCATGGAAATAGATCCTGTAAAACGGATCCAGTGCAATTAAATCCAGATAATCCCGCATGTCCCGGCCAGCTGCTTTATAAAGGTCCCGGATCATTTCTGGGGCGGTGATCAGGGTCGGGCCCATGTCGAATGTATATCCGTTTTCTTTGAACGGATAGGCATGACCGCCTACCTGTTCGTTCTTTTCAAAAAGTTTTACCTGAAATCCTTTGGCCTGCAATCGAATACCCAGTGACAAACCTGCGATTCCGGATCCGATAATTGCGATTGTTTTCATTCTTTCCTCAATTGTGCGAATGTCTTATCAGCAGGTCGGCGGCGTGTTTACCGGAGAGCAGCGCCAGGGGGACACCGCCGCCGGGATGTGTAGAGGCTCCGGCAAAGTAGAGTCCCTTGACCTGACGGCTTTTATTCGGAGGCCGCTTGAACGCCATATTTCGGTCGTTGGACGAAATGCCGTATATACTGCCCTTGTTGCTTCCGTATCTACTGTAAAAATCCAGTGGTGTAAACATCTGTTCGAATTTTATTTGATGCTTGATATCAAACCCATGCTTTGCAAGTTTTTGCAAGGTAACGCGGCGCATTCGGTTGATTTGTTCGGGCCAGTCCTGTCCGGCCAGAAACGGCATGTTCAGCAGCACGAACCAATTTTCATAACCGTCCGGAGCATGTGATTTATTCCGCTTACTGGTCATGGCTACGTAAATCGTTGGATCGTCCGGCGCATGCCCGGCAGAAAGCGTCTGAAATTCCTGTTGATAGTTTTTTGAAAAAAAGATATTATGATGCCCAAGCTCTTGATGCTGACCGCGTACGCCCCAGAAAAAGACCAGTCCGGAGGTAGACGGCTCAAACGATTCGAGCTTTTTGGTATATTTTATTTCCGAATCGAGTAATGTTTGATGCGCCGTCACCACATCAGCATTGCAGATAATATGGTCTGCATTAATCGTTTCTCCATTGACTTTGATGCCCTGAACGTGTTTTTGATGCAGAATTTGTTCCACCGGAGCATTTTTCACAATGTCTACACCCAGCGAGTCTGCCAGTGTTTCCAGCGCTTCGATGAGTTTGTACAAGCCGCCTTTGATGTAATAACCTCCCAGACCGTATTCAACATAGGGAATAATGTTCAAAGTGGCCGGAGCCTGATACGGATCACTGCCGTTATACGTACAGTATCGGTCAAAGAGTTGTATGATACGCGAATCCTTGAAAAACGAAGAGACGCGTTCATGAACAGTGTGAAACGCATCCAGTTTGCCGAGTTTGAACAGCATCGGCAGATTTTTCAATTTCAAGGTTTCGGACGGTTCGTGAATGGGAGTAAATAAAAAGATGTCAGCCGTCAGATCATAAAGCTGTTTGCTGTACTCGAGAAACGATTCGAACTGATCCGCGTCCCGTTCACAAAGCGGGGCCATGGAACGGTGCATGGCCGCCGGCTGAGTGAAGGCATCCAGCACGGCTCCGTCCGAGAAAAAATAGCGGCAAAGGGGATCTATGGGTTCGAACTCGATAAAATCCGCTGCATCGGCTCTGCAATACCGGAACAGGTCTTTGATGACAAACGGCATGGTGATCAGGGACGGCCCGGTATCGAACGTATATCCATTGGCTCTCAGTCGGTTCATCTTGCCGCCGAGAGATTCGGTTTTCTCAAACAGCTGTACGCTGTAACCGGAGGCCGCCAGACGCAGAGCAGCCGCAAGTCCGCCCAATCCGCCGCCAATAACGACAACTTTCATTTTATTAAAATGCTCGTTTTTTTAAAAAAATGTAAAACTGTATGCTTAGCTTTGTGCTGCTTTTTTATAAACGCGCAAGGCTCGCTCCCGGCAGGTTCGCAAATCCACCATAGGTTGGGGATAATGCGGCGCTCCGTACTCGCCGACCCAGCGTTTGATATATTCCAGCTTTTTGTCGTATTTGCGCATCTGGGTGATGGGATTAAATATCCGGAAATACGGAGCAGCATCGCAGCCGGTGCCGGCGGCCCATTGCCAGTTGCCGTTATTGGCTGCAAGGTCGTAATCCAGCAGCTTTTCTGCGAAATATCGTTCTCCCCAGCGCCAGTCGATGAGCAAAGTCTTGGTGAGAAAACCGGCGGCAATCATTCGGACCCGGTTGTGCATAAATCCGGTTTCGTTTAATTCCCGCATGCCCGCATCTACAATGGGAAACCCGGTTTCACCACGGCACCATGTCTCAAACTCTTCCGGATCATTGTTCCATTCAATGGTTTCGTACTTGCTGCGAAACGGTTGTGTTTCAACCCTCGGATAATGATGCAGGATCATCATATAGAATTCGCGCCAAATCAATTCATCGAACCAGATTTCATTGAGATGAAATCCGTCCTGCATGGCCCGGCGGATACTCTGAGAGCCGAAGCGCAAATGCGGACCCAGCTTGGAAGTTCCCTGCATTGCGGGAAAATCGCGTCTGTTGTGATAATGCCGGATGATCTCGTGCGGAATCTCTGGTGTTGAAAACGCTGTTTGAGTGGATTCGAAACCGATTTGTTCAAGCTGCGGAAATGCAAGGGGATTTGTTTTGATAAACTGGCTGAAATGAGATGCGGTGTCAAATACGTGACCAAGGAGCTTTTGGCCTATCCATTCCTGTTTCCAGCGGTTCTTGTAGGGGGTATATACCCTGTAAGGCGTCCCGTCTTTTTTGAGAATCTCGTCTTTTTCAAATATAACCTGGTCTTTGTAGGAGTGGAAGGGAATCCCGCGAGATTTTAAATACTCTGACACCGCCTGATCGCGTTTGATGGCATAGGGTTCATAATCTGTGTTTGTATAAACCGCCTTGACTGAAAATTCCGAACACAGGGTTTGGAACAGCTGCACCGGATCTCCGCGTCGAACCCAGAGCGAGCTGTTCATATCGGACAAGCGGTTATACAGATCTTGTAAAAGAGTGTGAATAAAATCGACGCGCAGATCATACGGATCCGGCAAATCCGCCAGAATATGATCATCAAACAAAAATACCGGCAGTACGGGATATCCGCTGGTCAATGCCTGCGTCAGTCCTGCATTGTCTTCGAGCCGAAGATCTCGCCGAAACCAAAATACTGCAATGTCTTGATCGACTGTCATCATATTGTACTGATATTTGTGAACACTCCACCCTATTGATTCTCAAAGGTGTATTTTTATCCCATTACAATGTAAAAGAAATAATTCAGGAATGCAATAGAAGAATTTCGCTGACCGGGACTATCTTGTGATCTGATCCAGACTGTTTTTCAGGGCGTTCCAGGCCAGTAGAGCGCATTTGATCCGGGTGGGATATTCGGATACACCCTGAAATGCGGCCAGTTCGCTCTCCGGGTCAATTTCTCCAAAGGCACCCCCATCTTTAATCATACTGGAAAATGCTTGCAGGGTTTTTTCCGCCTGCTCCAGGGTGGAACCTTTCACGGCTTTGGTCATCACAGATGCCGATGCCTGACTGATGGCGCAGCCGGAGCCCTCAAATCGGATATCCTCGATGAGATCCCCCTTAATTTTTACCGAGACCTGAATTTCATCTCCGCACATTGGATTTCTGCCCTCTGAACGGGCATCCGCTGCCTGCAATTGTCCTTTATTGTGCGGCTCTTTGTAATGCTCCAATATAATTTCCTGATACAAATCATTTAAATTCATTGAAAAAAGTTCCTTGTTTCTTCCACTGTTTGTAAAAATCGTTCAACATCATCTGCTGTGTTGTAAATATAAAAACTGGCACGCGCCATAGCGGATACGCCAAAATGCTTCATAATTAGGCTGGCACAGTGCTGTCCGGAACGTATGGCCATTTTCTTGCTGTCAAAAAACGTGGCCGCATCATGGGAATGCACGCCGTCAATGTTGAACGACAGAATGGGCAGCCGGTTGTCGCGCGGTCCGTAAACCTCTATACCTTTCATATGAACCAATTTATCAAACGCCTGGCGGACCAGGCCCGCAATATATTTTTCAATCTCTCTTCGTCCGAGGGATTCAATATAATCGATAGCTGCATTCAAACCAATCACCGCAGGAATATTTTGTGTTCCAGCCTCGAATTTCCACGGCGGATCGGCCCAGGTCGATTGTGTGTAATCCACAGAGTGGATCATAGAGCCGCCGAAATACACCGGATCCATCTCTTCCAGCAGGTGCTGTTTTGCATAAAGAATCCCGATTCCCATCGGCCCCATCATTTTGTGCCCGGAAAATGCATAAAAATCAACATCCAGCTCCCGAACATTCACAGCGGCATGCGGTACATACTGACAACCGTCTACAACCACTAACGCCCCCACGCTGTGCGCGGCCTCGATGATCGGTTCCAGGTCCACTAGGGCAGCGGTGACATTGCTGCCCTGGGTCACGGCCACCAATCTGGTTTTCGGAGTCAACTGTTGATAAAACGACTGCATATCCAGCTCGCCCTGCGGGGTCATTCCCGCAAGTTTTAGTGTCGCTCCGGTTCGCTGTGCTGCCACCTGCCAGGGCACCAGATTGCTGTGATGTTCCAGTGTGGTTGTCAGGATTCCATCCCCCGGTTTAAGAAATTTATGCGCCCATCCGTAGGCCACCATGTTCAGGGATTCCGTGGCGCCACGTGTGAACACAATCTCGGACTGATCCGCGCCGATGAATTGGGCGGCCCGCAGTCTGGCGCATTCGTATCCGGCTGTGGCTTTTTCCGCCAGCCGATAGGCGCTGCGGTGAATATTTGAATTGTATTCTTCATTGAACCGGTCCGTCGCTTCCAACACCATGTGCGGTCGCTGAGCGGTTGATGCACTGTCCAGATACACCAGCCCCTCGTTTTCCGGATGGTCAAATACCCGAAAATCTTTTTTTACTTTTTTGAGATCAACTGTAGGAGGCGTTTCAATAATCATAGGTCCTTTGTGTTGTTATGTTTACAAATTGGCTCATAATAAATTGAGTTTTAGTTTGGCTTCGTCAGACATCAGATCCGGCGACCAGGGCGGATCCCAGACCACTTGAACATCCACATCCGTTACACCTTTTATTTCCCGGAGATTCTTTTCTACTTCAACCGGCAGAGACTCTGCAACCGGACACATGGGTGATGTCAAGGTCATTTCCAGACCGGCACGGCCCTGCTCGTCGACCTGGATATCATAAATCAATCCGAGGTCATATATATTAACCGGTATTTCCGGATCAAAGATGGTTTTCAATGATTCAATGATTTCTTCCCGTATATCTTCCGGGGTTAGTTTCATTGCAAGTGTCCTTTTGATAATTTTGAATCAACCAGCCGCTCCAGCGCCTGGCGTTCCTGATTATTCTGGATTTGTTCTGTAATCTCTCCGGCAAACGCCCGGATCATCAAATTGCGCGCCGCGGCCAAAGACAATCCTCTGGAACGCAGGTAGAACAGCCCGTCTTTGTCCATTTGTCCGACCGTGCTGCCGTGAGTACAACGGACATCATCCGCAAAAATTTCAAGTTGCGGCTTGGTATCCACCACGGCGTTTTGGGATAAAAGCAGGTTTTCATTTGACTGCTTGGCATCCGTCTTTTGTGCCTGCTGACGCACATGTATTTTGCCGCTAAAAACGGCTTTTGCTTTGCCGTCCAGAATACCTTTATAAAGCTCGCGGCTGCTGCTGTGCGCAGCAGCATGATCAATCAGCGTGTGATGGTCAACCAAAGACCGGCCGCTGCTTAAAGACAGTCCGTTTAATACCGTCTCCGCGCCTTCTCCGTTCAGCTGCGCCTGGATATCGCTGCGCGCCAGACGGCTTCCAAAAGAAAATACATGCGATTTGTACACACTGTTGCGCTGCTGTTGTACGTGGGTCAGTTCTGTATGATAAGCTGATGCGCTTTCGTGCTGAATCTTGACATGATTTAATAGAGAACTCTGATCCTGATAAATTTCACTGACCGAATTATTAAAGTACCGGTGCTCGTCCGAGCTTACATAATGTTCCACAACCGTAGCCTGCGCATGACGGCCGAGAATAATCAGATTTCGGGGAAACACGGCTGCCTGACCGTCCACTTTGGTGGAATAATAAACCACATAAAGCGGCGAATCCATCACTACGGAATCGGCAATATCAATAAAAGCGCCGTCGTACATAAAGGCGGTATTCAAAGCCACGAACCCGTTGAGGGTGACCGGGGCGAGTTGAGCCGCATACGCCTCCAGCCGTTCCGGATGTTCACCAGTCGCCCTCAGCAGGTTTTTTACGGTGATACCGCTGTTTTGGGGAAGCTGCGACAGGTCTTCGCGAAAATGACCATTTTCAAAAACCAGACGCGGATGTTTTTCGTCAGCCACAAGATTGCGAACGGTATTCTTGTCAAGAGCGCCCTGATCGGCGCGCGCCACATTTCGGAATTGCGCGCGCGCAATGGGGGAGACGTCGGTGAAACGCCAGTCTTCCTGTCCGGTTGACGGAAAACCGGTCTGAGCAAACTCTTTAATACCTTCAATCCGCCGTTCATGCAGCGGACCGCGGCCTTTACCGTTTAACCCGGATTCGAATTCCTGGAACAGCTTTAAATAATCTGTGTTGATATGGGGACCGCGCATATTACACCTCCGCTGTCTGTGCCGCTTGTTTGATGTGGTCGTATCCCATTTTTTCCAGGTCCATGGCCAGGTTTTTATCACCGGATTGAACGATGCGGCCCTGATACAGGACATGAACCTGATCAGGAATCACATAATCGAGCAGCCTCTGGTAATGGGTCACCAGAATAAACGCATTGTCTGAATTTCGAAGCGCATTCACGCCGTTGGCCACGATTTTCAAAGCGTCAATATCCAGACCGGAATCCGTTTCATCCAAAATGGACAAGTACGGCTGTAGCACGGCCATTTGCAGAATTTCATTACGCTTTTTTTCTCCTCCGGAAAATCCGACGTTTACCGACCGTTTTAAAAACGCTTCATCCATGTCCACCAGCTGCATTTTTTCCCGGATCAGCTTTATAAACTGCATCGCTCCGACTTTGGTCTCACCTCGTGCCTCGCGGATTTCATTGAGCGCTGTGCGTAAAAAATAACTGGTGTTCACGCCTGGTATCTCCACCGGGTATTGAAACGCCATGAATAATCCGGCGTGTGCCCGTTGTTCAGGGGGCATGTTTAAAAGATCCTGATCCATAAATCTAATTTCACCTTCTGTTGTTGTATATTCTTCCCGGCCCGCAATGATATTGGCCAATGTGCTTTTCCCTGAACCGTTGGGGCCCATGATTGCATGGATTTCACCCGCGTTCACCGTCAAATCGATTCCTTTTAATATTTCATGACCCTCAACCGAGGCATGTAAGTTTTTTACAGTTAACATAAATGCTCTCCAAACATATTAAATATCATAATCTGAAAATTTGTTTTATCCGACACTGCCTTCCAGGCTGATGCCCAGCAGTTTTTGAGCTTCCACGGCAAATTCCATCGGCAGTTCAGCGAACACCTCTTTGCAGAATCCATTCACAATCATCGATACAGCGTTTTCAGGGGTAATGCCGCGTTGATTGCAGTAAAAAATCTGGTCTTCTCCGATTTTCGAAGTGGTGGCTTCATGCTCCATGGTGGCTGTGCTGTTTTTAACCTCGATATAAGGAAACGTATGCGCGCCGCACTGGTCGCCGATCAACAGAGAGTCACATTGGGAAAAATTGCGAGCGTTTTCTGCGTTTTTTGTAATTTTTACCTGTCCGCGGTAGCTGTTCTGGCTGTGACCGGCCGAAATTCCTTTGGATACAATGGTACTGCTGGTGTTTTTGCCGATATGGATCATCTTGGTGCCCGTGTCCGCCTGCTGATAATTATGGGTCATCGCCACAGAGTAAAATTCACCAATCGAGTTGTCACCTTCCAGCACACAGCCGGGGTATTTCCAGGTAATGGCTGAGCCGGTCTCCACCTGAGTCCAGGAGATCTTTGGAGTTTACCCCCCGACAATGTCCGCGTTTGGTAACAAAATTGTAGATACCACCCTTTCCGGTTTCATCTCCGGGATACCAGTTCTGAACCGTTGAGTATTTAATGCGTGCATTATTCATGGCAATCAGCTCGACCACGGCTGCATGCAGCTGATTCTCATCCCGCCGTGGGGCGGTACAGCCTTCCAGATAGCTGACATAGGCGTCATCTTCGGCAATGATCAAAGTGCGTTCAAACTGTCCGGTGAACTGTGCATTGATCCTGAAATACGTGGACAGTTCCATGGGACACTTTACACCTTTGGGAATATAAGCAAACGATCCGTCACTGAATACGGCTGAATTCAAGGCGGCAAAATAATTGTCATCAGGCGGCACCACCATGCCCAGATACTGTTTGACCAGATCCGGATGGTTCTGCACAGCTTCCGAAAAGGAACTGAATATAATACCCAGGTCCGCAAGCTTTTCGCGAAACGTAGTGGCCACGGACACGCTGTCCAAAACCGCATCGACAGCCACGCCGGTGAGCACTTTTTGCTCTTCGAGCGGAATGCCCAGCTTGTTATAAGTTTCCAGTATGGCCGGATCCACATCCTCAAGACTCTTGGGTCCTTTTTTGTGTTTCTTGGGCGAAGAGTAATAGACAATATCCTGATAATTAATCGGAGCAATAGACAGGTTGGCCCAGTCAGGCTGTTCCATGTTCAACCACTTGCGATAGGCGTTCAAACGCCATTCCAGCAGCCAGTCCGGCTCGTGTTTCTTGGCTGAAATCAAACGAATCACGTCCTCGTTCAGCCCCCTGCCGACGTCTTCGCTGTCTATTTCGGAAACAAATCCGTATTTGTATTTTTGTTGTGTGATATCCTTCAAAGTGTCTATTTCATGAGGCATAGAACAACTCCTTTTTATAAACTCTGCATATCTGCAAGGCTGACCTGACCAAGATAGTCACGGAAATGCTTCTGCAGAGATAAAAATCCGGGTTTTAAACGGCACTGATCCACACGTTTGCATACATGTTGATGATCAGCGCAGTCGACCAGTGTGATCGGGCCTTCCAATGCTTCAACCACCTGGGCGATAGAAATATCACCCGCCGGAACCTGCAGTTGATACCCGCCGCGCGCACCCTGCACCGATTGTATGAGCTTGTGTTTTGACAGATTCTGACAAATTTTAGCCAAAAGCGGCTGAGAAATATTATAAATTTCAGACATCTCGCGCACGGTTGCGGACTCGCCGTCCTCCAGTTCGATGAGATGCTGCAGAGCCAGTAAACCGTAGACTGTCTTTTTCGATAGTTTAAACATATTAAATAGGACTAAATTGGTCTTATATATTGAACACTAAAATAAGGATATTATTCCTGCTTGTCAATAAAAACATTGAAATGTCGTGCACGTTTACGCCGATTTCTCTCTTTTATCTGTTTGTCGGTCGTGGGGTTTGGGTGAAAAAATTCGACAATTTGTTGCGTTATCGCAATGAAATGAGTATTTTCAGATAGGAGTATTACCAACGGTTAACAAGTTTACCAAAGCCAACGGAATAATACTTTACCACCTAAAGTGGAGCACATAGATTCTCTTACAAGACTCTGTAAAAAAAACAGTTCTTTGGCATAAAATATCAATTATATTTTTATATTTTTAAAATGAAACCAGATTACTATTTATTTTTCTGTCGATAAGATGGTCCTTCCATCAGTATAATCTCCGAGTTTTAACGAGCCGGTCTGCGATGGCTTGAGCGATTACAGCACTTTGAAAGATCTCTCCCCAGCGGCCAAAGGGCAGATTGGTGGTCACGATTGTACTCGACACGTTCATGCCTGGCACTGAGCACCTGGAAAAAAAGATTTGATGACTGTTCGTCAAGCGAAAGAAAACCCAACTCGTCACAAACAAGCAGACTTGGAGTTTGATAAAATTTTAGTTTTTTTAACAACGACTGATCAGCTTGAGCGGCAATGAGGTGATTAATCATATCAATAGCTGTTGTGAAGAGTACACGTTCATTTTTCAAACAGGCTTGATAAGCTATGGTTTTTGCTAATCGGGTTTTTCCGGTTCCGGGGGCGCCAATAAAGATCACGTCTTGTTTTTTATGAATAAAATCACATTCGGACAAACGCAAAACAAGGGATCGGTTCTGTTGTCGGGAGACATGGAATTTAAAATCAAAGTCACTTGGCAAGCATTTATCAATCAAATGCGACGCTTTGATTCTGTTTTCAACAGAGCGTTTCCAGCGTGATTCGTTTTCCAGGTCAAGCAAATAATCGAGCAGCCACAGAAAGCCGTTGTTCTGCTCTTTTTCTTTTTCAAAGGCATCTTCGAGATATTCGGCCATGGTATTGAGTCGCAACTGCTGCAATTTGTGGATTGTATTTTCAATTTTTGTCATCATTGTTCCTGCTTTTTTTCAAAGTAATGGCATCATAGATTAACAGATCGGGTTCCTGTAATTGTAACTGATTGAGCGTTTCATCTTTGAGGGTAACTTTGGGGTAATATGTTTTAATATGCATTTTTTGATGCAGGATATTCTCAACATAATCGACGCCATAGGCTTTGTATTTGAGGGTTATTTCAACGGCCTCCACAACTGCTTTGGCTCCATATTGTTCTCTTAATTCCAGGAGATGACTGGATGCCCGGGAAAGGCTTTTCCCGGCCTTGGCCAAATTTTCGATGAATAGTTTGATGGGTTCACCCATTGAAAACAAGAGTTGTTCTTGTCTGGTTAACCTTGCCTTTTTACGTGTTTTCAAAAGTTCTGAAATATGGTTCGGATTTTCAATAACAGCCCGGCGTTTCCAGCTTCGCGTGTGTACAGCAACAATTTTGTTTTTATGGCCTGCCCAAATTGTATGGTTATCCGCTTTGACACTGACTGTTTTACCGGCCATCCACCAAGGCGCTGAATAATAATTTGCATCAAATTTAAACCGGCAATCGGAATGGACTTTAGCTTCTGAATGATCTCTGGTATCCGGCAATACATCCGGCAATGGACGCAGGGCTTTCGGCTGAAAACGTTCAACCGGTTTTTCATTCGTTGTTGCGTGAATACGTGTATTTGCAATGTGATCGCGCCATTTGCAGGCTTGCACATTTACATCATCCAGATCGGCAAAGGTGCGGCACGGCCAAAAGTTATAGCGAACGTAATGAACACCGCCTTTTTCTATCTTGCCTTTTGCGGATGCGTCCCTTATGCCGCACGCGTAAGGTCTGATATGAAAAGGGCGCAAGAAATGCAAATAATCTTCGTTGAACCGGATAATATCGCCGATTCGTTCAATGACCGCTGTTTTCAAATTATCGTGCACCAGTTCTTTGGGAGCGCCACCAAAGAATAAAAAGAATTCAACAGGGTGCGCATCACAGCTTCTTTGTTTTGACTATGTGTGAACTCGATGTAGAGCATTCTGGAATGGCATTCTATCACCGTCATGCAGTACAGTTTTCTGGAGGTGTTGCCATAAATGAGACTGCCGAAATGCCCCAATCAAACTGACATTGTTCACCAGGGCTGCTTTCAAACCGAATGTAGGCTTTGGATCGTTTCTTACCTCCTCGTTTAGCAAGGAGGTAATCGCGCAAAATCGTAATCCCTCCGGTATAGCCTTTTTCGTCGATACGTTGTTTAATAACAACAGCGCTGGCGTTCGGCCAACCTTCCAGCAGTTCATCAATATAATTATAGAACGGTTCCAATTTACCTGGCTTTGGACGTCTGGGAGGTGTGGCAATATCCGGGGAGTTGAGATATTTTTGCACAGTTGGTCTTGAAATACATAACTTTCTGGCAATTTGGCGTTGTTTCATGCCCATATCAGCCAATTTGTGAATTTCAAAGATGATTCGTTTATTCATCATGACTTTTGGCCCTTTCAAGAGATTCAGTTACAAGTTTACGGATCGTCATGGGGTCCCAGTTTTCAAAATCGGAGCGGGTAGTCAAGGGTTTTGAAGGCAGTGCAACCGGCTTTTTCGGCAAAGAAAGCACCTGAAACATAAACCCGTCAAAGGCAATCAGGGATTTTTTGATCAAAGCGTTTCTGGCAGTGATAAAATCATCAAGACTTATCCTCAGCATCGTGCAGAGCCGGTCCTGACTGTAATAAGACAGCCCGTGCCGATCTCCGACAAGCACGAGCAAAAAGTAAATCAAAAGCTCGTGTTGATTCAAACTGGTAAAAAAATGGTCTGTGATAAACCGGTGTGGAATAAAACTAAATCCCCCATCAATGTTACGCACCCGGTCGGGAATAAGGGGTTTTTTGGTGATTTTCATCATTCTGCCTCCCGAATAATAGATCACGTACAAATTCAACTGAAATCTACTATACCACAAGGCAAATAGCAATAGCGTCCATTTTTACAATTAAATTCTTAAAGACAAAAAAAGGTCAATATTTTTATGTAAATCAGCCAGTTGCACGATTAACGCGTCCATTTTTACAATTTTCCCGGATGAATCAATTTTATAAGGATTCATTACACAAGTGTATAATTTTTCTGACTGCTTTTTTAACGCGTCCATTTTTACAATTTTAATCAGCTCCGCTTTTTTTGACTGGTTCGCATTGCGTTTTTTCTGAAGGTCTCGGTTTCTTTTCACATAGTCTGGATGCTTTTTACGATACTCTTTTTGATATTTATCTAATGGATAGGTCTTGCGCCATTTCTTTAAACATGCGACTTGCTGTTCGTGATACTGAGAATCCTGAATCATTTTTTGTTTTTGCCAGGCACGTTTGCGGGCTCTTTGGCAGTTGGGGGCACTGCAGTATAACTGATTGCCTTTGAGCCGGGGATTAGCAGGTTTTTGCTTACAGCAATTCTTGCAAATAATGGTTTTCTTCATCACAGACACTCGTATTGGTGGAAGGATAGTTAGGGCTGAGAACCAACATACAGCCAAAAACAAGCCCAATAATCTAAAGTGCCATAAAAATTAATTTGTGAAAAGGGGGAAAAAGAGAATAAAACGAATGATATGAAAATAAGAGAAAATTAGATGGAATTTTTATGAATATTTATGAAAATGAATTAAATGAAAGAAAATGTATGGTAAAGTTTTAGACCGGTGAAAATGGTAAAGAATTAAAGTGGTGGTAATATAGGAGAGCAGTGTTTTAGCATATATCAGTGTGGAGACCATGAAAACAAAGCATACAGCCTGGTTTCGGTTTTATGAGGAATTGAATGATTTTCTGCCGAGGGATAAGAAAAAACGGGATATCCTTTACGAGTTTTCAGGTCATCCGGGTGTCAAGGATGCGATAGAGGCGCTTGGGGTACCGCATCCGGAAGTGGAGCTGATTCTGGTCAATGGCAAATCTGTGGGGTTTGATTATCATCTGCAGCATGGCGACCGGGTGTCTGTTTATCCCATGTTCGAAAGTTTGGATGTTCGATCGTTGATCCGTCTCCGGCCGCAGCCGCTGCGGATTCCGCGTTTTGTCCTGGATGTGCATTTGGGAAAATTGGCTGCCAACTTGCGGCTTTTGGGATTTGATGCGCTGTATCGCAATGATTATTCCGATCCGCAGATTATTGATATTTCCGTGAATGAACGCCGCATTATTCTGACCCGGGACCGCGGGATTTTAAAGACCGGCGCCGTGACGCACGGGTACTGTTTGCGCTCTGACGATCCGGAGCAACAGACCCGGGAAGTACTGAGCCGTTTTGATCTTTACAACAGCGTCAGTTTGTTTACCCGCTGTGTCAAATGCAACGGAAAAATTGTGCAGGTCGAAAAGCATGCGATCCAGGATCAAATACCGGAAAAAGCCGCAAAATACTATGATGATTTTCATCAATGTCAATCATGCGGGCAGATTTACTGGAAGGGGTCGCATTTTTCAAAAATGCAAAAGAAAATCAAGAAATTGTTGAAACGGGAAAACTAACAGGTAAAAAAAAGGCACCGGGTGTCGCATCGCCTAGGGGGGGTCAGCGAACGACGGGGGAAACCGGTGCCATATCATATAAAATTCAGAACATAATATACTGTAAAAATATTTAAAATGCAAGAAAAAAATGATGACGCCGGGTGCCAATTAGCCTAGGGGGGGTCAGCCATTGGCGAGGGGAACCAGCGCCATCATGTTTTGCTCGCAATATTTTTATCCGGGATTTCATATTTATACTCCCCTGTATCATGTATCGCATTTATAATTGCTCTATCTTAGACAAATTCTATTCAAGTTTTATTCCATATTTTTAAGCCAATGCATCGTTTTTTTTTGATCAGGTAAATGTTATCGGCATTTTATTCCACTTTTTATTCCACTATAGTGTGCCCTTGAGTCCTGCGGTAAACGTGCGCATGGGTTCCATGCTGCTTTCCCGTGATGCATAATTATAGTTGAACACATTGTTTACGCCCAACTGCAGTGTGATCGATCCGAAATCGTAGGACACCTGCAGGTCCACAAATTTCATAGGCACCCGCTCGTTGATGGGATAAATTTTCACCTCTTTAATTTTACTGGCATAGCGGTATAAAAGTTCCGTATACACCTTGCCCACATGCAGATTAGCCTTGGCGGTAAACAACTGATTGGGACGATAAGTGAGCGGTTCATTCCATTGCAAATTTTCGTGGTCCATGAGCGTTGTCGTCAAAACCAGTCCGGGCGCTATGCGTGTATTGTTCCAGTGAAACGGGTTACTCCAGTTCATGGTGGCTTCAATGCCCTGAATGCGCGCCTGTTCCACATTGCGGAACTGGACATCTGTCCACGAATCAGATCAAGGTGTGCCTCGATCAGATTCCAGTAATCATTGCGGAATAGCGAGATATCCACATTCCAGTGATCGTTGATATAGTGCCGCACGCCCACATCATAAGCCCAGGCGTGTTCAGGCTCCAGATCCGGATTGGCTTTGATCTTGAAATTCATGATGGTCAATTCCAGGAATCGCTCGACGATCGTCGCGGCGCGAAAGCCGCTGCCGACCGAGGCGCGGAAATGTGTGGTGACCCAGGGCTGCCAGTTCAGTCCGAAGCGCGGACTCCACAGGTCTTCGCCTTTGCCGCCCTGCAGCTGATATCGATCGTAGCGCAACCCCGTGGTCATGCGCAGATTTTCGCGCAGTTTCCACTCATTTTGCACATACGGGCCAAACGAGTAGCCGGTGTGCGATCCGAAAAATTTGGTGCTACCCGCATCCTGCTGAAACTGGATACCGCCGGTCAGAGTGTGGGCGGCATGCGGAATCCAGGTACCCTGGGCTTCGAATCCCTGTCCCAGCGCCGGATTGAAATTGGCGTCATCACCGAACTGATTGCCCATCAGAGTGCGCACAAATGACCCGCGCACATTGATCGCCAGCTTGGAGGACACCGGAATGCCCACTTTGACATAGGCGTTCAGCTGATTGGTGGCTGCATAATTATCCAGATTCGATTCGTCCACTTCATAGGGATGGTTGGGACCCTTCCATTGCAGAAAAAAGCCGCGGTCGATGTAACTGTATGCCGCGTATGCGGTGACATTGGTGCCATGGGCAAACTGGTAATCAAATTTTCCGGTCAGGTTGACCTTGCTGGCATCTCCCAGCTGCCGGTATCCGGTGGATGAGTAATGACCGGCGGAAATGCGCATGCCCATTGAACCGATTTGCCGGCTGTAACTGGCATCTTCGCGGTGATACCATTGCATCTTGTTCGTATAATCCCAGGTCTCATAGGCCGGCTCTCCGTACAAACCCGAAGAAACCGATACCATCATCCGCCCCTCTTCGGACGGATCTTTGGTCTGGATATTAACCACCCCCCCGAGCGCCGAAGCGCCCCATAATGTGGATCCTGCGCCCTTGAGCACTTCAATCTGTTCAATGTCCATGGGCGGCAGCATGTCCCAGTTGAACTCGCCGGTGTCGCTGGCATATACCGGCACACCATCCAGCAGCAGCAGCACTTTGTTACCGGCGCCAAATGTATAGCCGGTCGAGCCGCGGATGTTGATCTGATCGCCGATAAAATTGATGCCCGGCGCAGTTTCCAGTACCTCGACGATATTGGTGGCGTTTCGCTGTTCGATCTGGCGTGCGGTGACGACGGAAATGGAAACCGGCGCACGGTCCAGGCGCTGTTCTGTTTTGCCGGCCAGCACCACTACCGGATCGAATTCAATGGATGTGGGTTCCAGGGAAAAGTTGACGCTGGTCGCGCTGTTGACCCGCACGCGCACCCCTGGTTCTTCAATATTGCGGTAGCCGATCATCGAGGCGCGCAGTGTGTATACATCCGGTGGTACAGACGAAATTGTAAAATTTCCATCTCTGTCTGTACTGGCGCCCAGCATGGTGCCCTCAACGGTGATGTTCACTCCCGGCAGCGGCGTCTCGGTCTCGCTATCCACCACCCGGCCTTTAATTTGACCTGTCGGCGCTGCCCAGACGGCGCTGTTGAGAAATAAAAGGAATAAAATAATCGTTTTTTTCATCCTGTTCTCCCTGTTAACCGCCTTAGACATGATTGCGCAACGCCAGTTCCGCTGGATGCGGGGTCAGGTAAACCTGATCCAGCAGATAGGGTTGTTCATATTTGCGGATATAGTGCTTGAGCAGCGTCACCGGTACAATCAACGGCACCAGGTTGTTGTGATATTGACTGATAATATCCCGCATTTCCAGCTTTTCATCTGCGGTCAGTTGCTTTTTAAAGTACCCGAGTATGTGATCCAGTACATTGACGTTCTTTTTAACCGTGGCTTTGACCTTTAATCCCTGCATCAGCGTTCTGAAATATTGGTCCAGCAGTTCTTCAAAATTAAAATGTTTAATATCCGCGACCCGTTTCCCGAGCTTGCGCATATGCGTTTCGCTGTGCGCCATAAGCATCAGCTTGTGGCGGGTGTGAAAATCAACCAGACCCTTGGCCGAGCGGTCCTGTTTCAAATACTCCTTCCAGCGGTGAAACACAAACACGCGTTCGATAAAGTTTTCCCGCAATCCGGCATCGTTGAGACGGCCTTCATCTTCAACCGGGATCAGCGGAAACCGGTCCATAAACGCTTTGGCAAACAATCCGGCTGTCTTGTTGGAGGTCGGATTGCCATCCTCTTTATAAATTTTGATATCGCGCATACCGGAGCTGGGGGATCTGGTTTTGAAAATGAATCCGCATAGATCTTGTGTTTCCAGATCAACGAGGCGTTTTTTGCTCCACTCGTGCATGCGTTCGGTGTGATCCATATTGCTACGGAGGGTGACCAGGCGCGGCGATTCCGGATCACCGGCCAGGTGCATGGCTTCGCGCGGTGTCGGCAGCCCGCACTCTACTTCCGGACAGACCGGAACCCATTCAACAAACGGTCCGACAATATTGGTCAGATATCGGTCCCATTTGTGTCCGCCGTCGTAACGGACTTTTTCGCCGAGCAGACAAGTACTGATTCCAAGTTTGATTTTTTCACTCATAGACCCACCATTTTGGGATTGAATTGATACATAAAATCGTTATATTATGAAAAATCACATTGATCTTGTTCCGAGGTAAACGATGAAAACAATCAAAGGGTTCATCCTTATTTTTATAACCGCCGCCCTGTTCATGAGCGGCTGCGCTGCGCTCCAGGAATTTGTACAGCCGCCGTCGGTCCGGGTCTCCGGTGTACGTTTGGACCACGTTACGTTTGAACAACTGGGACTCGATGTTGATCTCTCGGTCCGCAATCCCAATACCTTTGGGTTCAGTCTGAACGGCTTTGACTATTCCATGTCCATAGAAGGTAAAGAATTTTTAAGCGGAACTCAAGAAAAACAACTGATGGTAGAGGCAAAAAATTCCCAGACTCTCGAAATCCCTCTTTCTATTAATTTACGTGAACTGCACGCCCTGAGCCGGTCTGTGCAGGAGCAGGATTCTCTGATTTACAGCATCACGGGTCACCTGTTTCCGTCGGGTGTGTTCAGCGGCACCCGGATTCCGTTCGACCACAGCGGCCGGCTCCCCAATGTGCGCATTCCGCATGTATCATTCGACGGTCTCAAGGTGCAGAGTCTGGGACTGGGCGGTATTGAGCTGCAGCTAAGACTCTCGATTGATAATCCCAACAGCTTTGGATTTCATTTGAGTGAAATGGATTACAGCATCGACCTTGCAGGAAGCCGTGTGGCATCCGGAAAAACGCAAAAGGCATTTTCAGTGGGCTCTAAAGAAGAATCCACACTGATCTTGCCGATTTCCCTGGGTTTTACAGAACTGGGCAGTTCACTTCGATCCATGCTGAAAAGCAACAGTATCGAAGTCGCCATGTCCAGCAGCACGGTTCTGGATTCGCCCCTCGGCTCTATGAACCTGCCTCTGGAGATGACCCAGGAAGTTGATATTTTGAAATAGGAAAAAGATCAAAAACAGTTTGTTTGTTGTGAGGGAAATTAGGTGGCAAGGTGGCCTTTATTTCGCTGAAAAAGTAGGTTGATAAAGGTTAATGTTCAAGCAAATATTCCTAAGATACAACTGGAATTTTTCTGGGTATTTTAAGATGATCAATATGATTTTTAATAAAATTATCAAAATAATCAATTCCTCCCTGTGAAGGCAATATAATCAGTATGAAACGTTGGGGGGTGGGGGTCGGAGCTACTTCACTATCAAGGTACAACAAACCTTGAAGCGAGAACCGAGGCTCGAATAACCACCTCGCCCCCAATGTTTTATGACCGCGTGTTAGCGCATGGCATTTTGTAATCAAATTTCTTCTATACATTCAAATCTAATTTCATTATCATCTCTCCACTCAATCCATTTGTAATTATTGTACCGAAATCCGTTGAATTCTCCTATTTCAAAATCAATATTACGACTTTTAAGTTTATCAGAGATTAATTTAATGTTGTCAACAGTCAAAGATAAATGTTGCTCTCGTAAAAATTTCGTTGAGAAATCCATTTGTTTAACAAAAAAATGCAAATTCTTATTCTCGCACATTAAAACATTCTCTGAATCAGGTTTTGTCTTAATCTCTAAATTGAAAAGCGACTGCAAATCACTCCTTGTCTTATTAATGTCTTTTACAATCAGACAAATGTGGTCAATCCGTGAAGGAATTTCATTTTCCGAGTCATTTTTAAGTATCGACATAATTTTAAGTGAATGATACTGCCCGTTTTGCTTTATGATTTCTCTTAAAACCCCCTCAGTTTTAAATCCCCGTGATTTATAAAGTCGAATTGCTCTATAATTATCTTGAAATACGTCAAGCCAAATTCGATTTGTATTCAACTCTTTAAAACAATACTTTTTTATCAGGTCTATAGAATCTTTTCCAAATCCTTTTCCTTTATTAGAAATTACAATTCGTCGAAATTCAATTGAATCATTTGTACTTTTTAATCCTGCAAGAATTATATGTCCAATTAATGAATTATCAATCTTATCAAAGACCGACAAGTGCATTTCATCATCACTGTCAATCACTCCTTTGTGTCTGTCAAAATCATACTGGCCAATAAAATCAGAATTTTCATTCTCAATCTGAATGATTTTCCTAATATTATCAAGTCGAGTTAATTCAATTTTTATTTTATCAGTTTCCAGAATCATATTTTATTTGCAGGTGTTTCTTATGCTTTGCGCTAATGATAGTGTAAATGCTCTATGGGTATTTCAGCAAGGCAACAGACATTTGTCGATTCCCTGATTTGAGAATTATGTTTTTGAATTTCAACAATCTGAATTTATTAATTGTTTTATACAAATAGAAAATTCGAAACATACATTTTCAAACCGAGTTATTGACCATTTTTCTACCCCACAATGTACATAATATTTATAATATCAACAAAAAACAAGTTTTTTTATTTTAAAATTATCAAAAATACAATTCAACTTTTTAATTTTATTTGCAGATTTCATTTCTTGAAAGGTATTTTTCTCCTCTACTCCTTTCCACCTTTTTCCCGTTGTTTTCCAGCGCAAAATTCCCTAACTTTTAAATTACAAAAAATCGGAGGTGTCATGCACAACGTTGGAATCGTGGGGGTGGGCAAGTTGGGTAATTTTCACTGCCGCAACTTGTCGCAGATGCAAGAAGCGCGGCTGGTCGGAGTAAACGACAGCGATGCCGAGCGCATGGCCGAGATCAGTCAGACGTACAATTGTAAAGCATTCGAAACACCGGAAGCCCTGATTGACGCCGTAGACGTGGTCGGCATTATTGTGCCGACCACGCATCATCTGCGCATGGCCAAACTGGCCATTAAAGCAAGAAAACCGGTGTTTGTGGAAAAGCCCATTGCCGCCAGTGTGGAAGAGGCTCAGGAAATGGTGGATCTGGCGGAAACGCATGGCGTGCCGCTGCAGGTGGGGCATATCGAGCGCTTTAATCCGGCCATTCAGGCCCTGGATCCGTTACAATTCGAGCCAAAATTCATCGAATCGCACCGCCTGTCGCCGTTTAATCCGCGAGGCACGGATGTGGCAGTGATTCTGGATCTGATGATCCATGATATCGACATTATTCTGAGTCTGGTGAAAAGTGAACTCAAGGACATCCGCGCCAACGGCGTAGCTGTAATATCGGATCAGGCGGATATTGCCAACGCGCGGCTTGAATTCGAGTCCGGATGCGTGGCCAATGTGACCGCCAGCCGTATTTCCCAGCGCACGATGCGAAAAATGCGTGTTTTTCAGCCGGATTCCTACATTTCTATCGACTTTTTTCAGCGTCTCACCGAGATCTACCGCATTACGAATCAAGATCATCCGGCGAAAGCGGCAATCGAGCTCGGTGATATCCAGAACGGCAAGTACAAACGCCATATTGTCTATGAAAAACCGACCCTGCCCGAGGTGGACGCCATGCAGTCGGAGTGGCGGGCGTTCTTTACTGCGCTGGACAACAACGAGGAACCGGTGGTCAGCGGCCGGGACGGTCTCAAGGCGTTGCAGACTGCCAGTTGTATCGGTGATATCATTGACGGACAACAGGGGAATTGAGATGTCAAAACAGGTGTTGGTGATCGCTGGTGAAGCTTCCGGTGACTTGCACGGCAGCACATTGATCCGCGAGCTGCTGAAACGCGATCCGGAACTCGAGGTGTTCGGGATCGGTGGAGACCGTATGCAGGCGGCGGGGATGGAGACTGTTGTATCACGTCCGGGATGTTTCGTTTATCGGATTTTCCGAGGTGATTAAACATATTCCCACATTCCGACGCATATTCAATCATCTTGTTCAGGAATGTAAAAACCGTTCCGCCGATATGGTGGTGCTCATCGATTATCCCGGTTTCAATCTCCGCTTCGGCTCCAAAGCCAAGAAAATGGGTATTCCTGTTTTTTATTATATTGCACCACAGGTCTGGGCCTGGCACCAGAGCCGCGCCAAAAAAATGGCCGTGTTTGTCAACAAGATGGCGGTGATCTTTGATTTTGAAGTGCCGTTTTTCAGCAAATACGGCATCGACGCTGAATTCGTCGGACATCCGCTGCTGGACGGGTTACAGGTTGATATGAAGAAATCCGAGTTTGCCGAAACATATGAATTGAATCCGGAACAGCCGCTTTTGGGCCTGTTTCCCGGCAGCCGCCGACAGGAAATTGAACATCTTTTACCGGTTATGCTTGAAACGGCGGATCGGCTCAAGGAGTACAATCCGCGTCTGCAAGTGGCTGTCAGTCAGGCGGAGACCATTGACAGGGATTTGCTGCGCCGTATCCGCAATTACCCCTATATCAAGACCGTGGTCGGGCATACGTACAGTCTGATGAATGCGGCGGATGCTGCTGTTGTAGCTTCGGGCACAGCTACGCTGGAAACGGCTTGTTTCAAAACACCGTTCATTCTGGCTTATCAGGTGTCACCCTTGTCCTATCGCATCGGCCTGCGTCTGGTGAAAATCCCGTTTATCGGCCTGGTCAATATAGTTGCCAATGAAGAGGTCGCCCGGGAATTTATTCAAATTGATCTTGACCCCGACGATATGGCCGCGCAGCTCAAAGGGCTGCTCTATGATGAAATGGTGCGTTCCGAGACCATTGAAAAATTGACCGGTGTGCGTGAAAGGCTCGGCGAGCCCGGAGCCGCGGCGCGCACCGCGGAACTTGTATTGGAGATGCTCTGATGCGTATCCGCAAACGCACATTGCGTCGGCTCGCCGGGAAACTGGCCTGGCTGCTGCTTCTGGCGATGGGCTGGATGCTGAGAGCGCGATTGATCAACCGGAGATACTGGTACAAGGCGCATCGAATGGGAGGCCCGGTGCTGGTGTGTCTCTGGCACGGCAAGATGCTGCTGCCCATTTACGCACACCGGTTTGAGAATATTGTGGCCATGGTCAGTGAACACGGGGATGGCGAGGCCATTGCGCGCACCGTGGAGCGGATCGGATATGACACCGTGCGCGGGTCCAGCAAACGCGGCGGCAGTCGCGCGTTCAAAGATATGCTACGCCACATGCGTCAGGGACGCACCTGCGCGATTCTGCCGGACGGTCCCACCGGCCCCCGGCGCCAACTCAAACCCGGCGCCGCGCTGCTCGCACAGCGCACCGAGGCTGTGATTTTACCCATGACGTTTGCGGCCAAACACCCCATTGTTTTCAATTCCTGGGACCGGTTTACGATCTGGCGGCCGTTCTCCAAAGGCGCGCTGATTTACGGGGAACCGTTCAAAGTGATGCGTCAATCCAAATGCGACTGGAAAACTGTGATCGAAACGCGTATGAATCAACTCGAGGCAGAAGCTGATGCGTTATTTTGAACGCAAATGGCCAGGTCTGCTGCTCTGGCCGCTGTCGCTGCTGTATGCCGGCATCATGCGCTGGCGCAATCGCTATTACGCCTCTACACCCAAGGCCCGGTTCTTTTGCAAGGTTCCTGTGATCAGTGTGGGAAATATTACAGTGGGCGGCACCGGCAAAACCCCGACCGTTCAGATGTTGACTCGCTATTATCTGGAACACCACCTCAAGGTCTGTATCATCAGCCGCGGATACGGACGCCGGACGCGTGAACGCCGGCTGGTCTCGGATGGAACGGCAATTACGAGCGACACCCGGACCTGCGGCGACGAACCCGTGATGCTGGCGCATAGTTGCCCGGGCGCTATTGTCATTGCCGACGCGGATCGCGCCGCCGCCATGCAATGGGCGCTGAAACAGTTTCACCCTGATTTGTTTATTCTGGATGATGCCTTTCAGCATCGCCGCGTCTACCGGGATTTGGATATTGTCACGTTTCGAGCCGCAGATCCAATGGGTAACGGATTTGTCCTGCCGGCCGGACCGTTGCGTGAACCTGTTTCAGGACTAAACCGCGCCTCGGTTCTTTGGTTCAACGGTGATGACTTGACCGAAGAGGCGGGAGAACTGAATCCGCATGTTCCGCAGGTGCATGCCCGGTATCGGATTCAGGATATGCTAAATGCGCAGGGTAAGAGCCTGCCACCGGATTTGTCCGGCAAACGGGTGGTGGCTTTTTGCGGTCTGGCTCATCCGGAAAACTTGAAAAAAACTCTGAAAAGTCTCAAGCCGGAACATCTGACACTGATTCCTTTTAAAGATCATCATATTTACACAGCGGAAGATATGGTGCAGCTTGTGCAAACAGGTCAAGAACAAAACGCGGATCTGCTGGTGACTACGGAAAAAGACTGGTATAAACTGCCCCGCTCCGAGTGTGATTCCCGACTCTGGTGTCTGCGCATTCGGCTGGATGTGCAGCATCCCAAAGCATTGGAACCTGTACTGGA
This sequence comes from candidate division KSB1 bacterium, assembly GCA_034521575.1. Classification (NCBI taxonomy): domain Bacteria; kingdom Pseudomonadati; species Candidatus Zhuqueibacterota bacterium. Next base: position 2,184,536 of record JAXHMJ010000005.1, read on the forward strand.
TTCGCTGGTTCAACTCTAATAGAGAAATGATCTTTTGGAAATTTAAGATTCGGAAACCAATTATGAGAGAAAAAAGCATATTTTAAAAGCCCGGGACTTTACTCTTGCTTTTTAGCTCATTGTTTTGTAAAATCATTAAAAATATAATGAAAATACGGGGAAACAACCGTGACAAATGCGATCGATAAACCACTGATATACGTTGTAGATGATGATAAAAATATCGGCAAGATGATCGAAGCCAGTCTGCGCAAGGAGGGCAAATATGAGATTAAAACCATATTGAGCGGAGAAGCCTGTCTGAAACGCATTCAGGATGAGGTGCCGGACCTGGCTCTGGTGGATATCCAGATGCCCGGGATCGACGGCATTGAAACCCTGCGCAAGATCAAGGAAATGTATCACGACCTGCCGGTCATTATGATGACCGCGCACGGCACCATTGAACGCGCTGTGGATTCCATGAAACTGGGCGCTTATGACTTTTTCACCAAACCCATTTCCAAATATCGGCTGCAGGTGACGGTTCAGAACGCATTGCTGAACAGTTCTCTGAAAAAAGAGGTCAACGAACTGCGCTCCGAGCTGAAAGATAAATACGCACTGTCCAATATCATCGGTCAGAGCGGTGTCATGCAGGATGTGTTCCAGTCCGTGGAAAAGGTTGTGGACAGCAACGTCACAGTACTCATCCAGGGCGAAAGCGGAACCGGAAAAGAACTCATTGCGCGCGCCGTTCATTATCATTCGCAGAAACGCGCAGACAAGCCGTTTGTCGCGGTCAACTGCTCGGCGCTGCCGGAATCTCTGCTGGAAAGTGAATTGTTCGGACACGAAAAAGGCGCTTTTACAGGCGCCTCCGGAAAACGCATCGGCAAATTCGAACAGGCCAACGGCGGCACAATTTTCCTGGACGAGATCGGACTGATGAGTCCGGCCACCCAGTCCAAGATTCTGAGGGTTTTGCAGGAACGTGAACTGGAGCGCGTGGGCGGTAGCGAGCTGATCCATGTGGATGTGCGCATTATCTCGGCCACGAATAAAGATCTGGAAGCCGAAGTCAAAGAAGGTACCTTTCGCGAGGATCTTTTTTACCGCATTTCCGTGTTTCCCATCAAACTGCCGCCGCTCAAGGACCGCAAGGAGGACATTCCGCATCTGGCGGCGTATTTCCTAAAGAAATACAATCAGCAGGAAGACAAAGCGATCGAAGCGGTGTCACCGGATGCTCTGGAATTGCTGATGGCGTATCACTGGCCGGGCAATGTGCGCGAACTGGAAAACGCCATCGAGCGCGCTGTGGTGCTGTCCAACGGCAAAGAGATTGTAGCCAATGATCTGCCGCCTGCCGTCAAATCCCTGGGCGAGAAACGTATTTACGAATCCGATAATACCCTGGCCAGCTGGGTGGAAAAACTGGAAGAAAAGGCTCTGCGCCAGGCCCTGCTGGAATGCGAAGGCAATATTTCCAAGGCAGCCAAAAAGCTGGGTATTGGTCGCGCCACCATTTACCGAAAAGCCAAAAAATACGGGCTGCCGATGGTCAAAGAATAGTTCAATTTCTGAAAGGGGATCATGATGAGCAGAACAAGCAGTTTTGTCCTTGCGATAATGATCGCAATCGCACTCGGGGGGTGCAGTAAAATTCTGGAGGTTGATCTCAATGATGGCGGCGTGTTGGTTCAAACCGTATCCAGCCGGGTCACCACCTCTCAGAACAATTTTTGTTTTGATTTGCTTGAAACTGTAAATAATGAATCAGGCGAGCAGGAAAACATTTTTCTCTCACCTCTTTCCGCATCTCTGGCCTTGACCATGACCCTGAACGGCGCGGACGGAGAAACCTATGAAGAAATGCGGCAAACGCTGGGGTATAACAACGCCGACCGGCAAGAGATCAATACCACCTGCAGGGCACTGATCGATGAATTGTATAACCTGAGCGGCGGTATCGAGTTCAATCTTGCCAATTCGATCTGGCTCAATGATCAATTTACACTGCAGGACAGCTTTCAGCAGCTGAACACAAATTATTTCCGGGCGTTGATTGAGAGCCTCGACTTTTCCCAGAGTCAGGAATGCACGGATACGATCAACGACTGGGTGGAAGACCAAACCCATGACCGGATTCAGGATCTGGTCAAAGCGGGTGATATTGATGCTATGACCCTGATGCTGCTGATTAATGCGATTTATTTTAAAGCGGACTGGAAGTATCAATTCGATCCGGAAGAGACGCGGGAACAAAATTTTAATTTGTTGGACGGCAACACATCTCCCTGTGACCTGATGGAACTGAAAGGCGAGTTTGACTATTACTCGGATAATCAGATACAGGCCATTGATCTGCCGTATGCGAATGAACATTACAGCATGACGGTTCTGCTGCCGCGCAAAATGGCTAATATCGGTTCGCTGCTCAAGAATCTGGATACAGCGGAATTGAACCGCATACTTGCCGGTATGCAGCCGGATTCGGTGATTCTGTCACTGCCCAAGCTGGAACTGGAATATGAAAAGAGCTTAAAAACCGCATTACAATCTATGGGCATGCAAAGGGCGTTTACAGGCGGCGCTGATTTTTCAAACATGGTGCAGGAGCGGCAAAACGACATATTCATCAGCGAGGTGCGGCAGAAATCCTTTTTAAAAGTAGAAGAAACGGGCACCGAAGCCGCGGCCGCCACGGTGGTGATTATGGAACTGACGAGCATTGGCGGCAATGAGGATATTTACATGCGCGTCGATCATCCGTTTTTGTTTGTTATCCGGGAAAACCGCACCGGGACGATTTTGTTTGTCGGTAAAATCATGCAACCTGCAAGGCGCTGATCGATGAATTGGTTCACCTGAGCGGCGATATGGAGTTCAATCTTGCCAACGCCATCTGGCTCGATCATCATTTTACCTTACAGGATGAATTTCAACGTTTGAACGAAGAGTACTTTCAGACGATGATTGAAACGCTGGTTTTTATGCAGGTGGATGCCTGTGTGCAGCGCATCAATTCATGGGTGGAAGCGGAGACGCAGGACCGAATTCAGAATTTTATAACGCCTGATGATTTCGAACCACAGGGGTTGGTATTTATGTTTTTACTCAATGCCATCTATTTCAAAGCGAATTGGAAATACCAGTTTGACTCGGAAAATACCGATCAGGACAATTTTTATCTGTCGGACGGCAGTGCGGTTCCCTGTCACATGATGGAAATCAAAAGCAAGTTCGATTATTATGCGGATAAACATATGCAGGCCATTGATCTCCCCTATGCGAACGAACATTATGCGATGACCATTCTGCTGCCGGGAAATCCAGCGGCCCTTGATTCCCTGCTGATGCATATCAACCAATCCGAACTGAACCGGATCACCGGCGCGATGCAACCGGATTCGATCAATGTGTTTCTGCCCAAACTGGAACTTGAATATGAAAAAAGTCTGGTTGATGCTTTACAGTCTATGGGAATGCAGCTGGCTTTTGGTGGGGCTGACTTTTCGAGATTAATCCAGGAGCTCAAAAGTCAAATATTTATCAAAAAAGTTCGGCAAAAATCCTTCTTAAAACTGGAAGAAACCGGCACCGAGGCCGCGGCCGCCACGGTCGTTGTTATGATGTACAGAGGCGACAATTCCGGGGCGGAAGAGGAAATCTATATGCACATTGATCATCCGTTTCTGCTGGTCATCCGCGAAAAACGATCGGGTACGATTTTGTTTTGCGGAAAAATCATTCAGCTGGAAAGACCGTTTGGCGATGATGAAAAGGCAAAAGCGTGAAAAGAATCAAACCGGTTGATATGACACCATTCAGGAGTGGAGTTCTTTGCAGCTTGCTGCTGTTGAGCTGTGAATTCAATTTGTCCGGACCCGGGGATATTCCCGGATTGACGGGCCCGGAATGGACTCTGCAGTTTTTCGTTAGTGACGGAAAACTGCTGGCGCCGCCGCAGGATCAATCGTATTCTATTCTGTTTGAAACCGACAGCACCTGTTCCGGACTGAATGACTGCAACGCCTTTATGGGCGAGTATCAAACAGGCGCTGATCAATCGATTGATTTTAGTTCCTATGTCGCAACGGAAATATATTGCGGCAACACGTCATGGGACAGCCGATTTTACAGCGCAATGCAATCGGCATGTTATTATGCCATCAAAGGCCGTAATTTGCTACTAAAGGACGACCAGGATGTGCTGCTGATGTTCGAGACACAGGAATAGGCGGACAGATCAACGATCCTGTTTATCTTTAAAAGACTTTACGATTTTAGCCCGTCAGTCGGGCTCTGTTTGTGTTGTGATTCAAAATCACCCCTCCAGCGCTGCCTCTCCCTTTTTACGCACCACTTCGATCAGCTCGGCGTTGTTTTTCGTGGATTTGATCAGTTTGTTCATCGCCAGCATGGCGGTTTTGGGGTCGGTTTTGGCGACCGCGCGGTTGAGTTGATTCAATGATTCCATTTCCTGGTCTGTGTACAGCAGTTGTTCCTTGCGCGTGCCGCTGGCGACAATATCGATGGCCGGAAAAATGCGTTCCTCCGACAGTCTGCGATTAAGCACCACTTCGCTGTTGCCGGTCCCCTTGAATTCTTCAAAGATCAGATCGTCCATACGCGAACCGGTTTCCACCAGAGCGGTGGCGATCACCGTGACCGAGCCGCCGTTTTCAATGTTGCGGGCCAGTCCGAAAAACTGCCGCGGAATCTGCATGGCCTGTGCATCAAGTCCGCCGGACATGGTGCGGCGGGAACCGCTGCCGTGCGAATTAAAGGCGCGCGCCAGACGTGTAATACTGTCCACCAGTACCACAATATCGCGGCCGCATTCCAGTTCGCAACGGATATGTCCCATGGCCATTTCCGCCAGGGTCACGTGCGCCTGGATGCTCTGGTCGCTGGAACTGGCCAGCACTTCGGCCCGCACACCGCGGCGGAAATGCGTTACCTCTTCCGGCCGTTCGTCGATGAGCAGCACGATAATGCGGGTTTCCGGTTCGACTTTGGCAATGGAATTGGCGAGTTCCTCCAGTATACGAGTTTTACCGGCTTTGGGCGGAGAAACGATCATGCCGCGTGTGCCTTTGCCGATGGGCGCGATCAGTTCAATAATTCGCATGGAGGGAATTCCGCTTTCTCCCATTTTGATCCGCTCTAACGGATCAATCGGCACCAGCTGATTCAGCCGGGTGCGGCGTTTAAAGTCGACGGGTTCCAAACCGCAAATACTCTCTATTTCGCGAAGCTGCAGTCCGCGCTCTGTGTCCTCGGCGGTGCCGATGATGGTGGCGCCGTCCTGCAAACCAAATTCGCGCGTCAATTGCCGCGATACCCAGACATCGCGCGAGCCGGGCTGAAATGAATTGTCCACGCTGCGCAAAAAACCGCTTCCGCTTTTCAAATGTTGATACACACCTGCAACTGATTCTGACATATGACGTCCTGTTCTGTTATCCCTAACAAACGTTATACTATTTTATAAATTGTCGGCAGATCGTTTTCCGTCCCCCGGAAACGCGTTCACTGTAAAAGGAAAATAAGAAATCTTTGGCAATCGGGCAACCTTTTTTTTTAAGAACTGAATTTTGTGGTTTGTTCCGGGTTGGAAGTGGGTGTTTTAACGTTCACTTGAGTTGCCTGGCGCTGTTACGCAATAACCCAATCTCTTTAACCAGTGTACACCCGGTTTTTCAAATCAACAAACTCTTTCTCGATTTCACTGCCAGGACAACTCCAAGTGGTTGTGTGATCTTCACTCTTCGGTCATCCCGTTAATAGTTTCCATAAGGTCTTTAAAACTTTCCAAACCGGATTCTATGTTTTCAATAATCTCTCCTGCCAGAACATCAGGATCGGGGAGATTATCAAGATCGGTCAGGCTTTTATCCCGCAGCCAAAAGATATCAAGATTGGTCTTATCCCGTGCCAATATTTCTTCATAGGTAAATTTACGCCATCTGCCTTCCGGGCTTTCCTCGCTCCATGTCTCGGTTCGCTTGTGACGGTTTTCAGGGTTATAGAGCTTGACAAATTCCTCTAAATCCGCCGATGTCATTGGTTTTTTCTTCAGTGTATGGTGCACATTGGTGCGGTAATCGTAAAACCATATTTCTTTTGTGTGCGCCTCTTTACTCGCTGCTCTGTTATCAAAAAACAGCACATTCGCTTTTACTCCGTGGGCATAAAATACACCGGTGGGCAGCCGGAGAATTGTATGCAGGTCAGCTGTTTTCATCAGCTGCTTGCGAACCTCTTCACCGGCACCGCCTTCAAACAACACATTGTCCGGCAGTACAACGGCTGCCTGGCCTGTCACTTTGAGCATGGTTTTTATATGCTGTAAAAAGCCAAGTTGTTTGTTCGATGTGGTCTCCCAAAAGTCCTGACGGTTATAGCTTATATCCTCTTTTTGTGCTTCTCCTGCTTCATTGGTAACCGTGTAGGAGCTTTTTTTGCCAAAAGGCGGATTGGTTAATACATAATCAAAACGATTCCCGTCATCAGCAACCAGCGCGTCATTGGGGGAAATGTAGCTTTCGCCTTCTATTTCGCCGATGTTATGCAGGTACATGTTCATTAAACACAAACGGCGGGTATTGGCCACGATCTCATTGCCATGAAAGGTTTCGTTTTTTAAAAAGTCCTTTTCTTCCCTGTCTAAATCATGATTGTTGGCAATCCAGTCATACGAAGCCAAAAAGAAACCACCCGTACCACATGCCGGGTCGGCAATGGTTTTCATGGGTTTGGGCTGAACACACTTTACCATTGTTTTAATGAGCGAACGGGGGGTAAAATATTGGCCTGCCCCTGATTTGGTGTCTTCGGCATTCTTTTCCAGCAAGCCTTCGTAAATCCTGCCTTTTATATCCGCCCCCATCATTGACCACTGTTCCTTGTCAATCATGTTGATGACACGGGAAAGCTTGGCCGGGTCCTGTATTTTATTCTGGCTTTTGGTGAAGATTTGCCCCAGAATGCCTTTTTCCGTGCTTAAACTGCGGAGCAACTGATTATAAAATGCTTCCAGCTCGGCGCCTCTTTTAGCGGAAAGCGTTTCCCAGTCGCAAATTTCACTGTCCTTATTTTCATTGCCCTCAACATCTTTCAGGCGGGGAAATTTCAGGCCTTTGTTGTAAGGCGGTTTATTTAGCTCATCTGCCATTTTTAGAAATAGAAGATAGGTGATTTGCTCCAGATAATCGCCGTAACTCACTCCGTCATCACGAAGCACGCCTGCAAGGTTCCATATTTTTGAAATAATTGCTGAATCAGTCATTGCTTACCCCTGTTTAATATACTGATTACTAACTTTTTTACTGTTTCGGCTTCCTCGGTTTTGCTATTTGCTATAAACAAAGCAAGCAGCTGCAATGCGTTTATTGCTATCAACAAACGAATGATTCTTGGTGATAAAATAGAGTAAATTAGCCGCTTTCTCCTCAATGGACGGGTAAAGATATTTGCCATCAAAACTTTGTTTGATGGAGCTTTTAAAACTCTGGTCTTTAGGTTTTGCGAATACATCCGACTGGAATTCAGAGTGCATGCTATGAATAAAGCTTCATATACTCATCAAACGAAGGAAAAACAGCTTGCCGGGTCGTATTACCTTTCAGGTCTAATTGTTCATGGTCGTAATCGTCTAATAAAGCCAGTCCTTTTGAAAAAACAGCAAAAACCTGTTCATTGGTTTTCTCTGTAGCTTCTTCAATAGCACGGCCCAAAACGCGTATTCCTGTTTTTAGGTATTCTACTTCCTGTTGTTTTTGTGCCAGTCGTTTTTCATTGATAGCATAGCCTTGTACAAGATAATCTTTAAGGCGTTGGGTTGCCCATTGGCGGAATTGTGTTCCTCTTTTTGAATTCACCCTGTACCCCACAGAGATTACCATATCAAGATTGTAATGTTCAATGTTTCGCTTTACGTTTCGTTTGCCTTCCTGCCGAACTATCCGGAATTTCCGGATAGTTGAATCCGGCATCAGTTCTTCTGTTTTATAAATATTTTTAATATGCTCATTAATGGTGCGTACATCCTTATTGAATAATTCTGCCATTTGCAGTTGGCTAAGCCAAATGGTATCCTCTTCAAACTGAACCCGTATTTCAGTCTGATTATCAGGTGTTTTATATATTTCAATTTTATTTGTCATGCTTTGTCTTCTTTATTTTTTCCAGCAACACACTTGCCGGTTCATAATCCGATTCCTGTTTGCATTTCTCAATTTCGGCCTCGCTCAACAGCTTGCCCTCAAAGGCTTTTTTCAGGATGCTCTGGCGCAGGGCTTCGGATTTTTGCAGTCCTTCTGTAATGCTTTGTTCAACTTTGTCGCAAATGGATAGGCGGGATTCGATTTCGCGGACGATATCTTTTTGCTCTTCTAATGATGGTAGAGGAATTTTTAAAGCGTTAAGAAACCTGACATTAATATTTTTTTGAGCTGTTGCAGAAGCTTTGTTATCAATATCCTTTTTTATCTTTCGTATATAAAAGTTTAAGAATTCGTCTGATAAAACTTCATTATTTGGTTTTACGCCTACAACGCTATCAGGGAAACAAGAATCAAAACCTAAGAATGCGGTTTCACCTATATTAGCCGCTATTGTTAGACATAAAGTTCCTTTTGGCCATAATTTGCTTTGAGCTAACCCTTTTTCCGAATAAGTATTTGAATACTTTTTAATAATGCCGCCATTTGCTGTTCTTATTTCTCCTGTTTGTATGAAGGGATATTTACCTCCAAATAAAGATTTATCGTTTCTTGGTCGGTGTTTTGACTTCCCTCGACTAACAACTGCAATTTCCCCTAATTTGTGTGTCGCAAACTCCCCCTCAAACGCCTTTTTCAACACCGCCTGCCGGTACACTTTTAATTGCTCCTGTGCTTTTTTCAGATCGGCAATGCCTTTGTCGAAGGAGGCAAAGAGGTTTTCGATTTTGGTTACGATGGCGCGTTGGATTGGGAGGGGGGGGAGTAAAAAATAAGAATCCCATAATAAACTTGGTTCAACATGGGGTATCCCAACACCTCTTGGATTTGTATTTAATTTCTTATAAAGTGATAATAAATAGTAAAAAAGGTAGTTCTTTACAACACCTTTTTGCGGTTCAATTCTCATTAAGGTTGAACCTATTGCTCCTTTCTGTGCTTTGCCAGTAAGCCCGGCTCTTGCACCGTCCCAAACCATCAACAAATCACCTTCTTCACAAAGATTACATTTTTCACCGTTTGTGTATTCTTCAAAAATGCCTTTTTCAAAAGCCTTTATATTAACATAAGGATATGGAGTAGCCTCTGAATATTTTTTAGCCAATACCTTTGGCTTTTTCCCTTTAGAATAATTGCAAACCTTACCCAATTTTATTTTAATCCAATCTTCTTTCATCACGCCGCCAAGCCCTTATTCAATTCATTAATAATATCTTCTTTCAATCACGCATTCTCTCCATTATTATTTCTGTCCTTGTCCCAATTGTGTGGATTGTTCGTAATGTATTTTTTTATGCGTTGGAATGATTCATCATTACGAATAATATGGTCGTGAAATCGTGATTGCCATGCAAAATCGGCATGTATTTTTCGGGCATTTTTGGTTACCACAGATTTAAATGAACCAATGATTGACGACAGGGTATTTTTGCCCTGATTTTGAAACCGTTTTTGGCCTATTGTTTTGTTATTATCGGTTATCGGCGGTTTTCCCGTAGAGACAAGGCATTGCCTTGTCTCTACGTTATTATCGTTATTATCGTTATTATCGTTATTATCATTATTATCATTATTATCGTTGTTCCCGTTGTTATCACCATTGATTCCAATATCATTATCAATATCATTTTTGTAAATTACAATAATTCCGTGTATGTGATTTGGCATTACCACAAATTCATCCAATTTCACAAATTGAAAATGTTGTGGTATTTCGTACCAATATTTTTCTGCCAATTTTCCTATTTCTGACAGGATCATTTCATTATTATCAATTTCTCCGAAATAATGTTCCCGATTTTGCGTGCAAATGGTTACAAAATATGATGCGTTCCATCCATAATCCCAATTTTGTAATCGGGTTGATTCTATCCTGTATTTTCCTTTAAATTTTTTCATTATATAATTTAGACAAGGCATGCCTTGTCTTTACGCCGCCAACACCTCATTCAATTCATTCATAATCGTATCCATTTCGTTTCCAAACAATTGATGCATCTTTCCTCGACCACCCTGTGCATCAAAAGGTGTATAATCGAGGTCGTCTATTTCAATATGATAGGAACTCACCACATGGTCTTTAATCATTCGCAGCCAGTCCATTTGTTCCTGTGAAAAACGGTTGTGCTTGCCGGCATTTTGTCTAAAAATCCAGTTTTTAAAATTCTCGTCTATGGTTTTATCAAAGGCTTTTAGCTCACTATCAATACCGCAGACACGGCGGATAAGCGAAACCAGAGCGGTTAATTCATCCTCGGGCTGCCTGCTTTTTACATCCTCAATGGCAGCATAGGCATTCCAGACATAATCCGGCGCCAGTTGCGGTTTTTCCAGCTTTAGCTTTTCCATTACCTCTTTAATCATGGTAAAGGTGATGTTTCGACGGTTATAGGGCTGGTTATAGAAAATGCTTAGTGCTTTAATTTCATCTGTATGTTTTTGGAGATAATCAGAGAAATCTTTGATTGTCTCTTTGGCTTTATCCACAGAAAAAGAATCCCATTCCGACGTGGTGACGGTGTCAATATTGATGTGATCGATTATTTGCTCGTGTTCTTTGCGTACATTTTCCAGATATTCATTGAATTCACCGTTAAAGGTACTGGCAGCTTTCTGAATGAACTCGTGCTGTGCTTCCTTTTTAGTTTCTTCAGCTTGCTCAGGCGTTCTGTCCTGAACAGGTACTTTTTCAATTTTTTCCTGTGCTTTCTTATCGATTGCGTCAGGGTCAAAAGCAGTAATCAGTTCTTTGGTAATTTGTTTCAGGTTTTTACCACCGGAGTATTCCAGCAGTTTTTCTTTTTCTTTCTCTGTAATTTGTTTTTCAAGACGGATCAATCTGTTTGATAAAGACAAAAACAGGTCTTCATCTTTAACGCCCATGGTGATGGCACCCAGCAAGTCCTTCATAGCAACAGTTGGTTTACGCTCCAATGGCCGGCTGTCTGTTTTCTTTGACTTTGTTGCGCCAATGGCATCCACAATAACAAAATGGGTTTTGCTGTTTGCCATTCGGGTAACCTGCAGCAGTTTGTCTTTGTCAATGGTTCGTGTTCCCCGGCCTTTCATTTGTTCAAAGTAGTTGATGCTTTTGACGTCGCGCATAAACAGCAACACTTCCAAAGGTTTGACATCTGTTCCCGTGGCAATCATATCAACCGTAACAGCAATCCGTGGATAATAAGAGTTGCGAAAACGGTTTAGAACTGATTTTGGATCTTTTTCTACTTTGTAGGTTACTTTTTTACAGAAATCATTACCTTCGTCAAACTCTTCCCGGATTATTTTTATGATGTCATCCGCATGGCTGTCTGTTTTGGCAAACACCAGGGTTTTTGGCACCTCATAATCGCCGTTTTCATCAAAACGGTCGGGAAATATCTCTGTTTTTAATGCCCGTTTGTATTCTTTGATAATATGTCTGATTTGACTCGGGTTTACCACCTTTTTATCCAGATCATTTCTGGAATATGCGGTATCTTCATCTTCTTGCTGCCAACGCTTTTGCCGTGTCAGTTTGTCCCGTCTATCGACAAACCAGCCCGCCTTTACAACTTTACCGTTTTTACTTATATCGGTTTCAATGGAATACACATCATAAGGAACATTGACCCCGTCTGTTACTGATTCTTCATAGCTGTACTGGCTGACCACGTTCTCATTGAAAAACCCAAAAGTCCGTTTATCAGGTGTGGCCGTTAAACCAATCAGAAAGGCATCGAAATAATCCAGGACCTGTTTCCACAGGTTGTAAATGGAGCGGTGACACTCATCTATGACAATGAAATCAAACTGTTCTATTGGAACCTTTGATGAGTATTCAACGGGTATAGGCTGCTTCTTATCGAGTTGTTGCTGCATCCAGGTGCTTTCATTGGGGTTTTCTTCCTCTGCTTTTTCCTCCAATTCTTCGCCCTTTAAGATTGAATAGAGACGCTGGATGGTAGAAATACAGACCTGACTATCCGAAGCTATATAACTCGATGATAAACGCTGTACATTATACAATTCGGTGAATTTTCGATTATCATCGGTTGGCTGGAAAGTCATAAATTCCTGTTCTGCCTGTTCACCGAGGTTTTTAGTATCAACCAAAAATAAAATCCGCCTGGCATCAGCGAATTTCAGTAATCGGTAAATAAAAGTGGCGGCGGTAAATGTCTTTCCTGAACCCGTAGCCATCTGTATCAATGCCCGTGGCCGGTCATTTTTAAAAGATACTTCAAGATTTTCTATAGCCACTATTTGCGCGGGACGTAAACCGGTATGATCCAGGGATGGTAGATCAAGCAATCTTTTGCGTAAACTGTTCCCCTGCTTTAGCCATTTTTCAATTGTTGCAGGTTTATGAAAACTAAAAACAGTTCTGCTGCGTGGTTTTGGATCTCTTTTATCTGTAAAACGGACAAGTGTCCCGGTGCTTTCATATATGAAAGGAAGTGGATCATTATTAAGATATTTCAACTTGGCTTCTGCATAACCTAAAGATTGATCTTCTGCAACTAATAAGCGATGTCCTTCTTCTGCACGCTTTGCTTCTATAATTCCAACAGGTTTTTTCTTCACAAATAATACATAATCAGCGGGTCCAACATCAGTATTGTATTCACGAACCGCAACCCCTTTATTGGCAGAAAGGTTCACTTTATTCTTTGATTGAACAACCCATTCCGCATCAATGAGCATTTTATCAATTTTATCTCTGGCAATCTGTTCTGGATTCTGATTATGCATTTACCTTCCTATCCTCTTAGCCCGGCATGTCGCGTGTATATTTGATGTCTTTAATATACACAGATTATCCAGAGGGTGCAAGTCCCTTATGGGCGAGTTGGCAAAGCCCATAGCCAACAAACTCAGCTATGTAAATGCAGCCGGCATAGACTCAAGGATAAACGACTTGACCGGGGAGATCTGTCAGATGTCGCGCCAGCCCCGTTGGATAAATTATCCCACCGGGCCAACTGTTTACGACTGATTGCCCGACTCGGGATGAACAGCCATCCATGACAAAAGTCAGTCACTCGTAAGACAATCCCGGCCAGTTTTGACGAACGCATCGCACGTCTGAATTTTTTTCAAGCAGGGTAAATCAATTATTTTCCCGACGCGTCGGGACCAATATGCACGGCAAATTACGGGATATTGACGTTTGGATTCGCCGTCGTTTACGCGGCTGCATCTGGTCCCGAAAGCGTTCGGGAGAAGAAACCGAATCGGAATATGAAGAATCTCATGCGACAGGGAATCCCTTCCGACATGGCTTGTGCATGGAGCCGCACCCGAATCGCTGGGCCGTTGCCTGCAGTCCCATTCTGAGCACAACAATAACCAATGCCAGATTGGAACGCAGGGGTTCTGTTTCTATGTTATTGTACTGAAACCGACTCGTGGTTAATAGTCTGCCCGCCTGCTGGCGGGAACCGCCGTGTACGAGACCCGTACGCGACCGAAAAAAGTGCCCGTGGTGCACGGTGGTGTGAGAGGCGCACTCCGGTCTTATGGCCGGAGCCGCCTGCTCGATTGTGCGTCCTTCTTTAATTTTTTGATTGCAGCTTTGTCTAAATTTTGCATTGAGATCCATGTACATTCTTCGTCTGGATCTTTTTCTTGAAAATTAACTTTAAACCATTTCGAGACAAAAGTCTCATTTTCACAGTATATCGAAAGCTTAAATATATGATCATCTTTGTCATCAAAAATCAGGGGTGTGCCCCTTGGATGTGTATTTGAATATACCTGTATTTTAGATTGATCTTTTTTTGTAAGCAATATATCCAAATATTCAAATTCATCTTTTGATAAATCAATTGGAGAATAATCATCAATATTGTTTGAAACCCAATGTAGTTTTATGGGATCAAATTTATTTACATTTTTTCCATTTGTATACCACTCTGTAATCTTACCAAAACAATTTTTGGCAATCTTGCGTTGGGAATTTAGAACTTTCACTCGTATAAAAACCTCTGGTGGAAAAGGTCTAGAACCATTTTTAACCATTAATAACTTCTTAAAGGGAAACTTATCTTCATAAATGATATGAAGCTTTGGTTTCCTTCTGTGTAGATAAAGGCTAATTATAGAAAGTACTAATGCCAATCCTGAAAATAATGTATTTAGCTCATTCATATTTTCATAGCACCGAACGATTTGCATAACTTGCCGCAGGTTTTGGGGCAAAGACTTTTAATAAATTCAAGAACTTTGTTCGTGCAACAAAACTTAAAAACCGCACAACCCCTGCGGTCAAGTTAATGCAGTGGTTATGTGCCATTATTACAAATTATTATTTTAACTATTTTCATTATTCTCTTGTGCTTCATTGCAAATTTTCTGGAGAACGTCAAAATGATCCTGATCTTTGTTTTTAACAGCATCTATAACAATATCTACTACTTTTTTGCATTCACTGATGTCAGATAATATAAGATTCCTGTTTAAACCTGTTTGATGAGACAAGTTGTTTACAAATTTATCAACACATATTCTTTCGGCTTCGTTTTTTATTATAAATTCTAATCCCTTTTTTAAACCTGCGCCATATTTAAATCCCACGAATGCTTCCAAAAATCTTCTTATGACATTTGGTATTTGGTATAAATCTTCAAAATCCGTAGAAGGTGACTGTGAGAATTTATTAATTTTATCAAACAAAAAGTAATATTCAGATTTATAGTTTAATAAAAAATTCGGAAGATTTCTTAAAGACGCTATTTCAGAATCATTTTTGTTTATTCTTTCGATAAGATAGTATCTGCATTGTTCTTTATTCCCCCTTATTTTCTTCATCCAGTCTTTTAGTAAATTAAAAAATTCCAAATTGTGGGTTGAAACAAAAAGTTGTTTGCATTTTTCAACTTCTGAACGAATTGTGGCATAGGTATTATACAAATGATTAGAATCAAGGCTTGAAATCGGATCATCAATAAAAACAATAGATTTTGACAAGTCTGTTTCTTTATCCTTTAGTCGTGTCAAAAAGTAAGCAAATGCTATTGAAGTTTTTTCGCCTTCGCTTAAATTTTTTGCCTTTTCATTATTTCTGATGAGTTCGAATTTATCATCATTGGTTGGTTTAACCTGTAAATGGCTTCCACCGAAAATACTTTCTAAATAATCATTAATAGTATCCGCTGCTTTAGAAATGTCGGAAAGTTTGGCTTCAAAATCTTCGGCTGATTTTACTTTCTCTGATTTTTGATTTTCTAAATTTTCAATTTCCGTTTCCAGATTTTTAATTTTTGATAATTTTTTGTAATAATTATTGTCTTGATCAAATTCATAAGCATAATGTTTTTCTAAATCTTCAAATGCTTTATCTTTTTTGCTTTCAAGGTTTTTATCATATTCATTATGACGCTGTATTAATCCGTTTATACTTTGTATTATTTTTTTAAGATTTGATATATCAGCGGTTTTAAATTCACTTGAAAGTCGGTCAAATGGATTCGAATATTTTTTTTCAAGCAGGGCGATTATATTCTTGATTCCTTTGTTGTAAATTTTAATTTCCTGTGCTAAAGTTGTTTTTACATTTTGAAATTCGTCTATAAATTGCGGATAAAAACTATTTTTATCGGGCAGAGTGATTTCTATAGTTTTTAATTTCGTCTGTTGGATAAATTGTTTCAGTTCGTTCAATAATATCTCATAGTCTTTTGAGAAATGTTCTTCATAAGACTTAATAAGACCTGCTGGTAGGATTTGACCACAAAATTCACATTTGTTTTTGCCTTTATGGAATTTTAAACCAGTATTTACCCAAGTGTTTAAGTCCGGATTACTTTTGAGTCGCTCAATTGTTTTTGCTATAATTGATTTATCTAATATTTCAAGATATTTTTGCTCATCAATTTCAAAATCAATTTTAATTTCACTGACCTTTTCTTTCTTTGCACTATTTATTGTATCAATAAGTCGGTTAACTTTAGTTTTATCTAATTTGTATTTTTGAATATCCTTTTCAATAGTAGTTAATATTTGCTTTAATTTTCTTTTATCGTATGGTGGTTTTATCCTATCTAATTCTCTGGCTTTAGTTGTTAATGCCGTTTCTATTGATGATTCAAGTTTATTTTTATCATTATTTTTTGCTGTAATATCATTTTTGATTGTCTCAATAGCTTCATAAAGTTTTTCTAATTTTTCCTGTAACTCAATATCCTTTTTGCCAAGAATAAAAATAGGGTTTGCTTCCTGTTCATCCCACTTTAGATTTTCTTTAATGTAATCCGTATTAAATACTCTAAAATGAAAAGAATGATTGTTCAGATTCGATGTGTTGATTTTATCGCTGTCGTATGATAACTCAAATGTGCTATTTTGAAAATCAGTATGCATTTGTTCCAATTCAATGCATCTGAATATTCTTGATAATGTAGTCTTACCAGAATAATTCCATCCATAAATAAGATTAAAGTTACTGAATTCTTTTAGATCATTGTTCCAGCGGAAATTTTCAAATAGACCGTGTTTTTTTATGTATTCTATTTTGGTTATCATCATATATCCTTATTGCACATAACATATAGTTTATCAGACCGCCAAACCCGTCCATTTTTTCTATTATCAGAAACCTTTTTCTAATATCAGAAAAAGGTTTCCAGTATTAGAAAAAATAACAATCCATCATTCACACCCTCGGCCTGCAAGCGTGCATAGGAAACAGAAACACAGGGGTGGGGTGACATTGCAAACACCCAAAGACTCGGCTGATATTGGATTTTAACGCTATGTCGAACGATATATGAAAATCGGATTGATCAAATAAAGACAGGTTGACGCAGATAGGCGTCGGCATACGCCTTGATCTCTGCCGCACGTCCCGAAGCTGCTGCGAAGTGGTTCCCGTTTCTGTGGCTGTACAACCCCAAACGTTACCCCGCGTTTTATGGTTTATCAATAGTATTGAATTTTATTTAAAGATGCAAGGAAAAAAGTTAGCAGTTTTAAGTGGTCAAGTTTCAAAGGAGTGAAACAGTACGTTCTATAGAACGTACTGTTTTTCAAACGTGGCACAATCCGCACTGCTATCATGTCTGCATCGAGTTATTAAAAACCAGGCTGTCCCCGCAGACCGGCCGGGACCGATGTCCCTGTCCTATCCGGCGCCCGAAACATCTATACCGTGCGATCAGAAGCAATTTTCCTAAAGCAATTAACAATGAAAAGTAAATTAAAAAGGGAAGGCCAGACGCAAACCATGGGGGCCAAGTCCTGGTCCTCCAGCCGGCGGATCAGCCTCTGCTGCGTTCAGGTCGAGTGCAATGCTTATTCGTTATATAACATGATAGTAACTGCGTTTTTTATCTTTTAACTGTTATATTTATGAGAAAAATGTTCTTTTTTTAGATTAATTATATCCTTCAAAACACGCCCACCACGACATCATTTCATGTATATCATCAAGTAATCGTGCTTGCTTATCTTGTCGTATGTTATTCAAGCTCGCCTCAACACCCAAATCAATTGCCTCTTGGAATTCTTCAAAAGCAACAATTCCATCATGGATCAAATTATCAAAATATGCTTGTTTAATAACCTCATATGAATTTTTATCTGGACATAGATCACATATATCACATGCCACTAATCCCCAAAAATCAGATGGACTTGTTGTCTCTTCTCCTGTGAATAATGTGCTCAAAAATCTCAACGCTTCTTCTCGCGTTATAATACGGTCTACTACTGCATACAACAACGCATCACAAGCTGAATTACGAGTCAAATCAGGTACATTCTTGTTTAATGCTAACTTTTTTATTTCGTCTACAGAACCCCCACAACTCTGATATAAGGCTCCAGTGAATTCTGCTGCGGCAATGTCCCCAAATAAACCATCAATTATAGAGTCTGGTAAACAAAAAAGCTCTATCAATACCTTGTGAGCTTTCTCTTCTTTAAAATAACCCAATAGCATTAATGCATAAATATGACCAAAATAATTTTTATCTTGTATAAATTTGATTGGATTTTTCGTGACCTCTTTAAGAATGCTGATCAAATGCGGCGTTATTTCTTTTTGATGTTCTATAGCAAAAGTGACTTTTTCTCTTTTGTATCTCCCGTCAAATTTTTCCAGTTCCGATATTACTTTTTTTAATTCCATTAGCCTCTCTTTATTTTATTTCACCAGCATCATCTTGATATGTTTCACCTGTTCTCCGGCGCTGACGCGCGCAATATACACGCCGGATGCCGCTCGATAAGCATTCCAGATCACCTGATGCGCGCCGGCGGCTTGTCTTTCGTTGATCAGCGTTTTGATGCATTGTCCGCGGCTGTTGTACACGGCGATCTGCACGTGCTGATCCGACGGCAGCCGATAATGGATCTGCGTCACCGGATTGAACGGATTCGGGTGATTCGGATAGACCGCAAATCCGGTCGGCGCTTGCACCGGTTGATCCTGCTCACCGGTATACATTTGTCCTGTCAGCTCACGGCCTTGAACGCGTTTTTGTCCGGCATGGTTTGCCAGATAAATATTCACCCAGTCCGGCCGCTGCGGCAGTTTTTCGTCTTCCACCTGCTGCGCCCATTCCTGATCAGTATAGCGTTTGAAATCCCTTGAAACCTGTTCATAATAGGACAAAAACGGTCCGCAGAACGCCATCGGCGTTCCGGTGTCCGATTGCGTTAGAATAACGCCCAGATTGACCCGGCCCACGCTCACATGCAGAACGTGTCCGACGGGATTTCCGGCCTGATCCGTGGGCTGGGTGTGCACATCCGCAATTACGTAATCCGGTTCGCCTGCCTTGAATGTGTCGTAATACAGATCCGCGTACCAGCCGGAGTACGGCGGACGACCGCTGCCGCCGTCCCGGAACAGCATGCGCTGCAGCCAGTCGCGTTCTTTTCCGGAAAATTCGCTGCCGTTGAGCTCTTTTTCCGCGAGTCCCTGGAGTCTGGAACAGATTTCTCCAAACTCGCCGTAAAACGTTAGCAGGCTGTCTTTGAATCCCGGGTTCCTGTCTGGAAACTCGATGGAATTGAAAAATCCCGCCGCGCGTTTTGCATAGTCTTCAAGATGTGCAAACATATCCGGGACCGGTTCTACGAACGAATGCGGATACGAGCAGCCGGTCATGCCGGTATAGGATTGTTTGGCGTACAGCAGATTGTCATGCCGAAGCTGCGCCCAGGACGCCAGCTGGGTGTTCAGGGTTTTCTGCTGCCAGGCTGTGGACTGCATAAACAGCGGCACACCCTCGGGGGTATGCGACAGGTCGCGGATACCCTGCAGCCAGGCATTGTACAGGGACTGGATCCAGAATTCGTCCGGATAATAATCCACCAGATAGCGCAGCGCACTTAGCTGCGACGCATACTGATATCGCTGCAGCTCGTCCTGCAATAGCGGCGCGGCATTGTCATTGCCCAGCACAAACATCGCGTCCAGCGGATCGGGCAGCGGCCGCCAGACTTTTTTATTGTTGAATACAATGCGGTCAAATACCACATTGGCAAACACATAAGAATCAACAATAAACCGCTGTCCCAGCAGCCGGAATGATACCGATAACGTGCCGGGCTCGGGATCAAAGGGATCCATCATGATCATGTTCGAAAGAATTTTCTGCTGTGCGGCGTCGGAAGATTCGAGTGTCCCCTGGAATGCTTCGAAATCCTGCAAATCAACCAGATCGCGCGCCGAAGCCATACCGGCATTTGACTGGATTCGGTGCAGTTCCGCCGGCGTCAGGTTGTCGCTTTCTCCGACCAGAAATCGGATCATGCGGTCGATTTTGTTCAGATTTTTCCGCTGACCGGCCTCATCCACCAGTTCATTGATCAAAACACCGGCCAGTCCCATACGCTGAATGGCTTTCGGACTCCAGGGCGCTTCCCAGGGATTTTCCGGCGGCGGGGTCAGCCAGAGTTCGATGCGGCCCAGCCACATCATGGCTTTGAAATAATTTTCAAGGGTGCGCACCCCGTCCATCGTATAAATCTTTTGATTGTAATGGCCGCGTACAGTGAATTGACTGAAATCGAGATGCCGGGCGCGTTCGCTGAACAGCGGCATATCAACGGCTTTTTCATGGTCAATAGCCGTCATCACGGCGCGGAACACGCTGTCGGGTGCCAGGCGGGGTGATACCGATTCTCCGGCCAGCAGTGATCGCGCAACTGCAAGATAAAGATCAGCGTCCTGCAGCGGCAGATTGAGCACCGGTTCATCTGCATAGCGCTCCGCCAGAGTCGGCAGTTGTGCGTGCATGTCATTCAGCAGCTGAATGAGCCGCGGTTCCACAACATAAACCTCAAGCTCCATCAGAATGTTATCATAGGAACAATGCAGAGCGTGCAGCACCGCATCGCTGCTGATAAATACCGGCAGATCCTTGGCATAGACATCATGCAGGGCATGCCCCATGCTGTGGAATGACAATCGTTCGCTGACCACAAACCGGTTGCGCGTCAGCAGTTCGCGTTCGTCGGCAGTGAGCCCGTATTTATCCTGAATCGAATCCAGAAAAGAGTAGATGTTCAGATCTCCGGCCTGATCCATATCTGTATACCAGGACCGATCCGGCGCATACTCGGCAATGAGTTGCGACGCCGATTTATCCTGGTTTGATGCCAGATATGATTTGTATGTCTGCGGGTCGAAATGATTTTGGCCCCGGACCGCAAAGATGGGGCAAAGGACAGATAATAACACTAACAGAGTTTTCATCAACACACCTCCTGGATTTTGCTTACAAAATGCAAAAAACTGGCCATACTTTTTTTTACGAAAAAAACAATAGGTTATGCCGTGAGTTTAACGGCATAACCTGAAAAAAATTTTATATCGAGTGAACATTTTTCGCAGTTGTGTGTTTACCAGGCGGACAGCGGCTGAATATCCGGTACGGGTTCCCTCCTCAGCATCATGAGAACGAGAAAACGGGAGGGAGTGCGGGAGTTGATCTCGCTTTCAAATCCGAGTATTCGGGTATCGGGATTGCGGGCGTCATAATCAGCGGGCGGCGGGTCCGATGGATAAACGATAAATTCCGCCTCCGCAGGCTGGATAATTTTTAAACGGACGCTGCGGCCGTTTTGTTCCAGCTGCGCCTCGGAACCCTTTGTGGTTACCGTTGCGCGGGTCAGCATGGACCAGCGTACCCGGGTGCTGTCTTCGAGTGCCGTCATTTCATCCTGAATCACGACGATCCGATTGTTCCATAATCCGATTCCGCGCCGCACCCGAGTTAGTTGATCGTTGTAAACCGACGATAGATCGAGGATGGTGTGAGGCATGGGAGGCTCGGATGAAAATGCCGCAATCTCGGCAAAACCGTTAACCTGCTGCAGTTTGTCATTAACGGTCAGGGTGTTATGACTTTTGCTGTTCAGTCGAAAGATCTGCCAGCGTTCACTGTCCTGACTTTTATTCCACAGATCAATTCCCAGAGATTCCAAGCTATGATAGTTCTGGCTGCCCAGATCCGAGGCCCAGCGTTCACCGAGTGCATCGATCACAAAGGATCCGATATCCATGTGAGCGTGATTGGCGCCGGGCGAGCCGCCTTTGACTCCCACATACACCCCTTCCTCGGACCAATCACTGCGGTGCACTGTCACGGGTGTGTTGCCGTTGGCCATCCAGTGCAAATGTTTGGGAATCGGTATATTGTTCAGACGCGGAGACCAGATCAGCAGAAAGGGCAGCATCCGGTCCTGATCTGAAAGTTTGCTTAATTTATCGATTTCCTGATACAGCAGGCTGTGATCATTCAACTCCTGTGCAAACCAGAACAGCGGCGCCGCTGCATCTCCTTTGAGCCCGCAGTCCGAATAGTTGAAATATAAACCGGTGGGGCCGGTGGATGCATGATAATAATAGCCGGTCTTTTCGAATCCTTCAGCGTCGGATAAATTAAAATCCGTTCCCAGAGCCGTCCGCAGGGCGTCGATCAGCAGGACATTAAAAGACGTGCCGTATTCCCAGTATCCCGGTCCTTCCGGATAGGCGCCGTCCGGGGCGTATTCGCGCATCGCTATGGGAACGTTTTCCACGGCTCGTTCGATAATGCGGGAGGACAGTTCGGGGGCATGTTCCAGGATCGCCAGGGCGCCCAAAACCAGTCCCCCATGACACACCTGATTCCAGTTGTTTGACGTTTTCACCCACCACCGGTCGCCCAGTCCCGGAACCAGTCCTTTATCAATAACGGCCTGCCGGATACGGGCGCGGCTGTCCGGGTTCAGGTCATGATACAACCAGTCATATCCCACGGCCAGCGCAGCGGTCATTTCCGCCACATCAAGAAAATGCAAAGGGTTCCAATCTTTGAATGCCGCTGCAGCCAGCATTTCCTGTTGTGCGCGTTTGAGATAACGCTTCTTCCCGGTCATGCGATAGGCAAACGCCAAACGCGTGACCCGGTTCAAACAAGTACGCGATTGGCCCAAGAGCCGGCGTCCGGTCAATTGGTACCTGACCGGGTTTGTATCCAAAATTTTTTCAGCGCTGTTCAGCAGTGAATCATAGACCGGTGTTAACAGCGAATCCCGAAGCAGTTTCTGCTCAAGAGCCGCACGTTCATTCTCGTGAAAAAACAAACGCGGATGATCAGGTGCTTTATCGATGGAGAGCTTGATGGTTTCCATCGCTGTGGCAAATGTATGGTTTGCTGATATTATAATGAAAAAGAGTAAAAATAAAAGCGAGCCGTTTTTAACGGTTGTCATAAACCCACCTCTATGAAGGATTAAAAGACGGCAGCAGATTGTGCCGCTGCCGTCCGAATATAGATACTATTTGGATAAATATTTCTGTGCGCCCAGAACAAGAAACATGAAATGGGTTGAACCGCCGCCGACCACATATTCAGTCTGCTGCCACATAAAGGGCCAGTCTTTCATTTCCGGAAAATCGGGCCGGGTGAGATTGGTTCCGGAGACAACACCGCCCGGAATAAACGACCAGTCCGCGCGATTGACACCGTACGCCACGGTTTGAGATCGGGTTCCGATATTGGACGCAAACGATGCTGTGTTTTCACCGGGATGACATCCGAGCACAAAATTCAACGCATTCAGCATCGGATCAATAGGAAACAGGTCCGGATGGTGTTTGTTGAGAAAATAATACGAAACACCAAATTCCTGAATTCCCCAGCCGGCGCCCCAGATGGCCGGATGATAGGGGACACCAAACGGGTTCTCCCGGGCCTGGGCGTTGATTTCACTGCTGGCTTCCTCCAGGCTTTTTTCAATTTCCTGTTTAAACGCCGTGTCTTTAATAAACGGAAGCGCGCGCGCCACGTTCCAGCCCATGCGACTGATGCTTTGCTTGATTTCCGGCTTTAATTCGATAAATGCCTGTTTGTATTTTTCTTTGTTTGTGGTGATAATAAGCTCCACCAGGGATGAAATTTTCGCATAATTCACCCACCGGCCTTCGCTGTCGCCGAACGCATCCCACAGATTCTCTGCGGTCTCCAGAGCTTCATCCGCCAGTTTGTCATTATAACCGCGCAGCACTCGCGATGCGGCCGCCAGTCCGGTAATGCCATCCAGCTGCCGTCCCGGACCTTCATTCATGAATACCATGCGGTCATCCAGTTCCGGGACGTGTTCCTCGATCATGTCATAATTGTCCTGGGGATTATAGTATTTGGAATAATCGGTCGATACTTTAAGAAACCACAGACCGTTGTGATTTTTGGGCGCCGGACCCTCAAAGACTTTATTGTCCGTCATTGAACCGGCGTCTCCGAGCAAAACGTATTGACGCAGGTTGTTGCAAATAATACCGCGGTACAGTTCATTGAACGCTCGATAACCGCCCAGAATGGCGGCCAGACCATGCTCGATCTGCTGCAAAGCATCCGGTTTGCCATCCGGATGATGGATTTCCACAATACGCCTGTCAACATCCACCAGGGTTTGGTCGTAATCAATAGCAAATTCTTCAACAGCCAGCGCCAGATTGAATACTGTACCCACCTGGGATTCAATACGCATGTCGTAATCGCCGGCGTCATGCCAGCCGCCTGCGTTCAGGCCTTCAACCGGCTGATACGCTTTATAGCCTTCGGGCAGCTCACCATGCGTATAGCCGTCGAAATGGTTGATATTCGGTGGCGCCATGAGTGCGTCATCCAGGTGGCAGACGTCATGCCAGACCCGGTATTTTTCAAATACCTTCATATGACACATCTGCACGGGCAGAAAATACTCCAGAACCGGCTGCCACACACCCTGATCGTATACTGTTGCGTCGATTTGAAACGCTTCCGATATGACATCACCGTACTGCACCACATACATACCGGGTTCTTTGACCTCGGAAAAATCGGCGATCAGGTAGTTGAATCGCAGAAACTCGCCCTTAAACGGTTGCGGCTCGATGGTGGCTATCTGAGTGTAGCCGTTGTCCGGATCAATTCGTTTGATCACAGCGGATTGGTCTGCAGCCAGACGTTTGTCCAGTTCAATAACCGCGCGTTTTTCCTGATTCGGATGGTAACCCACCTGTGAGGTGTGCACCACAGGCCCGTAATGCCAGCTGTCCACAATATTCGGTGTGACGATCCATTCTATCGCTCCGGTGGTTGCGCCGGCCGGAATCTCGGAACGAACCACAAACCAGCCGTTGTTGTGTTTGATGCGCCCGTCCAATAGCTGCAAAGGACCGGATAAGCTTTTGATTTTCATGCGCTGCAGTTCGTTTTCCGGCGCCACAGTCAGTTCACGGCCTTTTGCAATCGGAGTGGCGTTCAAACTCACCTTCGGCATCCTTGTGAGCCGGGGTATTGGCATAACGCGGAAACGCGCCGCTTTTTTCATCCAGATACCAGGTTTTTCCAAACAAATCTCCGGGAAACAGTTCAATATTGAACCCGACGCGACGATCCCATTCCTCGGGAAGCGGTTCCTCGAGGTCAAGGCGTATCCGAATTCCGTCACGCAGCGACGTTACATGGATTTGATAGGTCATCATCCAATCCGGATAAACCATGGGATTAAAACCTGTTTTGTGACGGCTTGAATCAGGATATTGCAGAGATACGACGATTGTATTGTTCTCCCGGTCCACTTTTTGATCGATCACCTTGGGCTGCGGCTGCCACTGCCCCGGCGTAGGTTGCAGCATGAGATTCCCGTTGGTAGTCGTGCGTTTGCCATGATGGATAAATTCGATACCACCCTGATGTCCTTCAGGATATTGGTTGGAGAATACCATGACGTCAAATGCCGGACTGTCAAAATATTCCTTGTCGTTGAGTTTCAATAGAGGGGTTTCAGCTGTCACCTGCAGCGTTAGAGCCAACAGGAACTCAATCATAAGGGCTATACGAAAATACACAAGTCTCTCCTTTTTTGATACGTGTCTGATTTTATTTCTGATGTAAAAATGGAATGGACCCGGTTTCCAGCATATCCACGCACTGCGCCAGGGAACGATAGTTGTGGTAACATCCTTTCCAGGGGCCGGCCTTGGATGCGCGTTTGCTGCGCCTGGGATGGATATCCAGTGCAGAACGGTACCATCCGCCATATTTATGGTCAATTTGATAGGTTTTGGTAAAATTCCATAATTTATAAAACATTTCTTTATAGTGTGGATTCTCGGGAAATAGAATTGACATCATCAAGAGCGCATTCAGACCTTCGGCCTGAACCCACCATTGTTTGTCAGGGTTGATAATAGTGATCGTGCTGTCGCCTTTAAAGTAATAGCCTTCATAATAGATGCCGCTATTGTCGTCAAACCCGTGCTGTAACGAATGATCCACCAACCGGCGTGCAATATTCAGCGTCTTGTCCCAACTGGGACGGCCGAGCACCGCTTCGGCTTCCAAAAGCAGGAATGCGGTTTCCATATCGTGTCCAAAACTCACATGATCGTCCCAGGAATGTTCCATGATGAATTTGCGGCTTGAATCCTTGAACGACACGTGCTGCCAGTTTTCTGTAAAATACATATTTAAATATCCGGGCGAGGTGAACATGGTGTCCCGGACAATGGTAAATATTTCATTCAGGCGTTCGCGCACGCGCGCATCCGGCCATTGGGTGTAGAGCGCGGAAAAGGCTTCCATCAGATGAATGGACGAGTTGTAATCTTTGTAGGTGGAAAATGCGCGTGATTCTTCAGGTGCGCCGCTAAGGTCAAACTGCTGTTTGTTGTTGAAAGAAACGCCACGTCGATCCGCGTAATTGAAATATCCTCCGTATTGCGCATCATGATAATGATGATCCAGCCAGTCAAATGCGGTTTTGGCCAGTTTTAGGGCTTCTTTTGATCCGGTTAATTCATGATAAGCGGATAATGCGTAAATGGCAAATGCATGGCCATAGGCTGTTTTATGATCATCCGGGCCCGGTGGTTTGCGGACTGGTGTGGTTTGATAAAATCCGCCGTATTCGGAATCCCAGGCCTGATCTCTCAAAAATTGATAGCCGTGCCGGGCTGCTATTCTAAATTTTTTCTCATCCCGATAGCGCATTGCCGCTTTGGATGCTGCCCACACACCGCGGGTTTGAGTGACAATGACTTTGGGAAAGGGTGAGATCAGGTTCCACTTGTAATCGTATCGGGTGGAGAATCCGCCGTTGGTTGTGTCGATGACGCGTGGATACCAAGAGTCCAACAGGTTGTGTTGTAAGAGCTGCTGCATGTCTTTTAGAATAACCTCGTCATCACGGATTATGTTACCCGAGTCAGACGCACAGGCAGCAAAGAGCATGATTATCATAATGCCGAAAAATACAGTTTTTGCCGTTTTGGACTTGATAGCAATTTCCCTTTTTGTAAACGTTTTATATCGAATCATAATGCTGCATAGATTGCAAAACCGGCGTTCCGTCGGAACGCCGGTTTGGTGCTATTCTGATAACAATTGATCAACTGCCAGTACACCAAACATGTACACACAAGCGCCACTGGTGATGTACTCGCGTTCTTGCCAGAAAAACGGCCAGGTTTTGTTTTCCGGCAAATCCGGGGTCAGAATGTTGAATCCGCCCCAAAACGTACCGCCGGGAATATAACTCCAGTCCGCCCGATTCGTGCCGTAGGCTACCACGGGAGAGTTGGTGCCCACGCCTGAGACCAGGGAAGTGGTGGTGTGTCCCGGATGACAGCCCAGCTGGTAATTCAAGGCATTGAACAAATGTTCGCTTTTGATGAATTCCGGCCACGCTTTGTGCAGAAAATAATAATTCATACCCACATTGTGAAATTCACTGTGTTCGGCTCCAAACGGGTTTTCAGCCAGACGCACGTCCAGGGTTTTGCCCAAATGTTTGGCGGCTTTTGTCACGTTTTGCGTGTATTCCGGACAATCCAATTCGCCGAGCACCCGGCCGATACTCCAGCCAACACGCTCCATATCTTGAACAGACGGAACCGGAATATCGCATAGAGCCTGTTTGTATTCATCCTTACCGAGGGTAAGAATCAATTCAGTCAAAAGTTCGATTTTGGCATTTTCAGCCCGGCGGCCGGTTGCGCTTCTATGAGTTATCCAGAGGGCTTTTGCGGTTTGCAGGCATTCGTCGGCCAGATCAGCGTCATAACGGTCCAGTACGCGTGCTGCAGCCGCCAAAGCCGTGGCGCCCAGCATCTGTCGCGCCGGATTGGTTTCCGTAAACACCAGACGGTCATCCAGTTCCGGAACCACATATTCAAAAGATTCATCATACACATCCGGGTCAAATCGATTAGAGTAACGGTTTGCCACTTTTTTATACCAGAGACCGTCTACATCTTTGATTTTTATCTTTTCCGCCTCGTTATCAAACACCTGATTATCCGTGGCATTGGCGGCATCACCCAGTTGAACGTACTGGCGCAGAGAAGGACAAATAATACCGCGGTACAGGCGTCCGAGACTGCGGTAACCGGCCAGGATGCTCAGGACACCGTGTTCAATCTGCTGCAGCACATCGGCTTTGCCGTCCGGGTGATGAATTTCAACAAACTTGTTTTCCTGATCCACAAAGGTTTCGTCGTAATCGACATTAAATTCTTCGTACATTAGCGTCAAAATGCGCACCGTTCGCGCCTGAGTTTCCACGCGTAAATCGTAATCACCGGCGTCATGCCAACCTCCAACATTCAGACCGGGAACATGCTCCAGCGGCTTGAACGGAGACAAAGTGGAGGACTCGTCCTGATTGTCATAGCCGTCAAAATGATTGATATTCAGAGGCGCCATCAAGGCATCATCCATATGACATTTTCCGTGCCAGATTCGGTATTTTTCATTCACGCGCATGTGACACATTTGCACCGGCATAAAGTATTCCAAAGTGGGCTGCCACACATGGCGTTTGTAAACATCCTCTGATATTTGGAACACCGGCGTTTGGAAATCTCCATACTGTACCAGATAGGCGCCGGGTTCGGTTATCTGAGTAAAATCAAAAATTGCATAATTGTAGCGCAGATGCTGTCCCCACCACTCCGGCTTGCCGGTCAGAACGCTGCGGATTTCGCCGCTGGATTTTACCCGCTGCAAAACCGCGCTTTGCACGGTTTTGACCGCATCATCCAGTTCAATGATGGCGCGTTTGACCTGATCGGGATGATAACCCACCTGAGAGGTATGCACCACCGGACCATACTGCCAGTCCGGCATGACATTGGGTGTCACAGTCCATTCTACGGCGCCGTCCGTAGCGCCTTCCGGGATTAGCGAACGCACTACAAACCAGCCGTTGGCATGTTTGTAGCTGCCATCCAGCAGGCATAGATCATTGATGTGATTTTTGATGGTCATTCTGGATAATTTGCTTTCAGGAGCCACGGTCAGATGTCTGCCGGTGGCCAGAGGAACCGGATTGTAATGATTGCGCTCGCTTTTGGTAGACGGGCCGTGAGCCTGGCGTGGAAAAATTCCGGATTCTCCGTCCATATAAAACGCTTTGTTGTAATAATGGCCGGGAAACAGTTCCAGATTAAATCCGACCTGCCCGACCCATTCCTCGGGCAGCGGTTTTTCCAAATCGACAATGATCTTGAAAGATTTCCCCTCTGCCTGCACGCGCACATTGTATTGAAGGTTTAAATCAGGGTAAATAATAGGATTAAATCCTTGACTGTCACGGCTCTTATACGGATAGCGGCAGACCAGACTGATTTCGTTCGCTTGCTGGTCAACGCGACGCTCCTCCAGGGCAATAGCGTCCGGTGATGCGCTGCTTTTTTGTCCGCCTTTTTCTCCATATTGGGGGATGGGTTGCCATTGTCCGGGAGCAACACTTAGTCGCACATTACCGCAGCTTGCGGTTCGGTTTCCGTGCTGAATAATTTCAATCCCGCCCTGGTGTCCATCCGGATAGGCATTTTGAAACACAAACACATTCAGGCCCGGCATTTCGAAATATTCTTTCTCATTGATGGTGAGACCGCTATCGGCTGCAGACGCCAAACCGACGGTCAGAACCGGCAGCATAAGCATCAAAAAAACCGAGATGTTTCTTAACAGCACTTTCATGGTTCTCCTCCTCCAGTTATTGAATTGATGGATTATTTCGAATGGATCACCGCTTTTCTCTCGTATTTCTGTCTCTCGTCTCGTAATCATACGTACGCGCCTTTATAAATTCAATCTATTCTATCATTTTTTTACTTGTTATACAAGTAAACAATTGTCACTTTACATTGCATTCAAAAATAATTTGCACCTTTAAAAAATTTTTGATATACTATATAAAATTGAACCGGTTTAAATTTTAAGGACCTGTCATGACACTGAAACGATTTGAGGTTTACAATCTGATGTACAACACTGGTGTGGTGCCGTTGTTTTACCACCCGGATGCGGACACAGCAATAAAAACTCTGGACGCCTGCTACAAGGGCGGTTTGCGCATATTGGAATACACCAATCGGGGACCGCGCGCGCATGAGGTGTTCCGGCACATGGCTGAACACGCTGCGCAGCAGATGCCGGATATGGTCCTGGGTGTGGGATCAGTGGTGACACCGGAGACATCGGACCTGTATATTCAATTGGGTGCGAAATTCGTCGTGTCACCGCTGCTCAACCCGGATATGGCCCGCACCTGCAACCGCCGCAAAGTGGGGTGGATTCCCGGCTGCTCCACAGCGTCCGAGATTTCCCGGGCGGAGGAACTGGGCGCGGAAGTGGTCAAGGTTTATCCGGCCACTCTTTTAGGCGGACCCAAATTCATCAAGACCATGCTGGCACCCTGCCCCTGGATGTCTCTGATGCCGTCTCAAGGTGTGGCGCCTACGCGGGAAAATCTCACCGAATGGTTCGACGCCGGCGCCTTTTGTGTGGGAATGGG
Source organism: candidate division KSB1 bacterium (assembly GCA_034521575.1). Lineage (NCBI taxonomy): Bacteria > Pseudomonadati > Candidatus Zhuqueibacterota bacterium. The sequence continues at coordinate 2,215,015 of JAXHMJ010000005.1, forward strand.
CTCCAAGATTATTACCGGTGATATATTAAAAAATGGTCGATTTGATCAGCTGGAAAAAAACATGCGGGATTTGCTGGAACTAATCACAGATATCAAATCCTGATCGAAACCATAGGAGCGATTATGACACCCAAACGTTTGTTGATATATGCTTTGTTTTTGGTTTTTCTTTTTTCTTTTGCTCTGTTTTCTCAGCCCGGCCCCGGCAGCGCTTATCAGTCTATGACCGATAACGGCGCCTGGTGTTGGTTCTCTGACCCGCGAGCGGTATACCATGACGGCACGGTTTATACAGGATGGGTAACGAACACCGGCGATATTACCGTCGGAGCTTTGAATACAAAATCTATGAATCTTGAGCAAACCATACTGCACAAAAACCTGACAGCGGATGATCATGCCCATCCGTCCCTGCTGATTCGACCCGACGGCCGCATTGTCGTGTTTTACAGCAAACACGGCGGTGACAAGATGTATATCCGTGTTTCGAAAAAACCCCATGATATTTCAGTTTGGGGTCCTGTCATCCATCCGGAATTTGATCATTCCGGAAACGGGATTTGTTACACCAATCCGGCGCAGCTGTCCGGTGAAAAGAACCGCATGTATCTGTTCTGGCGCGGCATTGACTGGAAACCCACGTTTTCTCTCTCGGATGATGGCGGCCGCAGCTGGGCAGATGATCGAAAACTGATTGAGAGTGAGGGAGCCAGGCCATACGTTAAGGTGGTCAGCGACGGAGACAACAGCATCCATTTTGCGTTTACAGACGGACATCCGCGCCAACAGCCGGAAAACAGTATCTATTATATGAAATATGAAAACGGCAATTTTTATAAAGCGGACGGCAGCGAGATTAAATCTATGGATGATCTGCCGATTCAGGTAAAGGAAACAGATGTGGTGTATGACGGCAAACGCACCAAGGTGCGCGCCTGGATTTGGGATCTCGCGCTGGACGACCAGGGCCGGCCGGTGATTGCCTATACGCGTCTGCCTGATGAGAATGACCACCGCTATCATTATGTCCGCTGGAACGGGAACGGTTGGAAGGACCACGAGCTCTGTATTGCCGGGGGCTGGTTTCCCGAGACCCCCAAGCACAATACTGAACGTGAACCGCATTATTCGGGCGGACTTGTTCTGGATCATGACAATCCGGATATGGTTTATCTGTCAAGGGATGTCAGCGGTACGTTTGAAATCGAAAAATGGCAGACCCCGGACAAGGGGACGACGTGGATAGCGACACCGATAACCCGGAACTCGAATTATGACCAGGTGCGTCCTGTGGCGGTACGCGGACATCAGGGAGAACCTTCTGTGCTGTGGATGCACAACCGATCTTACACACACTATACAAAGTATAATTCAGAGATCAAAATGAATATCAAAAAAACGTCCCTGTCCGCTGATTTTGACCCGGACGCCGTGTACCGGGCGATGCAGCGGGTAGCCGACTGGCAATGGGCCAATCCGTCGCAGCACTCGCCGCGCGACTGGACCACGGGTGCGCTGATGAGCGGAATGACCGCCTGGGCGGAAATGGCGCAGGACCCGGTCTATCTGGATTCGCTTCTGGCATTCAGCGAACGCGCCGGATGGCGGCCCGGCGATCGGATCTATCATGCGGATGATCATTGTATTGCCTGGACCTATCTGCAGCTGTATGAACGCTATGGTGATCCGTCAATGATCAAACCTATCCGTGACCGCTTTGACTATATCCTGGAGCATCCGGCTGAAACACAGCTGGACTGGACCACGCCGGGCGCATCAAAGCGCTGGGGCTGGTGCGATGCTCTGTACATGGGACCGCCGGTCTGGGCCAAACTGGCGCAGATCACCGGCGATGACCGCTATCTGAATTTTATGAACAGGGAATGGTGGGCGACCACGGATTACCTGTATGATACCGATGAACATCTCTACTACCGCGACAGCCGCTATTTTGAGCGGCGCGAACGCAATGATGAAAAAATATTCTGGAGCCGCGGTAATGGATGGGTGTTTGCCGGACTCGCCCGGGTGCTGGAAACCCTGCCCCTCAATTATCCGGACCGGGATCGTTACGAGGCACTCTACAAAGAGATGGCGGCGCGCATCGTCGAGCTTCAGACCGGCGACGGGCTGTGGCATTCCAGTCTGCTGGATCCGGAAAGTTATCCGGTTCCCGAAACCAGTGGCAGCGGCTTTTATACTTACGGTCTGGCCTGGGGCATCAATCACGGCCTGTTGGATCGTAAAGAATATCTACCGTCCGTGAAACAGGCCTGGACCGCACTGGTCGAATCCGTGTACCGCAGCGGCAAACTCGGCTACGTGCAGCCTATCGGTGCCGATCCGCGCAATGTAAAACCTGAAATGACAGAAATTTACGGAGTCGGTGCATTTCTGTACGCCGGCAGTGAAGTGTATAAACTGACCCTGTTCGACGGCGCGCCGCGCCTCACCGTACACGCGGCCAACCCCCTGACACAGCGCCGCGGTCCCGAGACCCTTGAAGTGGATGCAGACGTTCTCTCGAAAAACGGATTCAAGACGGTCGAAAAATGTGCGGTTTTTGATGTGCAGGAAAACCGCTTTTTGGTGAGCCAGGCGCTCAAGCTGGACCGCCGGCCCGTAGCGGACCTGCTGCTGTTCCAAAGCGATTTTGCGCCGGGAGAACGCCGGACGTTTTGGATTGTCGAGCAACGCAAGGATTATGATATTCCGGAACCTGAGTATAAAGCTCATGCCATGTTTGTCCCGGAACGCAAGGATGATTTCGCCTGGGAAAGCGACCGCATCGCCTACCGGATGTACGGTCCGGCGCTGGAGGAGGAAACCATTTCCGCCGGGATCGATGTCTGGGTTAAATCCGTGCATTATCCGATATTGCACAAATGGTACGCCGGTGAGGATTATCACAGCGATCACGGTGAAGGTCTGGATTTTTACAAAGTCGGACCCACCAGCGGCTGCGGCGGATTTGTATTTTCCGGAAAAGATACACTGTATACCGCGCCGCACAATTTCCGCGAATGGCGTATTCTGGCCAATGGTCCGATCCGCAGCGTGTTTGAACTGGATTATGCCGACTGGAATACCGGAAACGGTGAATCACGCGAGACCAAACGCATTTCCCTGGATCTGGGATCGAACCTCAATCGGATCGAATGCCGGTTTCCGGATTTGCAGACACCGGCATCCGGAGACTGCAGCCATTGTTCAGCGTGACAACGCCGGCGAGGTGTCGTATAACCTGAAGGAAGGATGGTTGTCCTATTGGCAGCCCAAACACGAACAGCATGATTACGTGGGGTGCGGTGTGATTATCCCGCAGGGTCAGACGCGCTTTTCGCAAAAACAGGGACATGTGATGCTGTCGGTGAATCCGGAAATGAATCGCTATGTGTATTACGCCGGCGCAGGATGGAGCAAGAGCCCGGATTTCCAGACACGAACGGATTGGGATCATTACCTAAAAACATTTTCCATGCGCCTGTCTTATCCCCTCGAACTCACCATTGAATAAAATCAGCGCCCCGGATCTCCGGGGCGTTTTATTTGAAGAGCAGCCATGGTGTTGCGCTGGCTTTGCTTTTTTAAGGATACAGTACAGAAAGGCCGCGGCTTTATATGGCCGATCTTATTGGAGCCGGAGCCCTGTTTGCCATTTTGATGAGGAATACGCTGGGGACCGCGCAAAACACTTTTTTTGTTGCACTGCCGGTGATATTTGCCGCTTTTCCCAATAGCCTCCATTGGAACAAACTGTTGCCTTTGGTATGGCATTCATGATTGTAGAGGTCATTCTAATTCAGAAATACTCTTTATTCATTGGTACGCCAGTGTACCGTATCTCCGATGTTCTTTTAACCCTACTGCTTGCGTCCGGTATGGATAGCCCTTTCTCAGAACATATCCACACCCGTGTTGTCTTTACAGCCATCATCGTGTGGCTGCTTGCAGATCATTTTGTCTTTGCCGGCTTGTGTTCAAATTATTCACCTTGTTTTTTATCACGTTATTGGCAATTTTCAAACGAGTTTATTTGAAAAACGCAAACAACAACCCCATAATCGCCCCGATTTGACCGATCCAGAAAATAAACATCCATTTGATGAGGTCGGCGCGGGTGCTCTCAATTTTTGAGTCCAGACGTTTTTCAACGTCGGCAATTGTCACATTGACTTTGCCGATTTCTTCTGTCATGCGCTCATTAACCTTGCCGATTTCTTCTGTCATGCGCTCATTAAACTTGCCGATTTCTTCCGTCAGGCGCTCATTGAATTTGGAACTTTCTGTGGTGATACGTTCGTTGACTTTGGATATTTCTACCGCCAACCGCCGTTCAAATTTTTCTTCTACAAACTCCAACATTTCATGCTTTTGCTCTTCCTGACTTTTATTGATCAAATGAATCAGGCTTTCCGATGCTTTAGGTCCCAGTTTTTCCCGTAATGGTTCTTCTACGGTTACCAGTTTTGCCATTGTACCCTCCTTTTTATGATAAACATAACATAATTCAATGATATTTCAGGTAATTGCAAGAAAAAAGTCGTTGCGATACCGGTTTTGCCGCGTCCGCACACCGCCCCGGCGTCAATCAGCCGAAAGGCGGACATCGCACCGGGGCTCAGAAATGAAAGCACAGCGTCTGACGGCAGCAACTCACCCACAGGCCATGCCTGCTCGGCAGCATCGCGGATGCTGCACTGCATATTTGGCCTCGCCGTACAATTGCCAACTTGTGCGACGAGTGACAGCGGCACAATCCTGAAAAAGGCTGTATCCTGCCCTTCCCGTTTGTCGCACAGCGGAAAGCTGTACGACAAAACAGGACTATAGTACATCCTGTTGTATTTTGAACTCTCTCGCGCCTGTGTGCCGTTAAACGGTTTTCTGAATCACCTCCACAATGCGTTCAGCGGCTCTGCCGTCCCATAACGGTGGAATCCGCCCCTGCCGGCGGCTGCCGTTTATCGCTTCGCGATACGAGTTTAGAATCTGTTCCGGGTCCATCCCCACAAGCTTGTTGGTGCCCAAATCCACAGTGACCGGGCGTTCTGTGTTTTCCCGCAATGTAATGCAGGGAATCTGCAGGTAGGTGGTTTCTTCCTGAATACCCCCGGAATCCGTGATCAACAACCGGGCATTGGCCATAAGATTGAGAAAAGACAAATAACCGAGCGGCGGCGCCAGAGTCAGATTATGCATCACTTGCACCTGATCATCCATACCGAACTGCGAGATCATCTTGCGAGTGCGCGGGTGGATGGGAAAAGGATCGGCGTTTCGTGCTGAATTTCTTCAAGTGCGGAGAGAATCCCGGCCAGCGTATCGCGATCATCCACATTGGACGGACGATGCATGGTCATCAGCGCATATTCGCCGGGGCGGGTATGAAACAAGTCAAAAGCGTGCAAATTCTCGGTTTTCTGCAAATTGGCGACCAGCGAATCGATCATGACATTGCCGGTAAAGTGAATTTTGTCCGGATCAACACCTTCGTTTTTCAGATTATCCAGGCCGCTTTGCTCGGTGACAAACAGCAGATCACACACCGCATCGGTCATCAGGCGGTTGATCTCTTCGGGCATGCTGCGGTCAAAACTGCGCAGACCGGCTTCCACGTGCGCCACCGGAATATTAAGTTTGACCGCGGCCAGTGCAGCGGCAAGCGTTGAATTGACATCTCCCACCACCACAACCAGATCCGGATGCTGCTCCATGCAGATTTTTTCCATTTCGATCAAAATCGCGCCGGTTTGCGCCGCGTGCGATCCCGACCCCACGCCCAAATAAATATCCGGTTCCGGCATTTCCAGATCCACAAAAAACGTTTTTGACATTTTTTCATCATAGTGCTGGCCGGTATGGATCAGAAGCGGTTCCAGCCCGGAAATCGATTGCATCTGACGGTGGATGGGCGCGATTTTCATAAAATTCGGACGCGCTCCCACCACATTTATGATCTTTTTTGACATATTAAAACAGTTCCCCGGCTCCAAGTTTGGCGACTTTAGATTTGTCTTTCAAGCCTTTTGTCATATTTCGCGTATCCACAATGGCCTTGGCATGTTCGGATATAAATTCAATATCATAGGCCGAGTGGTTGGTGGTAATCACCACCACGTCCGCGTTTTGTAAATTTTCTTTTGTCAATTCAACTGTAATATAGGTCGCACCCTGAATCTCGAGTTTAGGCACATGCGGATCATTATAATTAATATTTTTGGCGCCGCGCTGTTTCAGAAATTTAATAATCTTGAGCGCCGGAGATTCGCGGGTGTCATCCACATCCTTTTTAAATGCCACACCGAGCATCAGAATATTCCCGTTTTCAAACGGTGCGCCCACCTGACTCAGGGCGCGCCGGATGAGTCCCAGAACGTAAAAGGGCATATCTTCATTGGTGGTAGCCGCCAGTTCGATGAACTGGGTATGAAAGTCATACTCGCGCGCTTTCCATGATAAATAATAGGGATCGATCAGGATACAATGCCCGCCGATTCCGGGTCCCGGATAAAACGGCATATAGCCGTAAGGTTTGGTTGCTGCAGCGTCCACCACCTCCCAGATATCAATGCCGCCCATACGGTCGCACAAACGCGCCATTTCATTCACCAGGGCAATATTAACGCTGCGAAATATATTTTCCAGCAGCTTTTCCATTTCCGCCACTTTGGGAGAAGAAACCTTGACCACTTTATCAATAATCGCTTGATTGGCCGCCGCAGCCAGGTTTGTGCATGTTTCCGTGACACCGCCAACCACCACGGGTGTGGTTGATGTGGTCCATTTTTTATTCCCGGGATCGATGCGTTCCGGGGAAAAGGCGAGATAAAAATCTTGACCCACCTGCATACCGGTCTCTTCCAGAATCGGCTGTACAACGCCTTCAGTGGTTTCCGGAAACGTGGTGCTTTTGAGAATAATCAACTGACCCTGGCGCAGTCCGGAGGCAATGGCTCTGGAGGCATGTTCGATATAGGAAACGTCCGGTTCCTTGTTTTGCGTAAAGGGTGTCGGAACACAGATATAGATCACATCAATCTTGCTGATATGGGTATAATCCGCAACCGCAGCCAGCCGCCCCGCCTTTACGTTTTTCTCAAGCCGTTCATCGGCAACATCATCAATATAATTACGGCCGTTGTTGATCATTTCAACTTTGGCGGCATTATTATCGATACCCGTCACCTGGAACCCCCTGTCCGCGAATTCAACCGCCAACGGCAGTCCCACATATCCCAGTCCGATGATTCCGATTTTCGCTGATTTGTCCTTTATTTTCTGTTCCAGCTGCATAATTCCTCCTCTATTCCCCTGATTCTTCATAATGCTGCTTATAATAGTCCAGATACTCACCGGTTTTGATGGGTTCCCACCAGCTCCGATTGTCAACGTACCATTGGATGGTTTCCTGTATAGCCTCTTTAAAATCGTGTTTGGGCGTCCAGCCCATGGCTCTTATCTTTTGGCAATCCAGTGAATAACGGCGGTCATGTCCCAGCCGGTCTTTGATATAGGTTTTGAGCGATTGCGGTTTATTCAACGTTTCCAGAATCGTATCCGTGATTTCGATATTCATGCGCTCATTGTCCGCGCCGATATTGTAAACCTGTCCTGACTTGCCGTTTTTAATCAAAAACTGGATAGCGTCACAATGGTCTAAAACATATATCCAGTCGCGTATGTTTTTGCCGTCTCCGTAGATCGGCAATGATTTATCATTTAGGGCATGGGTCACAAACAGGGGGATCAGCTTTTCAGGATACTGAAACGGTCCGTAATTATTGGAACAGCGGGTGATAATGACCGGAAGATCGTAGGTCACTGTATAGGAAAACGCCAGCCGGTCGGCTCCCGCCTTGGAGGCGGAATAAGGACTGGACGGTTCCAGTGGATCCGTTTCCTTGAACGATCCCTCGTTAATGCTGCCGTAGACTTCGTCGGTGCTGATCTGCACAAACATTTCAATGGGATGCAGCCGCGCCGCCTCCAGCAGAGAAAAGGTACCAAAGACATCGGTCATAATAAACTCGTCCGGTGAACCGATAGAGCGGTCAACGTGGCTTTCCGCAGCAAAATTCACCACGATATCCACATCCTTCATCAAATCATGAACCAATGGTTTGTCACAAATATCTCCCTTGATAAACGTATAGTTTGGATTATCCTGAATGTCCTTGAGGTTTTCCGGATTTCCCGCATAGGTCAGCTTGTCGAGGTTGGTGATCTTTACCGATTCACCCCCTGTTTTGAACAAATAGCGAATAAAATTGCTGCCGATAAATCCGCTCCCTCCTGTCACAAGATAATGTTTCATGTCCAGCTCCCTGGTTATAATAAAATAACGTTAATGTACAAAGCCGCGGCTTTAAAATCAAACAATTAACCCGCGCCGCATGTATCTTTATAGAAAATATTTGTCATAAGGGTTAAAAATACTTATTTTTATGGAAAAATAAAATCACTAAACGGTAAAATCCATGAATTCTCTGCGCATGGGACAGGTTCAGATCAATACAATTGTAGGTGACCTGGACGGTAATTACAAAAAAATTATTCAAAGTATCAAACAGGCGGAACGCAACGGCTGTGATTTGGTCGTCTTACCCGAACTGGCCATTACCGGGTATCCGCCGGAAGATCTTTTGCTGCGGCCGCATTTTATCAAAGCCCAGCGCCGCATCCTGGATGATATTATCCGGCAAAATTCCAGCATTATTACGGTTCTCGGCTTTGTTGATCAAGCTCAAGGGGATTTATACAATGCAGCAGCGGTTATTCAGGATCAGAGTTTAAAAGCGGTATATCATAAAATTGAACTACCCAATTACAGCGTGTTTGATGAAGAACGTTATTTTACATCCGGTTCAGCGCCGCTGGTTCTGGATGTGGGATCTGTCAAGGTTGGAATCAGTATTTGTGAAGACATCTGGGTCAAAGACAGCGTCATCGAGTGCGAAGCCCTGACCGGAGGCGCAGAAATTCTCGTGAATATATCCGCCTCTCCGTTTACCACCGGTAAGAATGTGCAGCGCTACCAATTGATCCGCGAGCATTGCCGGCGCACCCATTCCATCATGGCTTATACCAATCTGGTCGGGGGACAGGATGAACTGGTGTTTGACGGACAAAGTCTGGTGATGGATGATCAGGGCGACCTGATTGCCGCGGGCAGATCATTTGAAACGGACCTGATCCAGGTTGACCTAAATGTCAGTCGGCTGCGCGAACGCCGGGAGCAGCAGGACTTTTCCGATAGGGTCAAAAATTGCACAACCCGGTTCAGGCACGTCACTACGGTTGACATGATGATTCAAAAATCCGAAAAACCGGTATTGAAAGCATCAGACACACCGCTCAGGCGCCTGGATGCAACGGAAGAGCTTTACAAGGCGCTGATTCTGGGCCTGAAAGATTATGTCAGTAAAAACGGCTTTACCGATGTGGTTTTTGGTCTGAGCGGCGGCATCGACTCGGCTCTGGTTTCAGCAATCGCAGTTGATGCGCTGGGCAGCGAACATGTGCATCCGGTGATCATGCCGTCGCAGTACAGCACGCGCGGCAGTGTGGATGACTCTGAACTATTATGCCGTAATATGGGTCTTGAGTCGATTACACTGCCAATCCGCTCAGTCTTTGATTCTGTCATCGAGTTATTGAAACCTGTGTTTTCAAATCTTGCGGAAGATGTAACTGAGGAGAACCTGCAGGCGCGTATTCGGGGTAATCTGGTTATGGCGCTTTCCAATAAATTCGGCTGGCTGGCTCTGGCCACCGGTAACAAAAGCGAGCTGAGTGTCGGGTATTGCACCATATACGGCGACATGGTCGGAGGATTTGCTCCGCTGATGGACGTGAAAAAAGGAAGAGTCTACAGGCTGGCGAAATACCGCAATGCAAAAGCGGGGTTTGATTTTATCCCGAATGAAATCATGAACAAACAGCCGTCCGCCGAACTCAAGCCGGACCAGCAGGATCAGGACTCTTTACCGCCCTATGATGAGCTGGACGAAATACTCAGACTCTATATCGAACACTCTATGGGAGCCCGGGAAATCATCGAGGCGGGACATGACCCGGAAACCGTCACCCGCATTACCGCGTTGGTGGATCGAAACGAGTACAAGCGTCGTCAGGCCGCTCCGGGCATTAAAATCACGTCGATGTCGTTTGGCAAGGACCGGCGGATGCCGATCACCAACCATTACCGGCGCAGCTAATGCGGTTGTTTTTCCGCCAGTGGTTTGATAATTTGATATAACGTATCAATGTCGGTGTTTGTGGGTTCAAGGCCTGTCATGTGCTCGACCAATACGCCGTTGCGGTTGAACACCAGAATATTGGATGTCTTGGGATTATACTGATACGCCTGAGCAAGCACGCCATCCCAATCCATCAGCGTCCATTTTTGTTTATCCTGCGGAAATTTTGACGTTACAAACCCTTTCAGGAATCCGGGCACCCCCCGAAGATCGGCGTGAGCGACAAATATGACTTTCTCAAACAACCCGTTTTCCTCTAATCTGCGTCCCAGTTGATTTCCCCATTGCATATTGTATTTGGAGCCGGGTCGACCGCTGCCGATCAGGATCGCGACGCTGTCCTGTAATTCATGATGGGTATGCAAACGATCGAATTGATCTTTGATTTCAAATTCAATCAGATGATCGTCCTGCGCAAACAGGGTACCCGCGATGAAACATAATAGAAAAAACAAACGCATCCTGGTCCTCGCTTTTGAAACGTTTTCATTCGACTGTGTTCCGTTGTTTAATACGCAAGCCCCCCTAAAAGTTTCAAGAATCCTGCCAATATCCCCCGCTCTCTCTTTTTTGGTTGATTCTTTGGTGGAAATTCTTTAATATAGTGTTTATTTTGGAGGAAAAAAGAATGTGGCCTGAAATTTTACTGGTAAGCCTGTGGGGCGGGATCGTTGCCCTGGACACGACAGCAGCCTTGCAGATCATGATCTCCAGGCCTCTGGTCGCCTGCACCGTCGCCGGATTGATTTTGGGAAACGCACCTGTCGCCTTTTTATTCGGCATGTTGATGGAACTGGTTTATATTTGCGAGTTGCCGGTCGGCGCCGCAACTTTTTCAGAAGGCAACGTAGGTGCAGTGGTTGCCGCGGCTTTGGCTGTTCTGATCCTCCGTGTGTCTCCGCGCCTTTCCCTTGTACTCACGATATCCCTGGCCATCGCTCTCGGTATGAGCATCGTCGGAGGCCTGCTTGTAAAAAAAATGCGATCCATTAATGTAAAAACATATGATCATTTGATTGAACATAAAACCATAAATATTAGAAATGTAGCCATCGCCCAGTATTCCGGTTTGTTCCTGGCTTTTATTCTCGGATTCGGCCTGACCCTGACCGCGATTGCTGTTTTGTATTATCCGCTGACAACCATTATCCAGCAGATTCCACTCCGCTATGATCCCGTCTTTAAACCCGTGGGCGGAGCATTGCTTGGAGCCGGTTGCGCTTTTTTATTAAATATGGTGCTTCGTAAGAACAAATATAAATGGTTGGTAATCCTCGGACTCTTGATGGGAGCGCTGTTTTTTTATCTGTGACACCGAAAACATTGACATACAGAGACCTGATCTCCATATTATTCAGATGCTTGTTTATACAGGGTGTGTGGAATTACGAATCCATGATCGGTATCGGCTTTTGTTTTTGCGCCATCCCGGTGGCCAAACGTCTTTACACGGATGAGGACAAAAGAGACCAGTTCTTGCGCCGGCATTTGAGTTTTTTTAATGCGCACCCTTATTTTGCCAGCTTTGCTTTGGGTGCCATTGCCAAAGAAGAGGAAAACTCGGTCAACAACGATATTGATCAGGTGAGTGATATCAACATGTTCAAGGAACGAATGACCGGACCGCTGGGAGTTATGGGTGATCGACTGTTCTGGGACAGTATCAAGCCCTTTGCAGCGAGTCTGGGTGTTTTAATTGCACTCACAGTCGGATACCTGGGTGCGGTTGTCTACCTAATTCTTTACAATATACCGCATCTCTATGTGCGCACCAAAGGTCTGCTCTCCGGTTATAAATACGGTTTCAGTGTGGTGCAGCACATTTCATTTGAAAAAATGAACAAATACATCATTTGGGTAAAAGCGGCCGCCTTGTTGGTGGCGGGATTATTAATCATCGCCGCATCACACTGGAGTCTGATCCAGGGTGATTCTGTATTTATATCGTTTGTCGTTTCACTTGTAGCGGGTTATGTGTTGATTAAAAAAAGCATATCCGTCAATATTATTATTTTGATCATCATAGCCTCAAGTTTGATCATTGGATGGCTATTTTTTTGGATATAGATAAGGATATAGATCACATGATTAAAAAATCATTTACCATCAAAAACGCCTATGGTATTCATGCAAGGCCCGCGCGCCTCATTGTTGAAACCGCATCCCAGTTCTCTTCTGATATATTTCTTTCAAAAGAGGGGGACCAAATCAACGCCAAAAGCATCATGGGTATATTGATGCTCGAGGCCAGTCAGGGTTCTAAAGTGGAACTGCAAATCAAAGGAGATGATGAAACAGACGCTTTGGAAGCGCTTGAAGGAATTTTCGATGAATTAGAAAATAAAGAAGAATGGAATCATAGCTAATGTCACCTCAAAAATCGGCAAATAGTGAAAAGGTGTTCCACGGTGTTCCGGCCTCGCCCGGTATCGCAATTGGAAAGATCTTTTCTATCGGCGGAAATGTACTGGATGTAGAGCCACGCACGATTGATGAATCGGAGATAAAGTCAGAACTGGAGCGCTACCATCAGGCGCTGCAAAAAGCAAAGTCAGAACTGGACGGGCTGGTCAAAAAATCAAAGCGCTCGCTGAGTAAAGAAAGCGCAAAAATTTTCCAGGTACACCAAACCATGCTCGATGATCCGATGGTCATCGAGGGTACTGAAAAGGGAATTCGTGAAAAGCGGAAAAGCGCTGACCATGCCTTTAAAGATGTGATGGAGCGATTCGAAGCTCAGGTTGCCGAGATGGAGGATGAATATTTTCGGGCGCGGGCCGCGGATCTGTATGATTTGAAATGCCGGGTGATCCGGCATATCCAGGGACATCATCCCGTATACTTTAATCGGTTGAAAGAGCCGGCCGTGATATTTGCCAAAGAACTCACACCCTCGGATACGGTCAGTCTGGAAACAGACAAAGTGTTGGGATTTGCGCATGGACTTTGGCGGGCGGACTTCACATGCCACTATTGTCGCGCGTTCCATGAATGTACCCGCTGTTGTGGCGCTGCACAACGCCGGTGATTCCATTTCTGACGGGGATTGGGTCATCATTGACGGCAACGCCGGGTTGCTGATCGTGAACCCGAATTCTAAAACCCGAAAACTCTATGAAAAGCGTCTCGCGGATTATCAAAAATTCGAGAAAAAACTCGAGCAGGTGCGTTCACTGCCCCCGCGCACAAAGGATGGCAAGGACATTGAAGTTGCCTCGAATATCGAATTTCCGTCCGAAGTCGATAGCGTGATTGAAAACGGTGGCAACGGCATTGGTCTGTACCGGACGGAATATCTCTTTCTTGCAGACCGGCAACTGCCGTCTGAAGAATATCAGTTAAAGAATACAAACGAATCGCTCAAAAACTAAACGGGCAGCCGCTCATTATCCGCACGTTTGACCTGGGCGGCGACAAGCCGCCGCAGAGCATAGACCTGCCCGCCGAGAAAAACCCGTTTCTGGGATTACGGGGCGCGCGTTTGTACAGCGACGTCGGAAAAGAATTGTTCCGCACACAATTGCGCGCCATTCTCAGAGCCAGTGCGTACGGCAATATTAAGCTCATGTTTCCCATGATTTCCTGTATGCACGAATTGCGCTATTGCCTGCAGACCACGGAAGAAGTGAAACAGGAATTAAAAAGTGAAACTATGCAAGTCGCTGATCATATACCCATAGGCGTGATGATCGAAGTCCCTTCTTCTGCAATCATTGCTGATCTGTTGGCGCGGGAATGCGACTTTTTGAGCATCGGAACCAACGATCTGGTACAATACACCATTGCAGTGGATCGCGGTAATGAAAACATCTCTTATATGTATCAGCCGTTCAATCCAGCGGTCTTACGTCTGATTAGTGATATTATTAAAAAAGGTCATGAAGAAGGAGCCTGGGTTGGGATGTGCGGAGAAATGGCAAGTGATCCATTGGCAACCATGGTGCTTCTTGGACTGGGACTGGATGAATTCAGCGTCAGTCCGGTTTCTTTGCTGGCGGTTAAAGATATTATCAGACGGGTGGATTTTGCCGAATGCAGTAATTTGGCCGAAAAAGCCATGAGTTTCAGCACCGGCCGGGAAACACTCGAATACCTTCAGATGGTATTCAGCAAAAAGTTTCGTGACCTCATGTTTATTAAACTGGCCAACAGCGATTAACAAGATATTTAAGCAAAAGAAATAAATTGTTGGTATTATCATCAAACTAACAAAAAATTATTCGAGTTTTTATCATAATAGAGGAGACCAGTATATGCTTTTCACTTCAGAATCGGTAACAGAAGGACATCCGGACAAAATAGCGGATCAAGTATCAGATGCAGTACTGGACGCGGTTTTTGAAGAAGACCCGCGCGGGCGCGTGGCCTGTGAGACGTTTGTAACAACCGGCCTGGTTCTGGTCGGCGGTGAAATCACCACGTCCACTTATGTTGATATTCCAGAGGTTACGCGCGATACCGTTAAAAAAATCGGATATATAGATGCCGCATATGGATTTGACTATCAAACCTGCGCTGTTCTGACCAGTATCGATCAGCAGTCGGGTGATATCGCCATGGGCGTGGACCGGGAAGGCGCCGGCGATCAGGGTATGATGTTTGGATACGCCTGTGATGAAACGCCCGAACTCATGCCGATGCCGATCCAGTTGGCGCATCAGTTGACCAAACGGCTCGCTACGGTGCGAAAACGCAGAGAACTTGATTTTTTACGTCCTGACGGAAAATCACAGGTTACCGTTAAATATGTAGACGACAAACCTGTGGAAATAGATACCGTTGTCATTTCCACTCAGCACAATCCTGATGTCACTCAGGAAAAAATACGCAAAGAAATCATTGAACACGTCATTTTGCCGGTACTGCCGGAAAAGATGCTGCCCCAAAACGGCCCTGTTTTCCATATCAATCCGACCGGACGTTTTGTAATCGGCGGACCACAGGGCGACGCCGGACTCACCGGACGTAAAATTATTGTGGATACTTACGGCGGATACGGACGTCACGGCGGCGGCGCATTTTCCGGTAAAGATCCGTCCAAAGTCGACCGGTCAGCGGCTTATGCGGCCCGATACGTGGCTAAAAACATTGTCGCCGCGGGTATGGCAAAACGATGCGAAATCCAGCTGGCGTATGCGATCGGGGTCGCCGAACCGGTGTCTGTGCTGGTGGATACATTTGCAACCGGTAAAGCCGACGACGCCGAGATCAGCAAAAGGGTTCGGGATAACTTTGATCTGACACCGCGAGGAATTATCAGCATGCTCGATCTGAGGCGCCCGATCTATAGAAAAACCGCAGCCTATGGTCATTTCGGCCGCGACGGTGATGAGTTTACCTGGGAAAAAACCGATAAAATAGATGCGTTTAAATAAAATTCATTTTTAACATATGGAGGATATGTGCAATACGATATCAAAGATATAAAGCTCGCATCTAAAGGCAAGGTGCGGATAGAATGGGCCGACAATGATATGCCGGTTCTGCAAAAAGTGCGGGAACGGTTTGCCGAAGAACAGCCGTTAAAAGGCCGCAAAATGTCGGCTTGTCTGCACATCACAGCCGAAACAGCGAACCTGGCCCGAACATTAAAGGCCGGCGGTGCGGATGTGGTGCTTTGTGCATCCAATCCCTTGTCCACCCAGGACGACGTTGCCGCATCTCTGGTCAAGGATTACGAAATTCCGGTATTTGCCATCAAGGGTGAAGATCACAAAACCTATTACGAACATTTGCGTGCAGCCATTGAACATGGTCCGGTTGTAACCATGGACGACGGTGCTGACCTGGTGTCCAATATTCACAGTGATTATCCGGAAATGAGTGCCAAAATTATCGGCAGCATGGAAGAAACCACTACCGGAGTGATTCGCCTGCGGGCTATGGCGAACGACGGCGCGCTTAAATTTCCTGTCATTGCGGTGAACGATGCCATGACCAAAAATATGTTTGACAACCGATACGGTACCGGACAGTCTACGGTGGACGGCATTATCCGCGCAACCGATATCCTGCTGGCCGGGAAAAACGTGGTTGTGGGCGGTTACGGCTGGTGCGGCCGCGGTTTTGCCATGCGCTGCCGGGGCATGGGCTCTAATATTATCGTCGTTGAAGTGGACCCGATCCGCGCCCTGGAAGCGGCGATGGACGGATTCCGCGTTATGCCCATCGAAAAAGCGGCAAAAATCGGGGATCTGTTCTGCACATTGACCGGCGATATCCATGTGATCCGCGCCGAACATATGAAACTCATGAAAGACGGCGCCATTGTGGCCAATTCAGGGCACTTTAATGTGGAAATCGATATTGATGGTCTGAAAAAAATTGCAAAAAAAGGTCCACGCGAGGTTCGTCCTCAGGTGGATGAATACGTGCTTGAAAACGGCAACCGGGTCTTTTTGCTGGCGGACGGCCGGCTGATCAATCTTGCCGCCGCGGAAGGACATCCCGCCTCAGTTATGGACATGAGTTTTGCCACCCAGGCGCTGGCAACGGAATGGGTTGTGCAAAATGACGGTAACCTTGATGTTCAGGTTCACAATGTACCGGCCTCTATTGAAGACTGGGTAGCGCGCCTGAAACTGGAAGCCATGGGCATTCAAATTGACGAATTGACCGAAGAGCAAAAAGAATACTTGTCCAGCTGGACAATGGGCACATAATCGATTCATAAAAGAGCGGGATGTTATAGCCCGCTTTTTTTTTGTAACACCCGGCCTTTTAATTCGTAAGGTTGTTTGGATCAAAACAATCATTCAAAACGGTGCATTATGCTCAGAGTCGATCAGTTAACCAAGCAGTTTGGCCAACTCATGGCGGTTGACCACATTTCGTTCGAGGTGACGGCCGGAGAAATTTTTGGGTTCCTGGGACCCAACGGAGCGGGAAAAACAACAACCATACAGATGATCTGTTCATTGCTCAAACCCGACCGGGGCGCCATTTACTTGAATGACCAGGAGCTTTTAGCCAACAAACGCCACCTTCGGAAAAAACTGGGTGTGGTTCCGCAGGAAATTGCCTTGTACGAAGACCTGACCGCACTGGACAACCTGACGTTTTGGGGCGGACTGTATGACCTGTCCGGCAAACCGCTGCGCAAACGCATTGATGAACTATTGGAGCTGTTCGGCCTGAGTGACCGGGCCAAAGATCCGGTAAAGACCTATTCCGGAGGTATGAAACGGCGGCTGAACATGGCAGCGGGTATGGTTCACGAGCCGGAACTGCTTTTGCTTGACGAACCGACGGTGGGCATTGATCCCCAGGCACGCTATAATATGCTGGACACGGTTCAGCAGATCGCTCAAAAAGGCACCACGATCCTGTATACCACTCACTATCTGGATGAAGCGGACAAGCTGTGTGACCGGATTGCAATCATGGATCACGGAAAGTTGCTTGCCACCGGTACAAAGGAGGAGCTCAGGAACATCGTGGGAGAAAACACTTTGATCCAATTGATGGACTCGTCGGATCCGGCGCTCCTGAAAAAGATAAAGTCAAACTATCCAACGGTGGGGGTGGAAAATCTGCAAAATGAGGCCGTCATCTTTACACTGCCGTCGCAAGTGGGTGAAGGTGAATTTATCGAGGCTTTGATCAGGACCGGTTTTTCCATGAACAGCCTGCAGATCAAAGAACCCAGTCTGGATTCCGTGTTTATCAAACTCACGGGACGGGAGCTGCGCGATTGATCCGGAAACTGTTTTACAAAGATTTGCAGAGTCTCGGGAAAAACCCGTGGGGGTTTATTCTGCTCATCAGTATGCCGCTGGTGCTGGCGCTGCTTATGAACCTGGTATTCAACAGCGGGGACAGTCAGGACTCTGTCATGCCGCGATCCACTCTGGTCATCGCCGATCACGACAGCAGTCTGGCAAGCCGCTTCCTGAAATCCGCCTTTGCTCAGGGTGAACTAAAAAATCTGTTCGAGATCGAGCAGATCACAGAAGAAAAAGGTCGGGAGCGCGTCCGTCAGGACAAAGCCTCCGCTTTGTTGATCATCCCCAAAGGATTTGCTGATTCCCTTTTGAATCAAAACCCCGTAGACCTGCAATTGATCAAAAATCCGGCTCAGGCCTTTGGACCCAAAATTGCAGAAGAAGCGCTCTCCATTTTAACCCAAGGCGCGGACCGGCTGGTGCACATTGCTTCAGAACCGCTCGCCATGATCCGTGAACAAATGGATACCGATGAACCATCGGATGCGCAAATTTCAGCCATTGCCGTGGCGATCAATCAACTGATGAAACGCGGCGGCGCCCGGATATTCAACTCTCCGATCAGCATTGACAAACAAGAGGCTCGCCCGCAAGAAGAGCGGTTTAAGGGCGCTTCTTTATTTGCGTATTTTTTAAGCGGAATATCCACAATGATGCTGCTGTTCATTTTAAATTCCGTTGCGTCCCAGCAGCTAAAAGAGCGCGAAAATAAAACCCTGCACCGCATCCTGGTTGCACCGGCATCACCGTCTCATTATTTGATCTCCAAACAACTCTATCTGTTTTTCTCCGCCCTCATCGCTTTTGGACTGGTTTGGGGAGTGGCCTTTCTGTTTTTCGGATTCCGCTGTCCGGCACATTCCATCGTGCCGTTCATTGTACTGACTCTGGTCATCGCCGCCGCATCCGCGGGACTCATCGGACTGCTGCATGCCTTTGTCACGCGGCGCAATATTGCCAATTCAGTCCTGCCCGCCGTTATCATTTTTTTCAGTGTGGTGGGCGGCGGTATGATTCCGCTGGGGAGCCTTCCGGGGTTTGTTAAATCAATCGCCGTCATTTCACCGGTCTATTGGGGCACCGATGGCATTCAGGTTCTGTTTTTCCGGGAAACCGGATTTGCCGCCATACACACTCACCTTATTGTATTGGCAGCAATTGCTGTGTTGTCCATGCTCATTGCCCTGCCGGTTCAGCGCAAAAAGGTAATGTCATGAAAGTCTATGCCCTGATCATTAACACGCTTCGCCTGGTGATTCGCGACAAATCGGCGGTCATCTGGATGCTTTTAATTCCCCTGTTCTATATCCTGATCTTTGGCAATTCCTTTCGTTCAAATTCAAGCCCAAAAGACGCCAAAGCTGATCTTCAGGTTTGGAATCAGGATGACGGCCTGCTTTCCCAACGATTGCTTGAACATCTGAGCAGTGAAAATCTACAAATTCATCTACAGGATTCCTTTCCTTCCTCTATCAATGTGCGTTTTCTCACCATCCCGGATTCGTTTTCCGCCCGGGTGCTCGCCAATAAACCGGTCGAACTGCCCTTTGTCACCAAATCGGGAACCAATCAGGAAGCAGAAGCTACGGCTGAAATGGCGCTGAGAAAAGCGACGATGCGTCTGATGGCCGATCTTGCCAGACTGGAGCTGCAAAACACCGAGCCGGCGGCAAACCAGTTCGAGCAACTGGACAGACGAGCCTCGCTGGTTTCGCTGCATTCTGAATATTCCGGCAAATACAAAATCATTCCCAGCGGATACAATCATCAGGTTCCGGCCAACATTATCATGTTCACACTGATCATTGTATTCATCTATGCCGGCGAAATTCTGATGGAAGAACGCGAAAAGGGTATGCTGAGCCGCATACGCCTGTCGCCGATCTCTGAAAATCAATTTTTCCTGGGGAAATGGACCGGAACAACGCTGATCGGATTGATACAAATGATTATCCTGATCGCTGCCGGGCGTTTCCTCTTTGACATCCATTACGGACCATCCCTTGCCGCTGTCATTCTGTTGGCGCTGGTATTCGCGGCCTGCTGCGCGGCCATGGGATTAACCCTGGCCATGCTGGTCAAGCGGCGGGAACAGCTGAACGGCATTGCCCTGATGACAGCTCTCGGGATGGCCGCGTTGAGTGGATGCTGGTGGCCGATCGAAATTGTTCCCGGCTGGATGGCTGTGATTGCCCGGATTCTACCGTCCGGCATTGCATTGCGGGCCTTTCATCAGCTCATCAGTTACGGTCATGGTCTGCACATGATCATCCCGCATCTGTTCTGGCTGCTGGCGTTTAATTTGAGTTTTGCCCTCCTGTTCGCATTTCTGCTCAGACGAAATACCCAATCCTGATCGTTTCATCCCGCAATTTTCTAAAATTTTCAGGTTGACGGTCGATAAAATTGTTTCTATATTGGAACACAAGAGAATAAATTAGGGAGAACAATATGCCGTCCTATATTTTAACCATTGACCAGGGTACCACCGGCACGACTGTTCTGCTGCTGGATCAGAGCGGCACCCTGGTAAACAGCGTTTACTCTGAATTTAAGCAGTTCTATCCCCAGAGCGGCTGGGTAGAACACGATGCACAGGAAATCTGGACGGTTACCCGCAACCTGATCAAACAAATTCTCTCAGATACCGCTACCAGCGCAAATGAGATAACCGCCATCGGGATCACCAATCAGAGGGAAACCACGGTATTGTGGGATCGTGAAACCGGAGAACCGCTGTATCATGCTAT
This sequence comes from candidate division KSB1 bacterium, assembly GCA_034521575.1. Taxonomy (NCBI): domain Bacteria; kingdom Pseudomonadati; species Candidatus Zhuqueibacterota bacterium. The sequence continues at coordinate 2,235,751 of JAXHMJ010000005.1, forward strand.
CGTCTGGCAGTGCCGTCGTACGAGCGGCATGTGCACCCAGCTGAAAGAACAGGGATTGGAACCGCTTTTTCGGGAACGCACCGGACTGATCCTGGACGCTTATTTCTCCGGTACAAAATTGAAATGGTTGTTTGACCATCTCCCCGGAACACGCGAGCGTGCGGCAAAGGGAGAAATCTGTTTCGGCACCATTGACAGCTGGCTGATCTACAAGCTGACCGGCGGAGAGCAGCATGTGACCGATATGACCAACGCATCGCGCACGCTGCTGTACAATATATACGACAAAACATGGGATAATGAACTGCTGGAAACACTGGACATTCCGCATGAATGTCTGCCGGAGGTGTTGAACTCTTCCGCCGAGTTTGGAAAATCCGAACTGCCTGAACTTTCGGATATTCCGATCACCGGTGTGGCCGGTGATCAGCAGGCCGCGCTTTACGGCCAGAACTGCTGGGAGCCCGGTTTGATCAAAAACACATACGGCACCGGATGTTTTATTGTGATGAACACCGGCGAGCAGCCCATCGAATCCGGGCATCAATTGCTCACCACCCTGGCCTGTGACGCCAAAGGAACCCCCTGTTATGCTCTGGAAGGGTCTGTGTTCATGGCGGGGGCGGTGGTTCAATGGATGCGCGATATCGCTTTGATCGAATCCGCTGCAGAAACCGGGGAACTATCAGATACTATTCAGGATACCAACGGGGTGGTCCTGGTGCCGGCCTTTGTCGGTCTCGGCGCACCGCATTGGGATTCAGACGCCCGCGGCATCATTACCGGCCTGACCCGCGGCGCAAGCCGCGAACATATTGTGCGTGCCGGACTGGAATCTATTGCATATCAGAGCTGGGACGTCATGCAGTCCATGGCAGCAGACGCGCATCTGCAAATCAAAGAGCTCCGGGTGGACGGCGGCGCCGCAGCCAATGATTTTTTAATGCAATTCCAGGCTGATCTCTTGAATATCACCGTAGAGCGCCCGCAAATTATCGAGACCACAGCCATGGGAGCCGCTTTTCTGGCCGGACTGGGTGCAAATTTTTGGACGACATCTGATATTGAATCAATCAGAAAAGTGGAGCGTCAGTTCACACCGAACATGGCCCAGCGTCACAGACTGGCAAAGCTTAAAGCATGGAAAAATGCAGTCGAACGTTGCAGGAGCCGTTAATCCGGTTGATTTATTGTACGGTCTAACCTATTCAATTAACTGATAATTTTCCATAGTGTCATAGAAATCAGTCATTATCGCTTCACGGTCAAATTGTTCCCAGATCACAATTTTACGATCATTATTCGGACGCTCCTGCCACTCTCCATTTACCAGAATGGGGGCGGGAATGGTATCCGGTTGTGCCCATGCAGGATTCTTGGCGATCGCTACCGCAGCCATATCAAACAGGGCGCGGGACGGCGGTTCTCCGTGTAAATCAATGTGCTCGAATAAATCCACCGAATAATCACCAAAACAAGTAAACTCTCCACCGTGCCGGCCTGTCACCGGCTCTGCTATTTCCGGACCTGCTCCCGGCATATTGGTTCGAATTTCTTCCAGAGTTGCCCGCACTGCATCCGTTCCGGACGGTTCATTGTAACGCACAAGGACAATTTCAAATTCGACACGGCTCTCCAGTACGGCATTAACAGATGGTTCATCGTTTACCTGATTATATTCTCCGGGCTTCGGATAATTTGATCCCAGCCACAATACCTTAACCTTTGGAATAATAGCAGGATCTTTCTCCAGGGCAAGCGCAATATTGGTGAGTTTGCCAACAGGAAGCAATAATAGCTTCCGGCCCTTTATTTCATGTGCTTTTTCAATGATCAGATTAACAGCATCAGCACCGTCAAAATCCGGCTGATCCAGTTGATCCCGGATTTCTGTAAATGAGCCGTCCGCACCTTTTGTGACAGAAACAACACCCTGCAAACTGCATAACCGGACCACGCGCTGAGCCTCCTGCGCCTGCTCGTGTATATCCCCTCCATTATTTGTGCGGTTTACAGTAATTCCTTCCACCTCAAATTCATCTCCATTGAACAGCAAATAAGCGATTGCATGCTGATCGTCCAGTTCGTTATTGGCATCTGTATCCAATATAACAGGCTGTTTTTCGGAAACCGATTGGCTGGAACAGGCCCAAAAAACGACTGAAATCATCAGTGTGAGTAGATAAATTTTCATATGTTTTCCTTTCAAAGGTTAAAATTAAAACAATATATAAATTTCCTTTTTAAAGCACCAGGTTTTTCTCTACCATAAAATTCGGGTTGCGCAGCCCATTTGGACAGCTGGCTGCAAACCAGATAAATGTAATATTTTGTCATAAAAATTGTTGCGTTTTATTTTATTATTTTGTAAGTTTTCCTGTCAACTAAGGATCTCTGTCTTTCCCTTGTTTTACCACAGTTTGAAAAAATTTTTTCAAATCATGTAAAACAAACTTCTTCGAGTATTTCGGACTTTTCTTGGGCCAAGTTCAGAGATAAAGGTTTTGTTTTTTTAAAGGAAAGGTTTGTCTAATGGAAACAGGAACTGTAAAGTGGTTTAACAGCTCCAAAGGCTATGGATTCATCTCCCGTGAAGAAGGTGATGACGTGTTTGTGCATTACAAAGCTATTGAATCGGATGGCTTTAAAACTCTGGACGAAGGCGATCAAGTCGAGTTCGAAGTTGAAGAAAGTCCCAAGGGATTACAAGCAAAAAATGTAACAAAGTTATAAAGCCTGGAAAATCCCCTGATCTGTAAGGATCAGGGGATTTTCTTGTTCAGACCCTTCAGCAAGATCACTGATTGTGTTATAAACAAAGATTCTGGATTTTTGCTATTGCTCATGCCCGGATGCCACAGCATACGTATACCTTGATATTAAATCCAACCCGTTTGCAGATCACCGTATTGTATTATTTATAACACCTTATTTTACCAGGCTCATTTTCTCAAGCCGGTAGTTTGTGCCTGCTCTCAGCTTGAGAAGATACATACCGGAAGCCAGGGATTCCGCATTCCACACGACCGAGTGCGATCCGGCAGCAAGATATTCCCTTTTCAATATTGTCACCATTCGGCCCTGTATGTCATAAACAGTTAATTCAACCTCTGATGCTGCAGCCAGTGAAAACCGTATGGTGGTCCGGGAATTGAACGGATTCGGATAATTGGGTTCCAGATAAAACTGATCCGGGCGGGACGGCGTTGAATTCACGGTCGTTAAATCCGTTAAATTCGGGCGCACATCATTATAAAATGTTCGGTCGGCTATTTCACACAAGGCCGCCGTGACACCGGACAGCATGGAAACATCAGCACGCGGCTGCAGCGCGTTTCGTATGGACACACGATCATAAACAACAAACGCATCATTATCAGAGGCGGAAGGAACCGGACCGCCCGTTATCTCCCGAACGTAACTGCGATCCGGATTCAACCTGACAAACCGGCCCCCGGCCGCAAGAAAGCCATTGGTCTGTACCAGTATATGCGGGTGATCCGGTGCACCCTGAACATGATCCTGATCGCCCGCTTCAACGATGAACATTAAATCCGGATTGGCCTGTACAGCGGATTGAATCCAGTTCTCTCCGTTGCGCCACAACCAGAATGATTCCGTCAATCCCGGCGCGGCTGTTTCCGGCGAACAGGATATCCCCTTTGCCTGTGCAGCATCCCGCATTTGAACGGAATAGTACAGCTTGTTTTTGTACACATAGACCGGAACTTTAAAATCAGATGTGTTGCTGTCATACCTACCGTCTTGATCAATATCAAAATACAATCCTCCGGTATACCCCTCTGATGGTGTTAATGTATCACAATAGGCAAGCTGGGACCAGTCAAACCCGCCGGTATCCGGATTATACGCCGGATTTAAGCAATTCTTCCGTCCCGCATCGACCGTCGGCATGCCGTCACCAACCGGAGACTCCCAATTGACAATCCAGGCCAGACCGGGCAGAGAATCCCCCCAGGCCCCGGCCGTGGTGATGGTCGCGTTGCCTCCGTTGGACCAGCCGCACAGTCCTGCGTTTGAATACAGCGGCTGCACATCCAGCATCGCATCCAGTTTATAGCCATAAGAATCCGTCTGCCTCCCCATGGCAAACTGCATCACATCCCGCAAAGCACGCATACAATGCGAACCCCGGTCATCATACGTTCCGCCGCTGCGCTGTGCCGGAATGCCGGCGCCGGGAAAATTAAACAGCACTTCGATAAAACCATGCTTGTGAACCGCAAAATCATTGAAATCGGTCGCTCCATTCCAGCCGCCGGACACCTGAACTACGACGGGCGCGCCGTCTCCATATCTGGGAGTTTGAGGTTTACGAATTAACGCATAGATACCTTTATCTCCCCCGCATCCGATGGAATTCGTACGCTAAATTCCTGCGGCACGGAATCCGGCGGGGGATTGTATATGTGCGCCCTGGCATTGTATTTCGAATCCCAGATATCCACCACGTCTGTAAAGGTCACGAGCTTGATTTTTCCCTGGTCTTGTAAATTTAAAAGTGGGGTCAGGGTGGTTTGTACATAGTCTTGAGTAAAATCCGGATTTGCAGACTGGGGAGAGAAAACGGCGCAGGTGAGGATTTCATTATCCGAAACTGCGCCGCTTTGTTTGATCTGAACAAGTTCTTCAACCCCTTCAAGATCGTTTTTATATTGTCCGATACAAATAATATTTCCCTGCGGATCATCTGTCCAAAAGTTGTATTTATCCAGAGGACGCCAGACTCCGGACGGAACCGGATCACTGCTGTGCCCGGGCGTGGCGGAACCTATTAGCAGTCGCCCGTCCCACTGGGCATGCGGATACATACTTCCCTGCAGGGGGGTGCGAAACCGCTCCCAATCTGCATAATTGGCCAGGTAAGGATCCCACACATGTCCTCCGACAACATCTGTGGGAGTTACACCGAGAGAGTCGATCAGATGTGCCACATCCGCATAATTGTAACCATAATTTTCATGAGAATGCGCCTCCACCGTGATACCGCAATTTTCCGCAAGATAACGGGCCAGGTTCTTACCGTCCGTGGAATCCATGACTGCCGGTGTATCATATTTTAAAATCGCCTGCAAAAATTTAAAGTCGCTCTGCCAGCAAAAGGGCACATGGTGATGCGCCAGTGTATCTGCAAACTCGACCAATTCCCGGCGATGACGCATATAACTGGCGCGGGTTCCCGGTTGATCGAGATCCGCCAGCACGCCGTCTTCATTATGCATAAACAACACCACGTACACCGGTTCTGCTAAAGCAGCAGTAGAAAACCAAAACCCTATCAATAAAATCAACAATCGTATCATGACAACCTCCCATCTTTATAGAACAAACGATGATTAAATGAAAATATTGCATATAATGACTGTATTTTAATAAAAGTATTGAATCCTTTTCAGTTGAATTCGTATATTAAAGAAGCTCTGAATGCATACTACTATACCCTATCCTATGAGAGGAGGCTACTATGTCCATAGAGTATTCAACTCCCCTGACCCGGGCCTGGAACCGAATGAAATCCATTTTGTTTCAGCCGTTCAATATTGAAGTATGGTTCAAACTTGGCTTTACCGCTTTTCTTGCCGGTTTAGTGGACAGCAGCAACGGTGGCGGAGGAGGAGGCGCCCGGGACGGCATGGACAATTTTAAATTCAGCAATGTGGTGAACTGGCCCTATGAAGCCTGGTCCTGGCTGCAGGAGCATCCGGGCTGGTTCTTTTTTGCAATGATGATCGCTGTACTTGCCCTTGCATTGTTTTTGGTATTTCTGTGGCTGAGCTCTCGGGGTAAATTCATGCTGCTGGATAATGTGGTGCACAACCGGGCTAACGTTTCAGCGCCCTGGAAAGAGTACAAAACCGAGGCAAATTCTTTATTTTTGTGGAGGCTGGGGTTCAGCGCCATCGTGCTGCTTGTGGTTTTGGTCTTTCTGAGACATATCTGGCAAAAAGCCGTGGTTTTCAGCGAGAATTCGTTTGCACAGCATGTGCCGATTCTGTTCATCCTGCAGACAGCCCTGTTTTTCTTTTTAATTGTCATCTTGTTTCTTTATGTCAAAATGCTTCTGGAATCGTTTGTCATTCCTGTCATGTACAAACACCGAATTCGCGCTTCTGAAGCCTGGAACCGATTTTTAAAGATTCACTGGGATCATTTTGGATCTTTTATCCTCTATGCACTGTTTGTTCTGTTGCTGTCACTGGGCGTGGCCCTATTGATTGGAGTGGCCGGACTGGCAACCTGCTGTCTTTTGTTTATATTGCTGGCTCTGCCGTATATCGGTTCTGTTGTTCTGTTGCCGGTTACTGTAACTTTTCGCGCATTCTCAATCGAATTTTTATCCCAATTTGGAAAAGAGTTTGATCTAGTCAGCGCCACCCGAGAAAATAAAGAATCACAAGACAGGTTACAGGAATAATTTGAATTGAAATGGCGTTTTTTGTCTTTTTAAAAGATGGTAAACTATGAAAAAAGTAATTCTGCTATTAGGTTCCATTCTGTTCATCATGTCCTGTGATATTGATCCGGGACTGGAGCCGACGCACAGCGGATTCACTGGCACGGTATATTTCAGTCATGAACCGCCATCCGGGACGGATAAGGTTATGGTTGTGGCGGTACGCAATTTTCCACCGTCCGGCGTGACGGATCTTATCACAGGGCCCTCCCTGTCTTTGTCTTCTGATTCTGCGACCTACGAGTTTTATACTCCAGAAGGAACCTATGAAGCCGTAGGAGTGGTCTGGAAGGAGCAAGGACAGGCCTGGTCGATCTCCAACATTATCGGGATTTATTTTCCCACGTCCGATTACTTTACGCCGGGGCAGGTGCACATCGGTTCTTCAACCACTGTGGTAGAGTCAATTGATATCAATGCCGACTTTAGCCGGGCGGCTCCGGCATCAAACAGCGGCATTCGTGGAACTTTAAACGTCAAAGGTGAGTGGCCTCCGTCTGCTTTATCCGTGCCGCTTGCCGCCTCGCAAGGCGGTCTGCCCACAAGCCTTTTGGATATAGAATTCGGTCTGCCGATTCAGGCCGGATTCAAATCCGCTTCTTACAGTCTGTCACTTCCACCGGGCACCTACAATCTTGTCGGCGCCCTGCTCGTTAAAAAAGATAAACCGGTCGGGCTTGAGAGCCTAGCCGGTTATTATAAGAATATACCCACCAGCGTGCTGCCGTCAGCTGTAACCATTGAAACCGATACAAGCTGGGTTGAGCCGGTCGATATAAACCTGTTCTTTAATTAAAAGTGGGCTTTTCACATGCGTTTTATACTTTTGTTGATCATTCCCGTGCTGTTAAATTCGGCTGTACCCACGGGCAAAATCGCAGGCACAGTAAACGATGTTGAAACAGGCGAACCTTTACCGGGAGTCAATGTCACGCTATCCGGCACGGTGATGGGTGACGCCTCCGGTCGTGACGGCTCATTTCTCATAGAACGGATCCCGGCAGGCGAGTATCGTGTACGCGCAGTTATGATGGGCTATCGACAGGATACCGTGCGCGTACAGGTGCATCTTTCACAAACCACACGCATCCGGTTTGAACTGTCTCCAGTCATTTTGGACACACCGGAACTGGAGGTCACGGCCAACAAACGTCGTCAGAGCATCCAGGACACACCCGCCAGCATTGGACTGATGACCCGCCGGGATGTGCAGCGCTTTAACAACAATTATGCAAACGAACTGCTGCAGCATGCCTCCGGCGTTAATTTTGTCGGCACCCAAATCAATATCCGGGGATCATCCGGATTCAATTACGGCGCCGGAAGCCGGGTGCTGCTTCTGGTGGACGGCGTACCGGTCATGCCGGGGGATTCCGGCAATCTGAAATGGGATCTGGTTCCCGCCACCCAGATCGAACGGGTAGAGATTATCAAGGGAGCCGGATCGGCGTTGTACGGTTCAAGCGCCTTGGGCGGGGTGATTAATATCATTACCAAGGATATTTCGCCGCAACCCATCCTGCATACCCGTCTATCAGCCGGAGCGTACGACGAACCGCGCCATGAACTGTGGCAGTGGTCAGACCGCGTTCGCCTGTACAACAATATCGATGTGGATTACAGTCGCCAGTTGAATGACCGTCTTTCCGTTTTTGCTGCGGCCGGAAGGCATGAATCCATGGGCTATGCCCAGAACAGCGAATACCTGCGTCACAATGCCTCTTTGAAACTGCATTCGAAATGGAGTTCAAACCAGAACGCCACCCTCTCTCTGAACTGGGAAGGCGGTCGACGTGAAGACGGGTTAATGTGGGAGAGCCAGCGACATGCCCTGAAAAGTGGATGCGGAGGCGCTCGGCGATTATGTGGATTCCAACAAACTGGGAGCCAACCTGTTTCACCGCTGGGTGCTGCGCCCCAATCTGGCATTAAAAACCCGCTTATCCTATTTTCGCAATTACTGGAAAAATGTGTTTCATGACAATCGAACCTCCTCAACCGCGCAAAAATTTGGAGCCGAAATTCAGACGGAACTGCAGATAACAGATGAGCATGCGCTTATACTGGGTACTGAAGAAAGCCTGGATCGCGTTCAATCAGGCCTGGTCGGGGATCATAATCAGTATTCATTGTCCGGGTACATTCAAAACGAACAAAATCTCCTTTCCACTGTACAGCTCACCGTTGGCACGCGTTATGATTATCATTATGTGGATACAGGATTTGAGGATTCCAAATGGAGTCCCAAAATCGGCCTGGTCTGGCATGTTCAGCCGAGCCTGACATTGCGAACCTCTTCCGGCCGTGGCTTCAGGGCCGCTTCCATGTCGGAACGATTTTCCGATTCGGTGTATTCCGGATTGCGCATCACTCCCAATCCCGGTTTGAAATCCGAGACCTCCTGGTCGCATGATCTGGGCTTAAACTGGCAGCCCGCGGCGTTTGCTTATTTGGATGTATCCGCATTCTGGAGTGATTACTGGGATCTGATCGAACCGGAACCGAATGCCAATCAGGTTATTCAGTTTATCAACGTCACCCGTGCCCGTATCACCGGTATTGAATCCATGCTTAAATTCTTTGCGCATCGCAATATTATGGTCGAACTCTCGTATACATTAATGCATCCCCGGGACCTGGATTTGAACGATGTACTGGCTTACAGACCGCGTCACATAGCCAAAGCCGCCGTGAATTGGCGTTATCATGACGTTGAAGTGGGTGCGAACTACCGGTATATATCACGCTTTGAAAAGGTCAAAGTCTATCCATTGGATAACCGGGTCGCACAAAAAGTTATGAACGCACGTGTTTCCTGGCATTTAGACCCGATCACCCTTTCTGTTGATGTAAACAATCTATTCAATTACAATTATGTTCAAATGGAACGCAATCTTGAACCCATTCGTCATTACACATTGACCCTCTCGGGCACGTTTTAATACTTTCTGAGGCAGTGTCCGTGAAACATGCATGTCATGTCTGCGTATTAAGATAGGACCTTAAGGAGGAATTATCATGAGACGAATTGTTCTGCTGCTTTGTATTGTCGTGCCAGGCCTGTCAGGATTTGTCCTGGCCGATAATCACGTAAACGTAACCTTTGATGATCTCAAACTAAAATTAGAGATCGAAAACGAACTTTATATCTTTTTCCGGGCAAGTGAGTTATTTATTGAAAACGAAAAAGAAAAGGATGAACTGGTCATTACCCAGGATTTCAAACTCTATCACGGCAAAACTCCCATTCATCTAAATGAAAAACAAACCGAACTGACCCAAGAATACTATGAGCTTGCCGACTGTTCTTTTGAAATGCTGCATGACATCAAAGATCAGGGCATAGAAATCGGTCTGGATGGCGCTGCCCTGGGTTTGAAAGCAATCGGCCGTGTATTCAGACTGCTTTCACCGCATTACGATGCAGAGGATCTGGAGCGGGACATGGAATCAGAAGGCGAATCCCTGGAAAAACGGGGAGAAGAGCTGGAAAAAGCGGCGGATCGATTTGAGGAAACCCTCGATCATCTGGGAGATGTTTATGAAGAAATGCTGCAAAGCATTCCGGAATTACAGAACATCGACTGGCTGCCGTCAGAATGGAATCATGATTATGATTATGAAATAAATTCGGAACCCGAATCTGAAAACACAGAGGACTATTGATGAAATCGCAAAGAAACCGGATTGGAGCCTTTTTAATGCTCTTTGTAACAATTGCAGCCGCAGAGTTGCCCAACCCCCTAAACCCGGTCAACATGGACACCTCCGTGTCACCCGGAGAAAACTTTTTTCTTTATGCAGGAATTTTATCAGGCGTTTGATATTAAATCAGAAATGTCGATGTATTTTCCCCTGGAAAATCGATCAAGAATATGGTAATAATAAAGCCCCGAAAACGGGGCTTTATTTATCTCTTACTGAATTTCAATTTGTCTTGTTTTGGCTTCCTCGGCTTTCGGTAGAATTAACTGCAGCACACCGTCTTTGTATTCCGCTTTGACTTTGCTGTCATCAACCTTGTTGGGAAGTCTCAGTGAACGCTGAAAGGCACCAAAGCTTCGTTCCTCGCAGTAGCAGTTTCCTCTTCCTGCTTTTCCTGGCTTTTCCGCTCTCCTTTGATGGTCAACACATTTTCATCAATGGAAATATTGATATCTTTTTTGCTCATACCGGGTAGATCGGCCATGATTTTGTAAGCATCTTTATTTTCTTTGACATCAACACGGGGCGCCCAGGTTACAGAGTCTTCTTCATAATCTCCATACGTTTCATTGAGGAAACGATCAACAAAACGGCTGAAATCAGTTGTTGGGTTACGTCGAATGAGATACATAGTATACCTCCTTTATTGATTAAATCATTGTCTTTATTTCCACATATTCACTCTATACATATACAATTTGCATGCCAAAGCCTTAAATTTTTTTAACCCACTGTTTTTTCAACAATAACATAACTATGCCATGCAGATATATCAATACGTCATTTTGTCACGCTTGTGCCACTTGTTGTGTGTTGCCGTCATTTTGGCAGACAGTGTGCCACACACAGATTTTTACAATAATTTTATGAATAAAGCAGATGGTAATTGTGTTATAATAGTAAAGAAGCTGCTCATTAAATCGGGAGAAATGCTTATGTATCAAGTGGTACATGAAACGGACGGACACATTGAATTATCATTATGGAGTACGGTGACTGAGGAAGAATTCAAACAGGTCATTCATCAGTTGGAATCCCTGTGCACCAGTCATCAGAAAATCCATGTACTTTTGGACGCAGCCAGGATGGAAAAATATGATTTTAATATCTATATTGAAGAATTTGATTTTTACAAAAAATACAAAGAACATCTTGGCCGTGTGGCGCTGGTGTCTGACAAAGCATTTGAAAAATTTATGACAGGCGTGTTCTCCAAATTCAGCCAGATAGAATTCAAATCATTTGGAGATGCTGAAATTGAAAAGGCGCGCGAATTTATATTCCCGTCTCGTTTACCGTAAATTGCCTATCAAAAAACCCTCTGTTTAAAATGCACAGGGGGTTCTTAAAAATAGCAGGGGATCTTGAATGCGATTAAAAAAAGCAGTCCTTTATTGCTTCTGAAACATATATCCGGCGCTGCGGATACTTTTAAAAAATACCGGCCGTGAAGGATTGGGCTCAAAATATTTACGCAACCGCATAATAAAAATATCAACGGTTCGTGTTTCTATCTCCGGATTGGTATGCCAAACATTTTCAAGCAGCTCGCGTCTGGAAACAACTTTTCCTTCATGTTCCACCAAATAACGCAGCACCATGGCTTCGTGCTGGGTCAGCTGAACCGAGGTATCCCCCGTCACAGCAGTCAAATTATTAAAATCGACTTTATTTTCACCAAAGCGCACCAGCGGTTGAGAGGCGGACATATCCTGGTACCACTGTTTGCGTTTCAGCATACCTTTTACGCGCAGCAAGAGTTCTTTAAGATGAAACGGCTTGGTTAAATAATCATCCGCACCGCTTTCCAGCCCCTGAATGCGATCGTCCAGACTGGTGCGTGCAGTCAGCATGAGAATGGGGATTTGTGGTTGCCTCTTGCGCACAATAGCAGCAATTTCAAAACCGTCATAATAGGGCAGCATAATATCAAGAATGATCAGATCATATTGATTATCCTGAAATAAACGGATCGCCTCCCTGCCGTCGGCGGCCCGTGTTACAGAATAGCCTTCTTCCTTCAAGTTGAACATCAATCCCTGAGCCAGACTGTCCTCATCTTCCACAAGCAGAATATGTTGTTGATCGCTCATACTATCCCTTGCTCATCTGTTTTAGTTTTTTCAACGTGCGGCGGCTTACATTGGGATGCACCGGCAGTTGGATGGTGAATACAGTTCCCTGCCCCGGTCCTTTGCTTGAAACCGTAATGCGTCCGCGATGGTAACGAATAATTTCGCGAACCCAATACAAACCCAGTCCGGTTCCTTTTACATTGGGACTGTTTTTATCATGAATGCGATGGAATTTTTGAAACACCTTTTTCTGCTTACGAGGCGGCAGACCGATGCCGTGATCCCGAAAGCACAGAATTACATATTTTAGATTCTGTGATATATGAATATCAATCTGAACCGGAGATTGTGAATATTTAATTGCATTGTCAAACAAATTATTCATCACAATTTGCATGGCGTTCTGATCTGCAATGATGGTGCTATCGGTTTTCCCAATGACTCGCACTTGATCCGGGACAAGCTTGAATTGTCTCCGGGCTTCTTCAATCAATTGCTCAAAAAAGTCCTGCGCAGATACCGCATGAAAATCATGTGCTATCTTTTTTTGTTCCATGCGCGCAATATTCAGGATCGAACTGATTAACTGATTCAATCGTTCGGTATCCTGCTGCATCATATTAATAAACTCAATTTGCTGTTCGCGTGACACTTCCCGCGCCTGCATGGTCTCCAGATACAATTGAATTGATGACAGGGGAGATTTGAGTTCATGCGTGACATTGGCGATAAAATTATCGTACATGCGGCGGATGTTGATTTGCAGATTCAAATTTCTGAATATAATGGATAATGCTACAGATAATGCCACCAGCATCAACAGGCCGCCGACAAACGGTAGCCAGCTGACCGGGCGCGACAAATCGTCCGAGGCCACCCACCCTTGAATGCGGTTGAATACCACATGATTGGAAACATACCAGTAAATCCACAATCCTACCAGTGATAACCAAACCACTTGTGCGATGACAAACAGAATAATATGACGAACCACGGAATTTTTTTTCACATCAAGGTTTCTTCTATTTACATTACTTTTACAAACCAGGGGTTTTTTATTTCGTATATTAAGATACAGTTTGAAAATCAAAGAACAAACAAAAAAACAGTGAGGACCCTCATGAACATATTATTCATCAATCCGGAAACTCCATCGACATTCTGGAGTTTCAAAAATGCTCTGTCTTTTGTTTCCAAGAGCGCCTCGGATATCCCACTGGGACTCGTCACCGTAGCAGCCATGCTGCCCGCTCACTGGGAAAAAAAATTAATTGATATGAATGTGGATCGGCTGCACGACAAAGACATTCGCAATGCCGATTACATATTTCTCGGCGGCATGAATGTACAGATCAAATCTTTCAAACAAGTGATCAAACGCTGCAATGAACTGGATACACCGGTTGTGGCCGGCGGCCCTTTGGTCACCACAGACTATCAGGAATTTTTGGGGGTAGATCATTTCATTCTGAACGAAGCCGAGATTACCTTGCCGCAATTTTTAAAAGATCTGGAAAACGGGACGCCAAAGCACATATATCAGACAGACCGCTTCCCGGATATTGACAACACACCCCGCCCCATGTGGGAACTCTTGAATATGAAAAAATATGCCAGTATGAATCTTCAATATTCCCGCGGTTGTCCGTTTGACTGTGAATTCTGCAGCATCACCATGCTCAATGGACGCAAACCGCGCACCAAGGGCCGAGATCAACTATTGAAAGAACTGGATTCATTGTACAATCAGGGGTGGCGTGGCGCTGTATTTATTGTAGATGATAACTTTATCGGAAAAAAGACAAAACTAAAACAAGACATTTTGCCAGCCCTCAGGGATTGGCAAGAACGGCATGATTATGCATTTCATTTCACCACTGAAGTGTCTTTGAATCTTGCCGATGATGACGAATTGCTCAAACTCATGGTTGAGGCCGGATTTCAGCACACGTTCATCGGAATCGAAACACCCAATGACGACAGCTTGATCGAGTGCGGTAAAATTCAAAACCAGAAACGCGACATGGTACAGTCGGTCAAAAAACTGCAAAATTACGGCCTCATAGTGTCCGGCGGATTTATTGTGGGGTTTGATCAGGATCCGCCATCGATTTTTGAACAACAAATCCGGTTTATCCAGAGCAGCGGTATTGTGACAGCCATGGTGGGATTGCTGAACGCACCCTCCGGCACAAAATTGTTCAAGCGAATGCAGAACGAAAACCGATTGATCCATATTATGAGCGGAGATAATATGGACGGCTCGATCAACTTTGTTCCCAAAATGGAATACAAACGCCTGATGCGCGGCTATAAACAGATTTTGACCGGAATCTATTCTCAAAAAGCCTATTACGAACGGCTAAAAACTTTTTTAAAGGAATATCAACTTCCGTTATCCGGCAAACGCAACATTACCTTGTCCGAATTAAAGGCGTTCTTCCGCTCAATCTGGAGACTGGGTGTACAGGAAAAAGGGCGGCGGTATTATTGGAAACTCATCCTGCATTGCCTGCGTCATTATCCCCACAAACTTTCCACTGCGATTACCATGGCGGTTTACGGATTTCATTTTCGCAGAGTAGTGGAGACTGTTTAACTTTTGTCCAATCTGTCATAATGACATTTTACAGAGCATCATCGATACCATGCAACACAAATCAATGATGCTCTGTTTTTACAAGAACTTTACCGTTCTGACGTGGACATTACATTTTCGTTCTTTGCTTCTGCATTACAGCGATCCAGTTGTTAATCAGATCTCCACCGCTGTACAAAGCGTCATAGGCATCACAAAATCACATATCTTACCAACTTTTAGATCAAGCCAGTCTTTGCACTATTCCTGGCGGCTGTAAGCGGGCATTTCTGGACGGATGTGGTCTGGCATGTTTTGTGGGGAGCGGTTGTCTGAACGTTATATTAAAAGTATTTGATTTTGCAGGTTCAAGACATATTTAATACAATATTTGCATGACAATCCCGTTTATTTATATAAATAAACTGTTTATAACAAGTACCCCATCAGTAATAACTCTATATAATTTGTGCGGGAGGCAGCAATGAAAATTTTTACAGACGAGTGTTTTCAAGCGACTACTATCGGGATATTGTTGTTTTTAATGACCATCCCCCTTTACACACAAACACCCAACCCGCTGCGCGCTATGGTCAGCTCGGACCTTGAAGAACCCTATAATATTTACGAGGACGGCGGATTCGAGACCGGAGAACATGACATCCGTACCGTATCCCCCTTTATTGATCCGGCACCCTCTGCACCGACTCTGGAACGGATTAATGAAAACGCCTATTCGGGCAACTGGTGCTACAGAATCACAAATAGCAGTACAGACACGCTAGAGTTTTCAGTGTGGGTCAATCCGGACAAAGCAGAGACTGTTACATTCAGCTGTCATGTGAAATGCGAGTCGGCGGGGAACTGTACGTTGAAGCCGTTTATTGATTTTATCAGCAATGACATCACCCACCGATTGTCTTCCGGTTCTTTTATAGAGATAGACAATTCCTGGACACCGATTTATTACCAGACGAGTCAGAACAATGGATTCCGCTATGCGCGGGCGGGGATTAGTGTGCCACCAAATTGCACACTATATATTGACAATGTCAGTGTGGAGGTGCCGGTCTGGAAGGAACCGACGGCAACGGGTACAACCGTGGGAGGTGTGAACGTACCGCCAGAGCCCGCGGCGCCGGTTCGCATCCGTTTCAGCATCCATATCGAAGACCCGCAAAACCTGGTCACCCGGGAGGATGTCTTTCAAAAGAAAACAGCAGTCTTTGAGGAGCTGGCGCGATTGTTTCATGAACACGGCGGGTTTCTTAATATTCAGCCTGAATTAGAGTGGGCATTTGGGAGCGGAACAATTCGTCTCCGTCAACATTGCAGAACCTAACTGACCATTACAATGTCACTTATTCCACTCACACGCACGGCCCGGTGTGTAAAGTGGACGGGACTCCCTATGGTTCAGCGTATTGCAACGCCAATCATCACAGCCCAGGCGATCATGACACCCACATAACCCAGCAGGATATTGTCAATTATGTGGATATACGCCGTTCAAAATTTTCAAGCCTCTCGGACACTGAAATCACCGATCACAACGGCAATTTTGACATGATTAATCAAAACTTACTGTTTGATATCGGCATGCACACACTGTCAGCTTTTAAAAACAAAAACACTCAAAAATCTTATGATTATTTATTCACCAATCCCTGGCGGCCCTCAGTGGGCAATGCACTTGCAGATATTTCAACATTCACACAGCATGATCCGGATGGAAAGCTGATCTATCTTCCCGGAGTGGGATCGAACCTGACCAAACGTCACGAGCGGGTACCTCTCAAAGTTCAGCGATTTGTCGGTCAGTTTATCAAACATGCAGATCCGGAGCGTGTCAATGTCATGAATCTGGTGCTGCATGTAGACGCGTTTGAGGCGGAGAATCCGGCGGACGATTCAAACTACATTCATGTGAAACCGGATGGAAGCATGACCCATTCAGAAGAATTCGAACAACATCTTGAATATTGGGATGATATGCTCACAACTGTCATTGATCCGCTGGTACAAACGGGATATTTGCAATGGAACACCGGCAGCGAGATCGCTGATGCGTTTATCGCCTGGGAAAGCCGATACTCAGCAGGCCGGGACAGCATCTTTACATACATTCCGTCTGAAACCGCCGGTGAACGGGGTATCGCAACGCTGATCCGTCTACCACAGCAGGGCAGATTCGGTGCCGCGGCTCCTGTGGTTATATATGTGGCCGGCGGGTTCAGCGGTGAAGGTCTTTCCACCCGGGGCTGCGATTTAACCGAGCAGGGCTTTATCGAATTATATTTCAACTTTCCGGGCAGCGGCCGGCCCGGCACACGCAGTGGCGGGATCTATGATACGCGCGGCACACAATCGATAAACGCCTTGAAAGATGTGGTTCAATTCGCACTGGGGCAAACAACCGACAGCAGCGGCAGTACGCTTGCAGACTATTGTGAAACAATCAGCCCGCTACAAAGTAATGTCGGTCTTGTGGGCTGGTCTAATGGCGGCAATGCCACGCTGGCAGCAGCCGGTTGTCATGCCCAGACCCTCTCTGATCTGGCCTGGATTGTGAACTGGGAATCACCCGTGGGAGACGGTATGCCCACCGCGGAAGCCGGCGCCAAAGGCGGCGAGAGCAACGGCAATCCCGAAACCAATCCCGCTTATGATCCGGATATAGGTACCTGGGACATGTCTACGCTGAAATACGATGCAACCGTTAATATCAATCAGCACCATGCCGGTCAGGAAACGGATGCTGTATTCGGTGGTTTTTATTTTGACATCAATGATAACGGAATGATTGACGAGAACACAGATTTTATCCCTTTTCCCATCGTCATATCGATAAACGACAGTTTGAAAGCATTCTATTCGCAGCGCATTACCCAATATGCGTGGTCTCAGCATCTGCTGCCGGGCTCTTTGCCAGCCCATTTGACCACCCCGCGGCCTGCGAACAATTCTGGCAGGTGCGTAACGGTGAAAACTGGTTTGATGAGATTGGGGTGCAGCTACCGGACCTGCAGTTTATTGTTGTCGCGTCGGAAGAAGATCATGTCCAAACCGCAGCGGATCATCCGCACATCCTCTTACAGAACAATGGACTTTTGGGAAATGATATGGCACTGGTACGTGTGAATCCAGATCGCGCCTATGTGGAACATATCATTGGCAATCATCTGCCGGAATGTGTGGATAATACCGCCAATACAGCCTTTGGTCACAGCAGCATACGCTCAGCAGTTCAGCCAATTGGAATCGCCGGTGTGACTATGAACAATACCGTTGCAGCCGCCTGCTGTGAACTTGCGGACCGGTCGCAATACCACGTTTTGGACGACCAGCTGGATGCCATCATTACCGGTCAGACGCAGGTTCATGACCAAAACCAGGTTCCGGATGCATTTGACCTTTACAACTATCCCAACCCGTTCAATCCAAGCACCGAGATAGAATTCAGTCTGCCGCAAGCCGGGCCTGTTTACGTTCAAGTGTTTGATGTAAAGGGACGGGTGATCGGATCTTTGTTAGACGAATATGTACCAGCGGGAATGCATTCCCTGATATGGCAACCGTCCGGACCAGCGGCTATGAGTTCAGGTGTATATTTTATCAGATTGACGACAAATAACCACAACAAGACAATAAAAGCGGTTTATGTGAAATAATTGATCGGAACAATCAAAAACAGAACAAAAGCAAAAAAATATTAAACCTGACAAATCCAAAAGATATCAAAACAAGAATCCTGCAGCCCCTGTCTCTTACAGACAAAATAGAATAAGAAAGGAGCGAGAGCGGTCAAGTGATCATGTCACTATGCGCGAATCCAGACTCCCGCCCCTCAGCTATCGAATGAAATCTCGTAATCTTTTCAAAAATTATATTTCTGTGATATAATTTTTGCTTTTTTAAAGCTTGTTTGACTTTTACAGAAAAACCAACGAAATGCACCCCGGACAAGCCGTGTCTGGTTCGTGTCACCGGTCCCCCACGCACCTCGCACCCCGGACCTCTATCGGAATCTCTTTTTCTATATATTCTACAACTGCAGGATGATGCTTTTTCTCTTGCATTTATGTGAAATATCCTTAAATTGATGTATGTTTTAAAATCAAAATGGAGGGTGAAATGCCTGCTTTGATTGTAGAAAAACCACTGCGTGAAAAATTGGGCGAAGACGCATCGGAAAGTTTGCTTCGTCTTGTGAATCAAAGTGTTGAACAGCGGAAACACGAGATGTTGGAGTTTGTGGAAGAAAAATTTGAACGGCGGTTGAGTGAAGAACATGGCCAAATCAATGCGGCCATAAAAGAAACAGAACAACGTCTTGATAACCGAATCACAGTGGAAATATCCAAGGTCAACGAACGTATCACCACAGAAAGTTCCAAATTCAATGAGCGCATGACAGAAGAAATCGGCAAAGTCAATGAGCGCATGACAGAAGAGATTGGCAAAGTTAATGAGCGCATGACGGAAGAAACTGGCAAAGTTAATGAGCGAATTACTGCGGAAAATAGCAAGACCCGCGCCGACCTTATCAAATGGATGTTTATTTTCTGGATCGGTCAGGTGGGGGCATTATTGGGGATTTTGTTTGCGTTTTTCAAATAAATTTGTTTGTAAATGGCCAACAACGTGTAA
Organism: candidate division KSB1 bacterium; assembly: GCA_034521575.1. NCBI lineage: Bacteria > Pseudomonadati > Candidatus Zhuqueibacterota bacterium. The sequence goes on from JAXHMJ010000005.1 coordinate 2,255,234, forward strand.
CATATTAAAAAATAAGCTAATAAGGTAGTTGATGCGATGTCTTGCGGCACCTGAGGTTGCAAAGACAAACACAAGTTAAACATCCGGACAGGGGATAAAAAAATGCAAAGCTACAAAATGTCGTTCCCGGATCAACATCTGCCGCTGCCACTCGTCGCACAATTTGGAATTGTACGACGAGGTTGATATATGGCACCCAGCATCCGCGATGCTGCTGTGCAGAATCTGTAGTCAGCGGTATAAGTTTATGGACTGCTCCTCCGGTTTTTATCACGTAGGTTGTAAATTGGATAACTCACCTCATGAGCAGCATTTTGCGTGTAATAGCGTGATCTTGGTACCAAATCCGGTAAAAATACATTCCGGATGCTACCGGATTTCCAAACGCATCAAGACCCTGCCAGATCACCGAATGCCGGCCGGGCTCGACTGTGCGGTTGAACAAGGTAGATACGTTGCGTCCCTGAATATCAAAAATATCAATAACCACCTGCTCTGTCTCCGGAACATCATAGCTGATGTGGGTCTCGGGATTAAAGGGATTGGGATAATTGCAATAGACTGTAAATTTCTCCGGCAGAGAGTTTTTGGCGATTTCAGGCGCCTTTTCCTGTTTCAGTTTGAATAAGTGGCGGACATGCTCCGCGGCTCCGGTTTCAGCATATTGGTTTACAATCGCATTTAAATCCTGCTGCAATCATTGTTGTTGGAAAACTGGCAAGAATGAATTTGAAAATCGGTGACTGTTGCCGTGGTATTGTCGATTCGCAGTCCAATGTCGTTGTTCAGAAATTTGACCAGCGCAATATCAGGCATATTTGCGCTGGAACAGTTTTCAATCGCAAGTCCGGTGGCGGCATTGGATATTTCAACGGTATTGAAAGAACAATAATTGGATGGATTATCTATGGTAATTCCGCCTGTGTTGGAGGTGAAATTAAACGCTACATCCTCACATTGAATCGCGGCCTCGTCGATGATCAGACAAGAATTGGCGCCAAAATCCAAAGATACGCTCGGTTCAATTGTCAAGTTCGCTCCGTCAGTGATCGTTAATGACAAGTTATCATCAAAAGTACAGCTCCCTTCTACAATCACATCACCGTTTGAGAAAACGTTCACTCCAATTTGTGTATCGCCTCTAATGGTAAGATTTCCACCATTTCCAATGACAAGTTGAGATCCATTACTTGTTTGTAAATAAACATTATCAAGAACCAAGGATAAATTATCCGTAATCTCTAAATTTTCGATAAGCGACTGATTATCATTGATGTAAACCGTTTCTCCTGTATTGGCGGAATCAATTACTTCTGACAAAGTTGGATAAAGAGAAGTAATTAGAGCATAGGAAGATGGAACTGATACCCGAGCTGTAACAGCCCGATAAGAATCGATTCCACACTCACCGTAAGCAATTCTAAAATATCCATTTTCACCCCAATCTGTTCCCCATGAATTCTTACATATCCAACATTCATTAGTATCATTGTATGATACAATTACTACCCCATGATTATCAACAAATTGTCCCGAAGTTTGCTCATAAATTCCAGATGTATAATCACTAAAATTTCTATATACAGGGCTTGATAATAGTTTATTTTTTATTTCGGAAATATTAATATCCCAATCCACATCAAAAGAATCTATAGAGTAATATGCTTCATCGTAATTAGGAAAAGCATTTAAACCTTGCTCACACTGTACTCTATTATCCCTTATAAAACTAAATGAACATTGAGGCGGCCCCCCACTACATGATCCTCCACAGGTATTTTCATTTGTTATCTGCATCTCATCCAAATCAATCCCGATGTTAGTTCCATACAACTCGTGTAATAATCCTTAAACTACACCAGTTGCTGCATGGGACTCCCTTTATTTCTGATTACATTCATCTATGGTACCTTGATTTTTCTTTAAAAATTAAATAATGGATTCCATTGTGCATTTTTTCCATCACCTATTTGAATCATGACTTTCGTATCCATATTTATGATATATACCTTACTTTTAAAAGAAGCAGTGGTATTTGAAGAAATAAATTCATATTGTTCAAAACAGATATAATTATCCCCTGGACTGAACGAGGGATTGTTCCAATCCACAAGAGCTTTCTTCAAGACTCTACTCACCCCGTCTTTATAAATATATAATGTATGTGATGCAAGGTCATTCTGACTCTTTGAATATGCTATTTTTGAAAAATCGTGATTAAAAAGAGGATTGTGCAGAAATGACCCTGACTGGCTTTGGGGGATAAATGCTACTGTATCAATGCTGGAATTATTCAAATTGTAAAGCAGGATCGAGTCGAAAATCCCGGTCCAACTCAAACTCGTTCGAGCATACAAAATCCGCTTATTGAACGGGTCAAAATCAAATACATATATCAGATGACCTCCCAACCTGTTTTCAGTCACAAGTGTATCCGTAAAAGTATGGTCTATATTGGTTTTGTATACATTTCCTTTATGTGTAAATATAAAATGATAACTATCCGGGCAAAAGCCAATCAATCTTTGTGGCTCGTGACCTATTTGACTATCCAGAATAAATTGTTTGTTTGCACCATCCTTATTCATTATCTCGTAGTCCGTCTGTTCACCGAGTGTTTTATGACGATATATCAGTTTTTCACCGTCAGGTGTCCACATGACTGGACTCGCGCTTTCATTCAAACCAAGATCAGGAGTTATACTGAAAGATGTATCACGACTGATAACATATAAATGAATATCGGTTCCCCCTATGCCCATATCATACCGGAAGGCAATGTATTCACCTGTTGGAGACCATACAGGATTGTATGCATCGTTAGAAGGATTTTTTGAAATATTCAATGGATTTTGACTCAGCCCCTGCATTAACACGATTTGCCAATATTTTTCCATACCTTTTTGATAACAAAGACTATTTTTTCCTAATTTAGAATCTTTGTATGAACTTTTTAGAGGACTTTTGTCAATATCACAAGCCATTAAAATCTGAATAAATAAAATCAAAATTATTATTTTTTTATACATACAATCCTCATAAATCACTAATACTATTGAATTCTAATTTCAATTTATTATTTTTACTTATTATATGCTAACTCCACATCATGTCAAAGTCAAAATGCATCATTTTTTATACCTTTGCGCATCTCAAAAGATTTCAATTATCACCTATCCGATTAAACAAAAGGAAAACTCTGCATCCGAAAGCTGTTCTGTGCCGTGAATTTCGCGGTTCCGTGGTATTTCCTTTTCCACTCTGACACCGCCCCGTAACGCTGCGCGAATCCATTGATGCATTCGGCGTCAGATGCTTCTCCCTGCCCTCAATACCACCGATCCCTTTGCAACTTTACAACCTAAACTATTAATAGTCAAGCATTATTTTGATTGAATTGATCTGTTTGGCTTTTTGTGCTGAAAGAAAAGTTCGAACAACAAGAGTCGGTGTGTATGAAATGATGCCCGTGAACAGCAAAAACAAAGCATCGTTGCAAAACATGCAACTACCGGACCAGAAAAATTGCATTGTTTTTAATTGATTGACCGGAAACCCGATCTCGGACCCTGAGAAGATTATTCGCAGCCGGTGAATGATTTTCGCGGGGAGCGTTTTGCAGTGTAGGATGTATACTGGAAGTTAGGTTGTCCGTCACAATAGGTGCCCGCCATAAACAAATTTCTACTGAAAGGCTGCTCCCTGAAATATCAATGGATATTTCACTCCGAATAAAACTCCGCCGAGGGGATCCGTTCCGGATCGTACGGGGGTTCTACCCCCGTCACGCTATATAGCAGAGGGTTCTACCCTCTGATACTATCTACGAGTTTCAGGAGGTAGAACCTCCGGCTAACCTGCATAATGGAGTGGAACCCCGACGCGATTCCGATACGAAACAAAGTTTCGTGAGCAATGACGTGCCAAAATGATTTTTTTGGCCCGAGAGGGTGTAGAGATGATGCCCGGACAGGATTAACCGGATCAACAGGATCGATATTAAAATAAAGGATCATATCAAAAGAATCCTGTGAATTCCGAATATGCTGTGATCCGGTTCGATGAGAGATTGCGGGGCAGGAAACAAAAGTATGGTATAGTGAAGAATGCCGGCACATTATGAAAACAGAAGGGGGGCGGAAGACAGGCAGCCGAGCGGCCGGCCTGCGTTTTTCAGCAGGACGATAAACCGGGGTGCGGGAATATGAGGATTGAAAATCATTGCATTTGCCGGATGACCGCACCGTACACCTCTTGTTATACCGGTTTAGCGAGGCGGTGCCTGACCCCATGACGGCGGAATTATCCAAGGTTAATGAGCGCATCACTTTAGAAAACAGCAAAACCCGCGCCGATCTCATCAAGTGGATGTTTATTTTCTGGATCGGTCAGGTGGGGGCGTTGTTGGGGATTTTGTTTGCATTTTTTAAATAAACTTGACTGAAAAAGTTTAACTTTTATACAATAGGAACCGGAACTTTGGGATTTACAATTGTGTGCTCTGAGGGATGTGGGTGGGATATAGACCTCCTACAGGGATCAGATGTATTATACTGTTTTATCGACAATAATGAAATACCTGCGGTGTTTTCAAACGGTCAGAATTTTGCATGATTCTGCATGTGCGAATCCTGCTAGAGCGAGGTTTTGTCGAAATAAAGGAACTTTCACTCTATATTGAACCGATTATTCTCTTGTTTTTTAACACACAAACCCCTAAACTCTTGAAAAATGTTTAAAACTTTAGAAAGAAACCTGTCTTGAAAATTTATTGTCTGTTGTTTTTGCTGATGTGTCCTTTTTTGCTGTATGCCGAATTTTCGCCCGGTCTTCGATTGCAGAAAACCCATCAATTGTATTGGGAGAACGGGATCACGCTGGATTACACGCATGACTGTCTGCTTGATCAGCATCTGCATGTGGGATTGAGTTTTATTTCCTCCCGGTTCGGTACGGCTCTGAACTCGAATGCTCTGAAACAGGATCACTATATGCTTTACGGCGCCTGGGTGTTTCGTCCGGACGAGTCCCTGCAGCCTGTGGTTCGGCTGAACACCGGTTATTTTATTGCGGATTACGAGTCGGATCTATTCAATGATCTCGACAACACCTCACTGTTGCTCTCGGCCGAAACCGGATTTATCGTGAATGCTTACAAACAGCTCGATCTTTTATTGATGCTGGGGTATAATTTCATCACCGGAGATGGGACAAGCGGCGCCGGCACCTTGTTTCCGCTTTTTTATTATCTCTCAGTCAGCTGGACCCTGAAAGGAGGTGCGCGATGAAACAAATCTGTATGTTTCTTTTCTCGCTCAGCCTCGTGTTTCTTGCATGCGACTCCCCGTCGATCAATGACAGCAGCATGCTGGACGGAGATTTTATGTATGACGTGTCTCTGTATGAACCGGAAAACTATCTGGTGTCCGCTGCCATTTCGGAACCGACGCCGGAACAATTGCAGATGCCGGTGGTCATTGCTTCGCACGGATATAGCGCCACCACGTTTGAATGGGACGAGTTTCATGCCTGGACCAGGGATCAGGGCGGCATGCTTGTTTCACGGGTGCTTTTGGGAGGACATGGCCGCGATTATCAGACCTTTAAACATTCAACCTGGCAGGATTGGCTGCGTCCCATTCAGAATGAATATGAACGTCTGGTCGAGCTGGGATATCAGCATATCTCTTTTCTGGCATCTTCTACATCCTGCGCACTGCTTCTGGAACTCCTCAACGACGGCTACTTTCAGGGAATGGATTATCCTGAACATTTTCTGTTTGTGGATCCCATCATTATTTCTTCAGACAAATTGCTGTCTCTGATTGGTATTGTCGGTCCTATGCTGGGATATATTGAAACAGAACCCACAGACGAGGAACGCCGACACTGGTACACCTTTCGGCCCCAGGAAACCCTGCAGGAACTGCAAACGCTGTTGACGACTGTGCGCAAGGATTTACAGTCCGGCATCAACCTGGAATCACATTTAAAAGTATACAAATCAAAAAAAGACGAATCTGCAGATCCTGTTTCTGCGGTATTGATTTACAAGGGTGTAAAGGGGAACATCGAGGTGGAAATGGTCGATTCGGATCTGCATGTGTTTACACGCCTGGCCGGACGCGGCGCGGTTTCACAGCGGGATGTGACAAATCAGATGCAGGCGTTTCAGGATATCCGGCGTATTGTTTTAAACAGTCAATAAAAAAAGCCTCAAATGGACATTTGAGGCTTTTTTGTGTGAGAGAATATGGTTCTGATGTCATGTTGAATGGATATATGTAAAAGTTACGCGTTTTATCATCCCGATTCCCTGATGAGAGCAGGGAATCGGGTTTCAACAAGGAGCTGAGAGAAAATGAGAATTTATCGTACTGCTAAATACTGATTGTTAATAGCGTTATACAGTTCTTTAAAGAAAGAATCTGCGTTTTCAAATGATTCCAGTTTCACTTTTTCCTGAAGATCAGCATTATTCAAATAGATGTAGATCAGCTCGGCATTCACACGAATATAGTCCAGATCTTCTTTTTCTGACATTTTGGCGAGTTTGCCGAATACCTCACGTACATCTGCAGACGGCGCTGTGCTTTTCACCTGTGCCAGGCCCAAAAGAGCAGATCTGCGGACACCCGCGTTTTCAGAATCCAGTGATAGTTTGTATGCTTTGATTGCTTTTTCAATACGATTGTCGTCAGTTACTCTTGCTTCCACAGTTACAGTCGAACCGGCCAGCAGTGCAAAAGCAGATACAACGAGGATTATTTTTTTCATCATATCCTCCTTTTTTATATAATGAATGATCAGTATCAACCAATTTCACCCTAAACTATATCAAAGACAATGCCAAACTTTTAGCGGATCGTACAAGTCTATTAAAAACAGTTATAAAGATGTGGATTGTGCCAAGGCAGCGGGTCAGCAGGGGGGAGCCACAATATGTACCATTTTTCTGCCCCAGGATAAATACCGCCGGGGTGTGAATGGATTATACTCTGTTAGTCAATAAAAAACAGTTTTAAACGGCTTGTAAAAGTGTTGAGCGATCAGTGGAATTTATAAAACACAAATTGTGAACATATGTGGCGTTGTGAAGAAATGTGGCGCCCGTTCAATAAAAATAAATCTCTTGCAAAAAATATGATCAACCCTTATCTTTGTAGAGAGGCATTATATAACCGGAATGAGTGCGACATTTAATCGAAACAGCGGGTGATAAATCCAGATAAAATATGGTGCGGCGATTTGTCTCCCGGCGCTTGATATAAAAGAGGATAAATATGGGTAATGCACAAAAATTTTACCGCGCTCTGGAACAGTATATGGAAGAGCAGCGCGACCAGAGCGGTATTGACGACAAGATACTGATTCAGGTGGGTTCGGCAACCTGTGAAAATGCCGCCGGATCGGAGGCGGTCTGGAAAGAACTGGACAAGCTGATCCGGGTGAGCGGCCGTGAGGATATTATTTTGAAACAAACCGGCTGTACCGGCCGCTGTGCACGTGAACCGATTGTCGGTGTGTTTGTACCCGGACAAATTCCTATCAAATACGAGACGGTAGATCCAGACAAGGTACACCGGATATTCAGTAAACATGTGATGGGCGGAGAAACCATTCCGGGGCTGATTCTGGACAAAGAGACGGAACAACGCTATTCGCATGTGATTACGGTATGCAATTCATCTCGCTGCAACGGCTCGGGCAAAGACCCGGCCGAAGAGATCAGAGCCGCGCTCAAGGAAGCCAATATAGAGGACAATGTGCGTATTTTCAAGGGCGGCTGTTTTGGGTTGTGTTCTGACGCACAGGTGGGCAAGCGCGGTGTGATGATGATCTTTCCGGCACGTGTGCTTTATGCCTATAAGAATAAAGAAGAACTGAAACAGATTCTGGATACGCATATTAACCAGGGAAAACTGGCCGAGTCTTTCAAGACGCAAACCGATTTTATCACCGAACAATTTTTTTCCCGTTACGGAGATGTTGCGTTTTTCAATAAACAAACACGCCTGACGCTGCGCAACAGCGGCCTGATTGATCCTGAAAGCCTGCAGGATTATGTACATCACAAAGGATTTGCCGCCCTGGCCAAAGCACTGGACCAGGGGTCGCCCAAATCCATTGTGGACGAGATTGCCAAATCCGGATTGCGCGGCCGCGGCGGCGGCGGTTATCCCACGGGCACCAAATGGAAGTTCGGGGCTCAGGCAAAAGACACGGAAAAATATGTGGTCTGCAACGCGGATGAAGGGGATCCCGGTGCGTTTATGGACCGAAGCGCGCTGGAAGGTGATCCCTTTATCATCATTGAGGGTATGACCATCGGCGGTTTGGCGATTGGCGCGCAAAAAGGGTATATTTATGTACGCGCCGAGTACCCGCTGGCCATCGAGCGGCTGCAGAACGCCATCCAGGTGGCGCGCGACAACAAGCTGCTGGGCAAAAATATTATGAATTCCGGATTCAATTTTGATATCGAAATCCGGCTGGGCGCCGGCGCCTTTGTTTGCGGAGAAGAGACGGCACTGATGCTGTCTGTCGAAGGAAAACGCGGACAGCCGCGTATCCGTCCACCTTACCCCACGGATTACGGACTCTGGGGGCATCCCACGGTGATCAACAATGTGGAAACCTGGGCCAATATCCCCACAATCATGCTTTACGGCGCGGACTGGTTTTCCCATATCGGCACCAAGACCAGCCGCGGTACCAAGGTTTTTGCGCTGGCCGGTAAGGTCAGTAACACCGGACTGGTTGAAGTGCCGATGGGTACGACTTTGAGAGAAATTATTTATGATATCGGCGGCGGTATACCGGACGGCAAAACACTCAAAGCTGTTCAGACCGGCGGACCCTCCGGCGGCTGCATTCCCGCTTCCCAAATTGATACTCCGGTTGATTATGACCGTCTGGCAGAACTCGGATCGATTATGGGGTCGGGAGGCATGATTATCCTGGACGAGGATGACTGTATGGTGGCGACCGCCAAGTTTTTTCTCGAATTCACCAAATCGGAATCGTGCGGCAAGTGTGTACCCTGCCGAGAAGGCACCGTACGCATGCTGGAAATTCTGGAATGCATCACCCAGGGTGACGGCAAACCGGATGATCTGGTCAAGCTGGAGCGGCTTGGCAAGCTCATACAAAGCACCTCCCTGTGCGGTCTGGGAACTACGGCACCCAATCCCGTGCTCAGTGCTTTGGAAAATTTTCGGGAAGAATTTGAACTGCACGCCAATGAAAAGACATGTCCTGCACATTCCTGTCGACAGTTGATCCGTTACGAAATCAATCCGGATAAATGTACCGGCTGTACCCTGTGCGCCCGGCGCTGTCCGGTTTCCTGTATTTCCGGTGAACGCAAAAAAGTTCACGTGATTGACCAGGAAGCATGTATCAAATGCGGTGAGTGTTACAATGTCTGCAAGTTTGACGCGGTAGACCGACTATAAAGATTTTTAATCAAAGTGAAACAGGATAGGTTTATGAAAACAATAAATTTAAAAATAGATGGTACAGATGTAGCGGTGCCGCAAAACACCACAATCATGCAGGCGGCGGAAGAGCTGGGTATTAAAATTCCGCGTTTGTGCTACCATCCTCAGCTTTCGATCGAAGGCGCCTGCAGGATTTGTATCGTCCAGGTCAAGGGTTATAACAAATTTGTCACGTCGTGTGCCAATACGGTCAGCGAAGGCATGGAGGTGGTCACCAACTCTCCGGAAATCCGGGAAGCGCGCCGCGATCTGGTTGAATTGATTCTCGATAACCATCCGCGTGAGTGCCAGATCTGTGAACGCGACGGCAATTGTGAGCTGCAGAACCTTGCTTATCGTCTGGGTGTTCGCGAACGCCTGTTTGAAGGCAAACGCAAACGCCATGACATTGAAAAATCCAGCCCGTCCGGTGATCCGCGATGCGGAAAAGTGTATCCTCTGCCGACGCTGTGTGCGTGTGTGTTCGGAAATACAGGGGATTCACAATCTCAGTCAGTTGTACCGCGGAACTGATACGGTCGTGGCTCCGGCGCATGAAGCGCCCATGGCGGAATCGGTGTGTATCACCTGCGGCCAGTGCATTAATGTCTGTCCGGTAGCCGCCTTTCTGGAAAACCCGTCAACGGACGATGTGTGGGCCGCATTGTCCGATCCGAATAAACATGTGGTGGCGCATACGGCGCCTGCGATCCGGGCGGCGATCGGAGAGGGGTTCAATTTTCCCATTGGCACGCCTTCCACCGGCAAAATGATCACGGCCCTGCGGCGTCTGGGATTCGATGGTGTGTTTGATACCAATTTCGGAGCCGATCTTACGATTGTGGAAGAAGCCAATGAACTGCTGCACCGGCTTGAATCCGATGAAAATCTGCCGCTGCTGACTTCGTGTTCACCCGGATGGATCAAGTTTATGGAACATTTTTATCCCGATATGATTCCTTTTGCGTCAACATGCAAATCACCCATGATGATGCTGTCTACATTGTTGAAAACCTATTATGCGGAACAGAATGATCTGGACCCCAAAGATATTTATGTGGTCGGAATTATGCCGTGCGTGGCGAAGAAATTTGAATCGGAGCGTCCCGAACACCGCAACGCCGACGGCATGCCGTATACCGATGCCGTATTGACCACCCGCGAACTGATCTGGATGATCAAAGCCTATGGTATTGATTTCGCCAATCTGCCGGATGACGAATTTGACAACCCCCTCGGCTTTTCCACCGGGGCCGGCGATCTTTTCGGAACCACCGGCGGGGTGATGGAAGCGGCGCTGCGAACTGCAGCCGAAAAATTGACGGGCACGAGTCTAACTGAACTGGATTATAAAGAGGTGCGAGAAGCGGAAGGACTTAAAGAAGCAAGCATCGAAATCGCCGGCAAGACTCTGAATGTCGCGGTTGCGAATGGACTGACCAATGCCAAAATCATCCTGGACAAGGTCAAAGAAGGGGTGAAAACCTATCATCTTGTTGAATTGATGGCGTGTCCCGGCGGCTGTATCGGTGGCGGCGGACAACCGTATCCGACGCAAGGTTATTACGTTCTGGACAAGGCAGTCCTGAAAAAACGCGCCAAAGCCCTGTATTCGATTGACAGTGACAAGAAAATACGAAAATCACATGAAAATCCCTATATACAGGAGCTGTATAAACAATATTTGGAAGAACCGGGCAGCAAAAAAGCCCATGAGCTTTTGCATACCACCTATTCACCAAAAGAACCAAAAGGGATTAGCTAATGTCAGAGACCAGTACGTTGTTGGATAAAGATATACTAGAGTTTATTGACGAGTGTCGGGAAAAACCCTATTCTGACAGTTATCTCATTGCTGTCCTGCATCGGGTTCAAAAACGATACGGCTATTTGTCAGAAGAACATATGGATGAGGTGGCTCAGCGGCTTCAGGTTCCCACTTCAACCGTGAGTGGAGTAGCTACGTTTTATCATTTTTTCCGGCTGCAGCCCAAAGGCAGGTTTTCTATTTCCGTTTGTCTGGGGACCGCCTGCTTTGTCCGGGGAGCCGACCGGGTTCTGGAAGCGTTTCGCGATGAATTGGGCATTGAAGTGGGAGAGACCACTCAGGATCAGTTGTTTTCACTGGAAACCACCCGATGTCTGGGAGTTTGCGCCCTGGCGCCTGTGGTCACGATCAATGACAAGGTGTACAGTAAGGTGAGCGGCGCTCAGGTTCCCGACCTGCTGAACCGGGTGAAAAACGGCGAATAGGAGGTCCTGTTCGCCGCTTTTTGACTAGTCTTCAATGATAATTTCATAATCGATGGTCGCCGCTTTTTTTAACATAGCGCTCACACCGCAGTATTTTTCCTGACTCAGTTGCACGGCCTTTTCCGCTTTGTCGCGTGTGATGTCCCCTCCTTTGAACCGGTAAATCACTTTGATCGTTGTGTAGACTTTGGGGTGTTCGTCCGAGGTTTCAGCTTCCACATTGATACTGAACGTTTCCGGTTCGGCGCGCATCTTGCGCAGAATGCTGATGACATCCATGCCGGTACAGCCGGCCAGAGACACGAGTGTGAGTCCCTTGGGCTTGACACCCTTTCCTTGTCCGCCGACTGATTCTCCGGCATCCATTGAAATCTCAAACCCGTCCAGTTTTGCGGTAAAATGCATGTTTTCGTTCAATGAAACAGAGGTTTTCATGAGTGTCCTTCCCGGTCAATGGTTGGTTGCTTGGTTCCTACAAAACAACAAAAAAAACAAAGCGATTCATCCCCGATGAACGCTAACTCTGATCACGGGCTGATCTGACGGAGCCAGGCCATCGGCCAGCGCCATTCTTTACCGTCTTGTGTACGAATAATGATTCGCACTGAATTTTTGCGCATGATTCGGACAATGCTGACGGTTTGATGCTCATACATGCGGTTGGGATCAAACGTGACATAAAGTTCGTCGCCGGGAGATAGCGATCTCAAGTGATTAAAATGCTCAAGTTTGTCGGCTATATATTTTTTTTGCGCTGCAGGTGACAGCATCAGGTGTGCGCGTTTCAGGGCACCGTTCAGGGTGCCGGGCAGCGCCGAGGCATCGAAATCCGCCGGATTGAACACGGCTGCCAGGGAAACCGGTCTTTGAGACTGGCGTTTCTGTTTTTTACGCTGCAGTTTTTCGCTCCGGATCGAATATCCAAGCGCTGTCACATGATCATGCGCCCACTGATTGGCGCTGTGTTCACCTTTATGCGGATGAAGACCCAAATGATGGCGCTGGTAATGGTGCAATTCATGGGCAAAGAGGTGCGCCAGATGGTCATAAAATCCGTTATATGTATGTCTCCATAGGTATCCGTCCATTTCGGTGCGCGGATATTCGCACAGACGTGGAGACAGCATCATCCGGATCAGTTTGAACTGTTGCGGAAGATCACCCGGAATCTCTGCGCGGGAAAACTCACTCATATGTCCGCCTTTGGGATGCAGCCGATTGGCTCGTATCCATTGACGCACATAGGCGCGGCCGCCCATACGTTTGCTGCGTACAGACAGGTACAGTGTCACCACCAGGTCACGGCAGTCCGTATTCCCGGCCACATGTTTCAACGTCTCGCGGATTTTGGTCTCGCTGGCAACATTCGCTGGAATGAATCCGTAAATATAAAGCTTCATAAAAGATCGTTGTGTCAAATAATAGATTACTCTGATGGTACACGGGATCGATAATTCTGACTCGCATTTTGCAGCCAAATGTCGCGATCCGCGTAATTGATTACCCCGTCGCCGGAAATATCATGCCGATTGTATGCCGGGTCCGCCGTATGCTTTGCATTGTAGAATTGCACATAATCCAGACTGTTCAAGAGTCCATCCTGGTTAAAGTCACCGCCGATGCTCGCCCAGGTCTGATTGAACATCTGTTTCATGGCGTTGCTGCCGTATGCCGAATTTTCACTGCTGCTAAAATCAAACGTAGAGACCGGAGAGTTGACTATGGCTGTGCTGTTGGCGCTCATGAATGTGAGGTGCGCATTGTGGCGGATGACCGCATAATAGTCTCCGGGCACAAGTTCCGGCAGCCGGATCGGCTGTGATTCCCGTATCGGATCCACGACGTGCCCGTCTGTGTTGAGCAGATATGAACGCTGCCAGACATCCGGGCCGTCTGCTGCAGTGCGCAGCGACACACTGACCCAGTCGACAATATCCGCTGAAACAGACACAGCAAGACGCTGATCTGCATAGGGAGAAATTTGCGGCAGATTGTCGTTGACGGCCCATACTGACTGCATTTGTTCCGCCTGCACGGTGAGTCCCTCTAAAAACAGACGAAGATTCAATCGCGGCAGAGACTCTTCGAACACGGCGTACAGACCGGGTTGATCGAGATCGATGACCAGCTTATTGTCCGAGCTGGTCGCTGCGCCGCCGACATACTGCCAGGTCATGTTTTGATAGCGGAAAAACGCCAGGCGGGATTCGTCCAGTCCGTTTACGTCGTCATCCGTATAATGCAGAGTCAGACGGCATTTCAATCCTGCAGCGGCTCCTGAAATCGGATGCGCCACTGTGTATTCATATAGCTGTCTGTGACCGGATCAGCCGGCGGCCGCTGGATTTCATCGACTCTCAATATCCCGTTTCCCTGACGATCGGCAACATTCGCCTCCAGTTGATGACCGGTGTAAGCACCGGCAGTCGGTTGCAGGCTATAAAGAGTATTCTCCGCGATCAGAACCTCATCGACCAGATGGTCTTCGCGGTAGCCGGTTTCAAACCAGTACAAATCACCAATCTGATTGATGTAATTGCTGCGGAATACGATTTTGCTGCCCTGACGGTTCACGTTAATGTCGGGTGTATAATATTTACTGATACGGTCGCCATTGTCCCGGGCCCGGTGATGTACCAGTCTGCGGGTGGCGCCGGACCCGTCGGTCGGCACCTGTATGATTTCGCCCCAGAACGGGTACCACTGTCCCAGGCTCTCGACCCGGTCCTGATAGGATACGTACATGTATTCCCGGCTTCTGATGCTGTTATTGGCGGAAAAGACAAGATGCGCCCATTTGGGAATTGATTCTAATTGTCGCATTTCCCCGGTCTCGATATTGATGGAAATCAGATCACTGGGTGAAATGCCATAGGGATCGTATATTTCCTGAAAATCATACCCCGCGGCCGTATAGATGACCTGGTGCCCGAGATGGTCGATTCCCGTTTCCCAGTGCACGATACCCGGATATATTTGATGAACATAGTTCCAGTTCTTATCATACACTTCAATCCCATGGAACTGCTGGTTCAGTGCGGGTTCAGTACCCCAGCTGACAATGACATAATCGCCATTCGGCGAAATTGTTGCATAATCCACGCCTACACCGCCGCGGCATCCCAGAACACCGATATCAAAAGTGGTTGCGGGATATTTAATGTCTTCAATCAGATCGTAGACAAACAACTCTTCATCGTCGCCGCTCAGCACCCAATAACGCCCGTCATCGGATACATCACCTTCTCCGCCGGCGTTGTCGATCTCGGTGTATTCGTCAAATGTACGCAGCACGACCGGATTATCAATGTCGCGCATGTCGTACAGCAGTACCTGGTTGCCGGAATAGGCATAAAAATGATATTTCGGATCAAATGTAACGGCTTGTCCATTGTCCGAGTATTGGCCGGTGATGCTCCAGCGGATCCACCAGTTTCGAATTTCTCCTCGACCGAGATAGTCGAGACGTTCTCCGGTTTCCCCGTCATATATAAACGTGCTGATCAGGTGATCACCGTTGTAGGAATCGACCGTATCGTTTTCCTGAGCCAGAAAATACGAGCCGTCGATGTTCCAGTAACACATTTCACTGTTGGCAAAATATCCGCCCAGATAATCCCCCGCCAGTGTATCGCATTTTGTCATGCGTGTGACCGGTGTGCTGAATACCGGATCGGTATAAGACTCGCCCGGAAATTCCGGCGGCGCCAGTGTGTCGTAATCCGGAGGGGGCAATGGATCATCGCTGATCAAACCGTATTGACCATAAAGAGACAGGCTCCAGAGAACGATTAAAAGTATAAAATGTTTTTTCATCGCGTCCATATGATTAACATCAAACTACTTATTTAAAAGTAACAAAATCTGTGCCTAAAACAAAAAAGTTTTTCGACTGCTAAAGTAATGTTGCAAAAGATATATTATTATTGTATTTTTAGGTTTGTATTGTATTATTATAAAAGGCGATTTTATGGCATCCTGCACCCGTAAAGAAGCATTCATGAACAACTCCAGAGGTCATCATCTGCACTATCGGCAATGGGTCCCCGATACCGTCAAAGCCGGTATTTTATTTGCTCACGGCATCGGTGAACATTCCGGCCGCTATGACCAGGTCGCCCGCTATTTCTGTGAGCGCGATATCGCGTTTCACGCCCTGGATCATCAGGGACACGGACAATCGGAGGGCAAACGCGGTCATATCCCGGATTTTAAAAACTATGTTAAAGATCTGGAGGCCTTTCGCGAGCAGGTGCAGCCGATCCTTGGCAGTGCCCCGTTGTTTTTAATGGGCCATAGTATGGGGGGATTGATTGCCTTCCGTTATCTGATCGAACATCAGGAACTTATCGCGGGCGCTGTATTTTCCGCACCTTCCCTGAAAATTAAAATGCAAATCCCGGCATGGAAAAATATGATGGCTTTGGCCCTGGCGCGGGTTGTGCCTTCCTTGACGGTGAAGAACGGTATCAACGCTGATCTGTTGACTCATGATGAAATGATTGTAGACCTGTATCGAAGCGATCCGTTGGTGCATCCTTTTATCAGTCTTTCTTTATATTTTGACATGATCAACACCGGAGAGTACTGTCTGCAGCAGGCGCACCGCATTAGGCGTCCTGTCCTGTTTATGTTTGGCGGCAATGATGAGATTACCGATATGGATGCCAGCCGCAAGGCGTTCAATCAGATCAATACAACTGACAAGCAGTTTCATGTGTTAGATGGAGAATATCACGAGATTTTGAATGAGCTGAACAAAACGGATATTTTTGCCACTATTTTTAACTGGATTGAAGACCGCTTGTAATTTTTAGTGTTTTAGATGAATATTTTAGGACTAGGCGATGTTACCGGCAATCACAGTCACAGCAGTATAGCGATTGTCCGGGATGGTTCACTGCTTTTTGCATTATCGCGGGAACGTCAAAGCCGACTCAGAAATGATTCGCAATTTCCGGCTGAAAGCATTCAGGCAGGTTTAAATTATCTCGGTCTCTCCCTGTCTGATATTGATGCTGTTGTCTGTGCCTATCCGCCGCCGCGCTATTATGCGGGGCTGCTGTTTCACGGCTGGGGCGATGCAGTCCGAAGTATGGGGACATTGCTTTTGCGGGCGCCGCATCAGCTGCTGCGCTACCTGCTGCCGAATTTGAAAAAAGCTTTGTTCGATCCGCGAGGAAACCATGTTCTAAGAATGGGGATTCCGCCGTCAAAATTTCAATTTGTTGATCATCATCTTGCACATGTCACGGCTGCTTATTGCGCCAGTCCATATGACCGCGCCCTGGCCATCAGTTACGGCGGGTTTGCGCCGCATGCGGATGGAACCAACCGCGCAGGTGCGGTTTATTTGTGCGAAGGAAATTCCATACAATGGCAGCAGGACATTCCCATGTGCGCCACCGGCTGCTGGTTTTCCGGTGTTACAGTGGCTCTGGGTTATCGCTATATGCAGCAGGAAAGCAAAACCATGGGCCTGGCCGGTCTGGGAAAACCGGATGCCGCGTATAAAGCGTGTTCCGGTTTGGCGACGCGCTATGAAAACGGCCGCTGGCAGCGCTATCCCTATTGGCTCGATACACTTTTGTCTCCGCGGTCCGCTGCATTTTTGAATACCCGCACCGGCAGGCGACTGAAACGGTTGCTGCGTTCTGCTGCTCCTCAGGATCTGGCCGCCGCCGCTCAGCAAATCTGGCAGGAGAATATCACGGCGTTTGTCCGCAATCTGCTTCAGCAGCATAAAGTTCGGAATTTGGTTTTGAGCGGCGGAACCTTTCAGAATATCCAAATCAACAGCGAATTGGCGCAGCTGCCGGATATTGACGGTGTGTACCTGCACCCGCATCCCGGAGACGGTTCGACACCGATTGGTGCGGCACTGCATCTCTGGCAGCAGCATGCCGGTAAATTGCCGCGTCATTCCCTTCCGGATGCCGGTTTGGGATGCGAATTCAGTGATGCAGCTGTAAAAGATGCACTGGCGCGATATAAAGACCGGGTGCTAATCAAAAACATTGAAAATGCCAGTATTTATGGCGCCGGTCTTTTAAGTCAAAACCGCATTATCGGCTGGTTTCAGGGGCGGGAAGAGTACGGCAACCGTTCTCTGGGTCACCGGTGTATTCTGGCGTTTCCTGCCGGAGAGCATCGGCTGAGTATCAACCGCATCAAGGGGAGGGAAGACTGGATTCCTGTCGGCGTCAGTTGTCTTGCCGAACACGCTGCCTCTCTCTTTGAATCGTTTATGCCCAGCCCTTACGCGTCGTTCCGGTTCCGCTTCAATCCGCGATATCAGGACACCCATAAATTCCTGCTGCATTGCGACGGAACGATTCGGGTGCAGTCGGTGGATGAACATGCGTATCCGGAATTCCGCAGTCTTTTGCAGGTTTTTTATGAACGAACCGGACAGGCGTTAATTTTTAATTCCAGTTTGAACCGCCATGCAGAGCCTATTGTGCACACACCTGCTCAGGCTATAGATCTGCTTTTGAACACCTCCCTGGATGCGTTAATTATTGGTTCATTTTGTGTGACGGCCCGCAGGGACAATGTTTGATTTTGTGCTAAAAAATTGTATATTTGCATATTTAATGCAGGCATTTGATTATTTTATGAAAGAGTCGATATGATCATTCACACCAAAGCTTATTCCCGCGCCGGACTGGCCGGCAATCCTTCGGACGGCTATTTCGGCAAGACCCTGTCCGTAACCCTGAAAAATTATTATGCCTCTATTACCATGTACGAGACGCCGGATTTGGAGATTTTGCCGAATGAACGCGATCATTCCTATTTTCCCAATCTGGAATCTCTGGTCAATGATGTGAATTTGCAGGGATATTACGGCGGTATTCGTCTGATCAAGGCCGCAGCCAAGCGGTTTTACGACTATTGTCTGCAGCGCGGTATTCACCTGGATGACCGCAATTTTACCGTACGCTATACCACCAGTATTCCGGTTCAGGTCGGACTGGCCGGTTCCAGCGCTATTGTCACGGCCACCATCAATGCGCTGATGAGTTTTTACGGCGTCGAAATTCCCAAGCCGTTGATTCCCAATCTCATCCTGAGCGTAGAGATTGAAGAACTGGGGATTTCCGCCGGGCTGCAGGACCGGGTGACCCAGGTTTATGAAGGTCTGGTGTATATGGATTTTGATAAAGAGTTGATGGAAAAGCAGGGCTATGGTCATTATGAGAATATGAATCCCAAACTGCTTCCGCCCTTGTATCTGGCTTATCTATCGGATTTGAGTGAAATTTCCGGGATTGCGCACGGTAAACTGCGCGGCCGCTATGAAGCCGGTGAAGATAAAGTGGTCAATGCCATGCAGTATTTTGCCGAATGTGCGGAGCGAGCGCGCGATTGTCTGTTGAACAAACAGTGTGATCAGCTCGGTCAGATCATGAACGACAATTTTGACAAACGACGGGAAATCTTTCCGATCAGTGACATGAACCTGAAAATGATCGAAATCGCCCGTTCCGTCGGCGCCAGCGCCAAATTCCCCGGGTCCGGCGGCGCCATGATCGGTACGTATGAGGATGAAAACATGTTTTTAAAGCTAAAAGAAAAACTGGCAGAGATCGGGGTGGAAGTGGTAAAGCCCCAGCTGTAATTGACAGCCCGAAAGTATCCCCCGGGGCGAGAGGATACCCGGCCGGAAACGGCCGGGTTTTTTATTTCAACAGCAGCAATTTTCGGATACGGGTGTATTCATCGCACTCTATTTTATAAAAATACACGCCGGAGGGTACCCGTCCGCCGTTGTCGTTCCTGGCCTGCCAGGTCACAGTGTGACGACCGGCAGAATAGCTTGTATTGGCCAGCGTCCGCACCAATTGTCCGTTTTGGTTAAAGATCTGCAAGTTCACATGCGTGGATCGGGGCAGCTGGAATGCAATACGGGTGGTGGGATTGAACGGATTTGGAATGTTCTGTTCCAGAACAAACTGCTCCGGTGCAGCCACAGTAATCTCTGCGGGATCAAAAATTCTTTGCTCACCGGTGAACGAGACCTCTCGCAGCCAGTAAAAATACGTTCCAGGCCTATCCAGGGGATCAATCACAGAAAATTCTCTGTTTTTCAGAGGACTGTCAAAGCTCAGGGTTTTTACAGGCTGCTGAGGGCCTTCTCTGCGCTCGCTGCGCAACACGCTGAACGAACGGGGCTGGTGACCGGAGCCGATGCTCCAGCTGATGGTTACACCCGAGCCGGGGTTGTACGCCGCTTCAAACGACTCGAGTTCCACAAAAACGGGACTCACCGACAAATGCCATGCAATAAACAGAGTGTCCCGTTGATCCGTAACCCGGCAGCGTACAGTCAGAGAGTTTGGAAAGGACTGTCCCAGATACAATTCAAAAGCCGACAGGCTGCTCAGCGGATTGCCGTTCAATAACCAGGTGTATGAAATCGAATCCTGATCCGCATCCCAAACCGAGTCAATCGAGAACGCATAACGCTGTCCGTACAGGGCATCCAGTAGCGTATCCTGGGGTGTGAACGATATAATTTGCGGCCGATGATTGCTGTTTTGCGCGGTGAGACTGAACAAAGTGAGCAGGCCGTCACAACTCGCTCTGAACACATATTCACCCGGCTGCTCATTGACATGTACCCGGCATGCAACGCGTCCCAGTGAATCCGACTGCACCGGCTGTCCGGTCAGCACCCGGCCGCCGTCCACGGCTTCAAAATGTACGGCTTTGTCAGCAACCGGATTGTTGTATTTGTCCTTGACGGCAACCACGAGCGGCTCAGGGGCATCGCTCATGGTGCGCACAGTCTGGTGGTTGCCGGATAACTTGATCAGCTGGTGCGGTGCTCCGGGCAGCACTGTTACCTCAAAATAAAGGGTGGTCGACAGCAAATCCGATACGGCTGAAATGCGCACCCGGCCGGTTTGAACACCCAGGGTCACAGGAACCGAGGCAATCCCGGAGGAATCAGTTTTCACGCTGTACTGTTCCCGACCGTTCAGCAGCGCATGTCCCTGTTCCAGGGTAAAGACCACGTTTTGGTTAAACAGAGGCTGATCTCCCGAATTTAAAGCCACTTGAAGAGGTCCCACAGTGTCACCTACATGACCGCTTAATTGGCTCGGCGACAGGGTTGTAAACTGCAACGCTCCGAAGGAGAATACAACAGTGGCTCTGTCATTCAATGCCAGATTTTCAGGCAGAATATAAGCGACAATGATCCGTTCACCGGAAGTGGTTGCGGAGAGCCTGGCATGTATTTCTCCCCGGGCATCGCTCACGGAATCCTGCTGAATCAGAACAGTTTGAGAGCCGCTGGCCTGGATGTGCACGCCAACACCGGAGAGGGGCTCTCCGTGCTGATCGCGAATAGTGACGGTGATCTGTGATTGTGAGAGTCCATCTGGCACAACCGGCGATGTGGCTGTGATCGTGGACTTTTTTAGGTCCGGTTCACGCGGCGCCAGAACGTTGATAGAAAAGATAACCTTGACGGGCCCGATTGAAGCCTGAACCCGGTGTGGTCCGATCTCTTGTCCCAGGGTCAGCTTGATCTGTCCATAACCGCTGGAATCCGTACGCACGGTTTCCGTTTCCTGACCGTTAAAATGACTATCGCCTTCACGTACGGAAAATTCCACGCTGAAATCTGATATAGCATTGCCATACACATCGGCAACTTTGACCACAAGAGACTGCGGCAATTCCGTTCCGGCGGTACCGGATTGGTCATTTCCGTTGATGATCGTCAGCAGGGCGGCGTCTCCGGGCCGGGCCTGCAGTTCAAACTCCACCGGAGATCCGGCGATACTATCGCCGCGCGCTTCGACGCGCACCATGCCGGCCTGCCGCCCCATCTTTACACTTGTGCTGGCGAGACCGTTGGCATCGGTACGGGACTGTCGGGATGAGCTGCCCGAAAATTCCGCGTCTCCGTACGTAATGGAAAATGTGATCGGAAAATTCGGTACTGGCTGGCCGTATTGATCCAGAACCCGAACCACCAACGGCTGGGGAACCGGTGATGCGACACGCACCTGCTGGCTGTCGCCGGACACATAGACAAGTTGTTCGGCGATTTGCTGAGTGCTCATAAACACCACGGTTGCCGGATTCAAGCTCAGATTGGCGCCGGGAATGGCGGCGCGTACGATTTTTTCTCCTTCTGCAATACTGGTAAGAACCGCCTGAATACGTCCGTTGCTGTCGGTAATTGAATCACTGACCGTCAAGGTGCAGCCTGCTCCCTCAACGGAAAGTTCAACCTTGACGCCCGGAACCGGAACACCGCTGCTGTTTCTCAGGTTGACCGTGA
Source organism: candidate division KSB1 bacterium (assembly GCA_034521575.1). NCBI lineage: Bacteria > Pseudomonadati > Candidatus Zhuqueibacterota bacterium. The sequence continues at coordinate 2,277,272 of JAXHMJ010000005.1, forward strand.
TTTGCGATTCTGTTTTGCCGTCTGCCAGGACCGGGGATGTGGCTTCAATACCCGAGCGGCCCGGATCAATGCCCACACCGCTGTAACTCCACACCACCGGAGAACCGGTGATATCGCTTCCGTTATTAAAAGAACGGGCGTGCAGACTATTGTCCGATGTTTTAAAAGGCCCGGCGATCCATGTTACCGATGCTTTGCCCGCGCTGTCGGTGTTTATGGTTTGACTGCTGACGCCATTGCTCAAATATCCCTGACCTTTAATGACGCTGAATTCCACCGGCTGGCCGGAGACCGGATTAGCGTATGCATCCGTGACTTTGACCTCAAACGGATCGTTAAAGGCCAGCCCCGGAGAAATTGTCTGCCCGTCTCCGCCGAGTTTAATTAGCTGATCGGGATCACCGGCTACGGCTGTGGCGCTGAAATCCACCCGGAAGCCGCTGTATACGGCTTTTAAACCCTGTTGACCCAATGCTGGGCCCATCTGCCAGTTCACCTGGGCTCTGCCTTGTCCGTCAGTGAGCACGGTCACAGACGTTTCCCCGTTCATTCGGCCGCCCCCGGATGTGACGGTAAATTCAACCTGTTCGCCGACCAGCGGCTGTCCGTTTGATTGTTGGGCGGTTACCACAATCGGGTGGGCCAGCGCTTTTCCGGCCTGCCCGGTTTGATTGTCGCCGCTGGTTTTTTCAAGAATAATCTGCGGACGCTCGGCAAAAGCGGTAAAGGTAACCGGTGAATTGCGTGCTCCGTCTACCCGCGCTTCTACTTTAATCGTGCCTTCGGCGCTGCCCAGTGTCAAAAGAGTCGAGGCATTTCCGCTGATATCGGTGAGTGCGGATGGTGTTTGCACTGTTGCGTTCCCGGACACCACGGCAAATTGTACTTGCATTCCGGTAACCGGCTCCCCGTTTTGATCTTTCAGATGAACAACAAGAGGGGCGTTCAGGGTCTGATTCAGATAACCGGACTGATTATCCCCGGATACGTACGACAGCTCATTGTACTCGGGAGCTTCAAATCCGATCTGAATGCGCTGATTGGCTGCGACGCGCGGTTCTTCGATGATACTTCCGTCTGTACGCGTGACCCGTACGTCACAAAAACTGCGCGAACCCAGTCCGAAATGCTGCAGAACACCGCTTCCGGACAAGTAGCCGTCCGCGGTTGTGACTTCCCGGTGACCCAGCAGATAAGCGGATTGTCCCATATGTCCGTCTTCATAGACGTCGATTTTGCTGCCCACACCGCCGTAATCACCGGCTGGTCCACTGGTCAGAATCTGTAGATAGTTTTCCGTGGCCGGTGTTTCATTTTCCATGTAAATATTTTCAAACAATTTGGTGGTGATGTACATATCCAGGTCGCCGTCCTGATCAAAATCATAGGGAACCGCACCACGGGCGTCCGCCATGGTCATCACCAGTCCCATATAATCAGCAGAGTCGTAATTGCCGTTGCCGTCATTCAGATCCAGAATTGAACAGGCGAGGCCGCTGTATGATGTGTTGCGCAGCCGGAAAAAATCCAAATCCGCATCATTGTCTGCATCGAACAATTGAATGGTGAATCCTTCCATGGACATGTTCATTTCCTGTGAAATGTCTGTAAAATAACCGCTGCCGTCGTTGCGAAAGGCGTACATTTTCATACTGCCTTCATAGTTCGGTTCACGGCTGTTGGCCACAAACAGATCCATATCCCCGTCATTGTCATAATCGGCAAAGGTGGCGCCTTCGCTGCGGTCGGGAACAGCAATATTACGCTGCGCTGCCTGTTCGGTAAACTGTCCGTTCTGGTTGATATACAGTTCGTTTGCTTTTCCGCGTTTGCTGATATAAATATCATAATCGCCGTCATTGTCAATGTCTGATACTGTAACACCCTGTGTTCCAATGATTTCCGGGTCTTCGACCTTGCCTTCAGCGCCGCGGTATTCGCGCTGAAAATTTCCCGTTCCGTCATTAATATACATTTCGTTTTTCATGCCCCAGTTGACCGCAAAAATATCCTGCCAGCCGTCATTGTTTATGTCAAAAACCACACATCCGCGCGTTTCGCCGTCGATGGCCTCGATGCCGCGGACAAAACTCTCTTCGGAAAAATAACCGTTGCCGTCATTGATATACAACTGATTGGGTTCCCAGGTGTTGGCATTGAACAGGTCCAGATCGCCGTCATTATCCGCATCGAAAAAGATCACGCCATGAGAAGTGCATTCATCTACCACGCCGCGTTCAAATGTTTCATCCCGGAATGTGCCATCCGGCTGTTGTATATAAAGTATGTCACGGCGGCAGCCTCCCTGGAACGCGTTGCCCACGTATATATCCGGCAAACCGTCATTGTTGACATCTCCGACTGTTATACCATGTCCACTGTACTCTTCGGCGCCCAGTCCGATCAGGTTTTTGGTATGGCTTTTGTCTGTAAAGCGGATTTCACTGTCCGTGGTATACACTTTGAGATCCGAATATTCCGGCCCCACGAGACTGCGGTACAAGGGGTCTCCGCTCAAAAATAAATATTTAAACCGCTGCTGCTGCCCTTCAAAATCATTGGACTCGATCAACTTTCCGTTTATATAAAACCTGATATCAAATATATCATATTCGACCCGAAAGGTATAGGATGTGTTTTTGTCCCATTTTTTACCCAGCAGGATATGTGGCTGAAAGCGTGTATCCACTCCATTTGAACCGGTGTCATACCGAAACGAACAGGAGCCGTCGCTACGTTTGTAAGAGGTGCCGGTGCGCAGATAAAGCCAGGAACCGCCCTTGTAAATCTTTGACTGTCATCCGGGGCTGATGTGAGCAGCGCCACGTGCTGTCTGTTCTCATCGGTTTGGTGATAAGGATCAAAATTTTTGACGGTCCACTCTACAGCGCCGGTCTGCGGCAGCCGATTCTTGAATGTGATCAAAAGTTTACTGCCGGTGTCTGATCCGTATGATGTCGATTTCCAGCCGTCTGATATAAATTGGCCGTTGATATTTTCAATGTCGACATACTCGTTGGCATTGTCGTTTGAAAGGCTGTGCTGAAAGATCAGCCGCGGGCTTTCAACAGAAAATACGCGGGACAGCAACAGTATGAAAAAAAACAGAACAAAAAAACGCAATCTTAATTTCATTAACCTGGTTTCCTTTTACTCTAAAATGAATACATGTTTTCCAGTCGAATCAATCAGGTGCCGGATAAAACAGACAACACTAATCAAATAGCGAAAAAACGTGAAATTGCGGTAGATTAAATGTGTGTTTAAACAACAATATAAACAGGTTTGCCCTTTGATTTCAAGAAAATAATTGATAATTTGGGAAAATGATTAAATAAAACGGAGCAGATATTGACAGACGATATCACGATCCGCACAAACGTGGTCAGGGCCATCGATGCATTGGAAACACAGTTCGGCGTTCCAAAATACAAAGGGCGCGGCAATCCTCTGGACAGCCTGATCAAGACGATACTTTCGCAAAGCACCAACGACCGTAACCGGGATACGGCCTATGATCGTTTGAAACAGCGGTTCCCGGCGTGGAAGGATGTGATGAATGCGCCGCGATCCGAGGTGGTTGATGCCATTCGGCCGGCTGGACTGAGCAATCAAAAAAGTGAGCGCATACAGGATGTATTGAAATGGATAGAGGGCAAGTACGGCTCTTTAAATATAGATGTGATCTGTGATCAAAATCCGGATGAGGTCATCGAGACCCTGCTGCCCCTCAAAGGTATCGGAATTAAAACGATCAGTGTGGTGCTCATGTTTACCTGCGGTGTGGATATTTTTCCGGTTGATACGCATGTGCACCGTCTTTGCCGACGCCTCGAATTTGTGCCGCCCAGGGCGTCAGCGGAAAAAACCTATTACCAGATGCAGCCGTTGGTGCCGGAGGGGCGCTCTTACTCGTTTCATATGAATTTGCTCAAACTGGGCCGTAGCATCTGCCGGGCACGCCGGCCAAGATGTGCCGAGTGTCCGCTGCAGGCGTTTTGTCCTTCAGCGTTTTCTTTTGAATCCTGAATCAGGGGCTGACCGGATTGATTTGTTCCCGTCTGCCGGCGCGCAGCAGAATATATGCAGTTTGCTCTGCAGTGAATCCCACTACTTTTGCGCAATTCGAATTGGAATAACCGGACAGACAAGGTGCCGCAGCGTGTTGTCTGGAATTGATTGAGAAAACTCCGGCGCAGTTCAGAACAAGCTTGCTTGATGTGTTCCCGGCTGGCTGTCGGCCCCATCACAAAACCGATTGCCAGTATTCCGCCGGTCAATGCTCCGCAGACGTCGTCATGACTGCTGCCGATACCGCCGCCAAAACCAGTTGCTGCATTTGGCAAACACTCCGGAAGCTCACCCCGAAACGCCCGGATAATTGCCGCTGACACAGATTCGGCGCAATTATACTCGCCCGCGAATAGCTGCTCAGCTTCCTGTACAATGCTTTCTACTGAAATTTTCATTATTCATTTTCTCTATTCAAAGTTGGGGGCGCAAATCCATCGGCAGTTCACGTTCAAGGGTGATGGCCGTGCCGGTGATTGCGGCTTCAGCAGCGATGACCTCCACACCGGCCTCGATTGCTGTGTTCAGAGTTTTTGTGTAAACCGGATCTATGAAAAAAGCGGGAGAAAAACGTTCTGCATCGTTGCGCTGTACGGTATAGACCATGACAGCGCGGTGTCCCTGTTGAACCTGACCGATCAGTTCATTCAGGTGTTTGGTGCCGCGGCTGGTCACTGCATCCGGGAAAAAAGCGGTTTTATTCTCAACCAGCGTCACGTTCTTGACCTCCACATAACACAAGCGCGGTCCTGTTTTTAACAGCAGATCAATCCGGCTGTTGAAACCGGTTTTGACTTCACTGCGTATCTGTTCATAATCCGTAAGCGAAGGAAACAAGCCTGATTCGATGGCCTCGCGCACCAACAGGTTGGCTCTGCCCGTGTTGACGCCGACCCAGGTGCTGCCGGACTGAACCAGTTCGAGCGTGTAGGGATATTTTCGCCTGGGATTGTCGCTTTTGGACAACCGCACCCGACTGCCCGGCTCGCTGCATCCTTTCATACTTCCGGTATTGGGGGTGAAAGCGGTAATCCGCTCTTTTCCGTCCAGCTCTATATCGGCAAGAAAGCGTTTATAACGACGGATCAGGGTGCCGGATGTAAGGGGCGGCAGCTGCATCATTCCACTCTGTTAAAATAGCAAATCTCATCCATACTCCGTTTTTCCCGGGGACGCGGTTGTGAATCGGCTGGATATCCCATCGCCAGAATCGCGGTCGGCCGCCAGGAACGCGGTAATTTCAGTGCTTTGGCTGCGCCTCGGGAGCTGAACCAGCCGATCCAGCAGGAACCCAGGCCCAGTTCTTCCGCCTGCAGCACCACATGTTCACCGCTGATCCCTATATCGATCAAATAATAAGAAATTCCGGTGATTTGCTTGCCGAGCCGATTGGCAATGATGTCCAGTTTGCCGCAAACAACGATCAGCACCGGGGCTTTGGCCGCCCAGCGTGTTGGACGATAGACTCCGGAAAAGGCTTTTGATACCAGTCGGGATTTGACCTCGGTGTCATCAACAACAATATAACGCCATGGCTGCACATTTTCTGCAGAGGGGGCCAGACGACCGGCGTTGATGCATTGACGCAGGATATCGCGGTCCACCGGTTGATCTGTAAAATGTCTGACTGTATGGCGCTGTTGAAGGGTCTCACGAACGGACATGTTGCCTCTTTTTCGGTAAATATGCGAATAAATGTTTAAAAAATCAATGCCGGTTTACATGTAGAATCGCAGGATCAAGAAACCGCTGATATAGAGCAGTAGCATCAAAACGCTTTCAAATCCGATATTGCCCGGACCGCGTTTCTGCCGATACAGCATACCCAGCAGAAGAATACTGTTTAACTTAACAGAATGGCGATGCCGGTCAGGAAAATTTCCCGGTGGCCAACCACAGATGCGTGAAAGAGGGAACCCCTGCTGTAAGCAATGTCAGCTGCACAAACGAAAAGTACATCGAACATGTTGCCTCCGACAATATCCCCTGCGGCCAGAGTCAAGGCGCGCCGGCGCACAGCGGCTACGGTGGTCACCAGTTCCGGAAGGTAGGTCGCGATTCCGACAAACAGACCCCCGGCAATGGTTTCGCTCAGGCCGGTTTTTTATGTGATATTTCCTGCGGTATGCGCCACCAGGGCGCCGGCGGCGGTTACCAGAATGGCGATAGCGATGAATCCCAATACCAGTTTAAGCAGGCTGGCTGATATGTTTTGGGTGTCCGGCGTGTCCTCGACCGTAAATGTGGTCATCCGCGGATTCCACATGGGTTCCTGGCTGGCGCGGTACACCAGTGCGAATCCGCCTCCTGCCGATAATATGAGCAGTGGTGTCATGGGATGCACAGAAGCTACAGATGTTTCAGGATTGGCCAGTCCGGTCAAAACCAGGGTCAGGAGAATGATTAATATAATGGTCTGAATCATATTTGCCACAGACGCGGCTGCGTGTTCCAAATTGGCCTTTGTATAAGTAATATCCGCCAGAGCGAGAAAAACCGTCTGTATGGCAATCCCGCCGATAGCGCTGCTGATGGCGAGCGCCGGATGCCCCTGCAGGGCCGCTGTGACCAGTCCCGGCAACGCTGTAACAAATCCCAGAAACACGGTCCCTGTCACCGCCTCTCCCAACCCGGTGCGGTCAGCCAGAAGGTCGGCATACATCGCCAGTTTGGCGCCAAACCAGGCAATGAGTCCGGATGCGGCGAAAAATAAAAGAATATCCAGTGTCAGTGTCATAAGGACGAGAGCTCGAACGGATTAAAAATGGTTTTACGGATGAAACAATGACCGGGAAGAATAAAGTGTGCGTCTTGAACATACAAGACGGCATGAAAAATAAACGGTGCGGGAATCCCCCCGTCATTTCTTCATGCCGTTTTTCTTGACCCCACTCCGATCAGGCAAGGTCAATGTCTTGGTCCAGATAAACATCCTGGATTTTGTTCAGCAGTTCAACGCCTTCTTTCATGGGACGCTGAAAGGATTTACGACCGGAAATAAGTCCCGTACCTCCGGCGCGTTTGTTGATGACCGCCGTTCGAACCGCGTCTGCCAGATCACTGGCTCCGGAAGAGGCGCCGCCGGAATTTATCAGCCCGATTCGTCCCATATAACAATTGATTACCTGATAACGGGTGAGGTCAATGGGATGATCGGAAGCCAGGTCGGTGTACATTTTTTCATCCCATTTGCCGAATTTGATCGCTTTGTAACCGCCGTTGTTGGTCGGTTGTTTCTGTTTGACAATATCCGCTTCGATCGTCGCGCTCAAATGGTTGGCCTGTCCGGTCAGATCCGCTGACGTGTGATAATCCGTCTTTTCGGTTTTGAATGCAGAATTGCGCAAATACGCCCAGAGTATGGTACCCATTCCGAGCTCATGCGCGAACTGAAAGGCCTCGGAAACTTCCTGGATCTGACTGTTCGATTCTTCCGAGCCGAAATAGATCGTGGCGCCAATTGCCGCTGCGCCCATATCAAAGGCTTGTTGTACACCGGCGAACTGGATCTGATCGTATTTGTTCGGGTAGGTCAGCAGTTCGTTGTGGTTGATTTTAACGATAAACGGGATTTTATGCGCATAACGCCGGGATACAGAACCCAACACGCCCAGTGTAGACGCCACAGCATTGCAGCCGCCCTCAATGGCCAGTTTGATAATGTTTTCCGGGTCGAAATAAATCGGGTTCGGCGCAAACGAGGCTCCGCCGCTGTGTTCGATTCCCTGATCCACGGGTAATATGGACAAATAGCCGGTGCCGGCAAGACGTCCGTTATCGAACAAGCTCTGCAGATTGCGGAGAACTCGCGGACTGCGATCGGATTGCATAAAGATTTTATCTACAAAGTCGGGTGACGGCGTATGCAATTGATCCTTGGGAAATACACATTTGTGATTCAGCAGCGATTCCGCGTCTTTTCCGAGTAATTCTTTAATGTTATTACTCATAGCATACTCTCCTTTTTATGATTGATACAGTAAAGATGGTTTACAGATTTTTCTCTGATACAAATTGACACATTGCATTTACAGCTCCTGTTCAGAGTGTTTCAATATGTAAAACACATCTGCGGGATGAAAATTTCAATCTTTTTTTAGATAATAGGCCGTCGGAGATTTTGAAAAGGGAGCAATGATAGATAGGTGCAGGCCTGATGGTTAATTTTCATAGTCCGGATAATGCTTTTCCCGGCAGGCAGGGCAGATGCTGTGATTGAATTCCGCATCGGTGTATTTGGAAATGTAGGATTCGACCTGGTTCCAGTATCCCTCATCATCCCGAACCTGCTTGCAGAATGAGCATATCGGGACGATGCCGCGCAGTGTTTCGATGCGCTTTTGATAACGCTGGAGGGCCCGGTTGATCAGAAATAATACCTAAATTGAGCGGTTTTTAAAAAAATAAAAAACCTTTTGGGTTTATAATAGTTTGTTATTATTTTAGTTGTGTAACCAATAAAAAGAATAACAACAAAACCCAAAAGGTAGCCATAATATGCAGAAAAAAACCGATACAACGCAACCTAAAATATCAAAAATTGAGATCACAAAAGATAAAATTAGCGGTCGTGGTGGTCTGTTGTTTTTTCTTAGATATATTGACCAAATTCGATTCTATTCTCTATTTGAAAACGTTTTTAGCTTTTTAAAAGGCTCTTCTAAAGGACTGGGATACCGTCAGTTTGTCAAACAGCTTTTTGCTTGGTTTATTGATGGTACGGATATGTCAATCTGTTCTTTTGATCGTCGAAAAAACGATGAAGCCTATGCTGCCGTGCTCGAAAATCGCCCGGAACAAATGGCAACATCCCATCAAATCAAAAGGATGTTTCGCAAGTTCAGTTTTGTTGGGCAAATGATATTTCGGTCTCTTTTGTTGGAGATGTTTATTTGGCGACTTATTATTGAACAACCCAAAGAAGTTATTCTTTTTGGTGACAGCGTAGTTTTCGACAATGACGGCGCTAAAAAGCGTGAAGGCTCAAATGTGACCTATAAAAATAAAAAAGGATTCCAGCCTATGCAAATTAGTTGGGGGCCTTATGTTGTTGATGCGCTGTTCCGAGCCGGAGATGTTCATTGTAATCATGGCAGCGACTTTATAAAGTCAGTGGGGCGTCTGGTCAAAGCTATTCGACGTCGCTATAAAGATGTTCCAATCATTCTGCTAACAGACAGTGGTTTTATGGATGACCAGAACTTTCGGTTCTTTGAACAACGCCTTGGTATTCATTATGTTTGTGCCGGGAAAATATATAACGATATTAAACAATATGTTAACAATCTTAGTTATGATGCTTTTCGTTCTTATAGACAGACATGGACTTTTGTCGAATTTGCTAATCGCCTCAAATCATGGAAGACATTTCGCCGTTGTATTTTTACCTCTCAGAAAGCTGAGGAAAATGGTCAACTCTTATTTGATTTTGCACAACCGGATTCAGTAATCTATACCAATATAGGCCGAAACAGTGAGCTGGATGAAAAACTAATCAATGCTGGTAGTGGCAATTATCTCAAGGCCGAAAAGATTATCGAGTTAAACCACAGTCGAGGTAGAGCTGAATTAGTACACCGATCACAGAAAGAATTTGCTGGAAGAGAACAGTTACCATTTAAGCGTTTCGGTATGAATAGAGTTTTTTACTATTTGATGATCATCAGCCATTTTCTTTTTGAAGCATATAAAAGGGACATCCCCTGTGAAGCAGTACCAGTTACCGCTTACCCCAATACCTTTCGTCGGATCATGATTGATTTTGCAGCCAAAATTGTGACAACAGGCGGAAAAATTATACTAAGGGTAACACAGACAGTCTATGATTCCCTGAAGATTTTAAAATTATGGTCATTCATTGAGGAGTATGAACCCGCATTTGTGACGTAAAACATAATAAAAATTAATCGTATTAAAGAGCTAAACAATGGGAGAAGTATGCCGTTACACTGATAATTCTCTGACTTTAATGAAAAATCAGTTCAAAAAGCAAGGTTGATTGCGTAATAAGAAGTTATTTCAGATGAAAACAAATAGAAAAAGACGGCACCGGCAACATTTTGCGCCGGTTTTATTTGGTGCCCTTATAAATCGATCAATTTAGGTAATATAAATGCCGTGATCACCCGGCAGATTGCAAGATTTATAATTAATGTCGCAAATATCTCTGTGACCGCACTCACGGTCAGGCCGAGGCCGGCGGCGCTGATATATTTATGATCATAGTCGTATACCCGGTGGTTGATGAAAATAGTCATAGCGTCCTGGTTGGCCATGTCCACATCCACATTAAAATTGTTGTTTTTTTGATGCCGGACTGCTATGTTATAGCTGATAACAGGATACGGGATTAGTTTGAGGAAAAAATCATATGATGAAAAAATCCATCTCCTTGCTGACTGTCGGACTGGTGGGTCTGGTGGTTGCCGCTATTTTTGAATACGGCTATAATTTTGCGGAACAGGTTGTTGCTCAAGTCAATATTATCTCAATTTTTCTGCGTATTCTGGTCACGCTTGTGGTTCTGGTGGTGTTTTTCTGGATTATTCTAAAAAGCGAAAACCCGTATGTGAAAATTCCCTGGCTGCTGGCTCTGGCTATCAATCCCCTGTTTGGCGCGTTTTTGTTTTTAAGCTTTGCCCGTGATTTTAAATCCAGTTCGCGTTACCGCAAACGCAAGTTAATGCACGATTATGGCTATCTGGTTCACGAACCGGAAACGGATTTGTCGGCAGCGGAGTACCAGTCTCTGGACAAGGATCATTTACAGATTTTCCAAACCTCCTTTGGTTTGGGAAAACATCATATTTTTGCCAATGATTCAAAAGTGCATGTGCTGACCAATGGTGATGAAAAGTTCCCGGCATTGAAACGTGAATTGCTCAAAGCCAAGGATTATATTTTTATGCAGTATTATATTTTGAAAACAGATGAAACGGCGCGCGAGGTTCTGGAAATTCTAAAAGCCAAAGTAAAACAGGGGGTGGAAGTCCGGCTGTTGTATGACGCATTCGGCGCCTATTACGCGGACACAACTTTTATCAAAAGTTTAAAAAAAGCCGGGATCCAGGTCGAGATAATTGACCGGGTGTGGAATCCGGTCCTGAACACCCGCATTAATTACCGCAACCACCGTAAGGTCACCGTCATTGACGGTCAGGTCGGCTTTACCGGCGGACTGAATCTCGGTGATGAATATATTCACAAAAATCCTTATTTCGGATTCTGGCGTGACACGCATCTAACGCTTACCGGCCGTGTCGTCAATTCCCTGCTGGCGGTGTTTGTCAAGGACTGGTACTATGCCACAGGTGAATTTTTGGATGATCCCCGATATTACTGCGCCCGGCCTGTGAATGCGTCGGGGTATGTGCAGGTACTGCAGTCGGGGCCGGATTCCACGCAGCCGGTTATCCGCAACACGTATCTGAAAATGATCGCCCAGGCCACCTATTCAGTAAAAATCATGAGCCCTTATCTGATACCGGATCAGGAAATCATGTCGGCGCTGAAAACCGCAGCCGCATCAGGGGTGCGTGTGCAGATCATTGTGCCCGGAAAACCTGATAAAAAAATAGTATATACCGTAACCGAATCCTACTTTGCCCCGTTAATTAAAGCCGGGGTGCAGCTTTATTATTATCCGGATGTGTTTACACATGCCAAGGTCTTGATTATCGATGACGAGATTGCATCCTGCGGAACCGTAAATATGGATGTGCGCAGCTTTCAGCTTAATTTTGAGGATACAGTGCTGTTCAAGTCCGATGCAGTCGATAAATTGGTTGCGGATTTTGAGCATGATCTCGCTCAATGCGTTGAGATCACCCTCGAATCCTGGCGACACCGCTCCGCCTTGCGTAAAATCACCGAAGGGGTGTTGAGCATTGCGGCGCCGTTGATGTAAACGGGTCAAGTCGATTGTACAATTTCCGGAATAAAAGCCGCAGATCCGGTTGTGAATCACCAGCCTGAATCTGAAATCAGTTGGACGCTTTAAAGTTTAAAAATGAGGCGAAACCATGCAAACTCGAGACCCCAAAGTGCAGGAAATTAAGGAGCTGGTCGACTTTTTACCATGCCTTTACAACGATATCCAGCCGATTTCAGAATGGGGTGGCGGTAAAGACGAAACAACCGGGATGATTCAGATGCCATGGCCGAAATATGATGACCGGGTCGCAGCCTTTTTCAAGGCTGTCTCGCGCGAATGCTGGTGTGATTACGAATATGTCGATAAACATGCGGAGAAAATGCTCCGCGATCATGAGCTGATCCGCAGTGCCACAATAGATCAGATCAAAACCATGCTCACATACTGCACGCGTGGTGAGCGGTTCTGCAGCGGACATTGGGCGGCCATGATCGAACAAGGGCATATCCGCCGGCTGCTCGAACGGCTGCAGGTGATTCTGCTTGTGCAGGAATAATGTCTTTTCTAATCAGGTTATTATAGTGAACGATTCTAAAAAAAGGAGGACAGTATGAGAATCAAAAGCTTTGTATTTTTGATGGCAGGTCTGTTGATCGTCAACCTGTTCGTTCACTGCGGATCGGGTACCGATGTGGTCGATTCCGGTGAATATACCGGTATCATCAAAAAGGTGGTTGCGGATGAACAAGAGATTTATGTCACAACAGAAGAGGGACAGACCCTCGAGTTATACTTTACTGAAGAAACCCAACTAACTCGACAGGGACAACCCGTCGATTTTTCACAGCTAAAAAAAGATCAAAATGTCAGTGTTACTCTGATCCGGGTGGGAAACCGTCTGGATCCGGATTCTGTGGCCATTCTGGAATAATGCCATGAACGAACCCCCGGAATTTTTACGAACCGAAGTCTGGCATCCCATGACGGTACACTTTCCTATCGTGTTGCTGATTGTGGCGACGCTGTTTAAAGGTATCGCCGTAACTTTCCGAAAGCAAACCTTTGCAATCTCCGGCAGTGTGCTGCTGTATCTGGGAGTGATTGGAGCCTGGCTTGCCGTTTACACCGGTACCCTGGCAGACGCTGTGGTTTCGCGCGATATATGTGATCCGACGGTCCTGTCAACCCATGAGAACAACGCATGGCTGGCGACCTGGCTGTTCACAGGCGCCATGGGTGTGGATTTACTCTATAGCCTGGTTCGTCGTTTCAGAACACGCGCCGTTCAGGCGCTGCTGCTGGTTGTTCTGGTGATTGGCAGCGGTGTTTTGGCCTATGTCGGACACTTGGGCGCTCAGTTGGTGTATCAACAGGCTGCGGGCGTCTATGTTCCCTCTGAGGACTGTAGTGAATTTCGCTGATCACTTTTACCCGTTCAGGGGGGTGTTTCCCTTTGTATTTAATTTGTGATCAACGGCCTGCCGGGATGAGGAATCCGCTTTTTTTCTTTTCCGAAACAGCCACTGCAGCGCCACCAGCGGTCCCAGAATGCCGGCCGAGACCTGCATGCCCATATTGCCCAGTAAATCCAGTCCCAGCTGATTGCCGAATGAATTGTCGTTGATGAGATACGTCCAGGTGGCGGTCGGTACCTGGATACCCAGAGATTCCGGATCAAAATCGTTGGCTGAATTCAGGGATTCAAACCTCTCAATCATATCTGCATGCAGCTGCTGTAGCTGTTCCTCAAACATGTTTACAGACAGTTTTTGAAATTCAAAATAAGGATTTTTCCCGCCGAGACGGTTGAGATGAATACCTTCCCGGATATCGGCAATATCCGCCAGAAAAGCCGTCCAGGTTTTATCGATACTGTACAGCATCAGCCGGGTACAGAGGTTTTGCAGAGTTTCAGGGGGTGTTGTACGCAAGAGAGTTTCATACTGTTTCGGCGATTCGGTTTTGAAATATTCAGGTGCAGCTAGTTCATGCAGCGCTCCCTGACGCCAATTAAACAGAACGGACCGCTGTTTTTCCAGTAAATCTGAATAGTGGGCCAGTGTTTTTTTGATCTCCAGATTTTGTCCGTCACAAATGCGCTGAATGCGTGCAACTTCGCGCCTTACAATCGGATGATCAACCTCTTTGTCATCTGAGTTCCGCAACATGTCAGGCGGCAGCAATTCATCCAGTCGATATTTTTGCATCAAATTATCTTTTAAACTGACAAAAAACTTTGATGATCCCGGGTCGCCCTGGCGGCCGGCGCGGCCGCGCAGCTGCCGGTCGATGCGTTCGGTCTCGTGCTTGTTGGTTCCGATCACCAAAAGTCCGCCGAGCTCGAGCACCCGTTGCTTTTCCTGCTCACTGGAGCCGCCGAGTTTGATATCCGTACCGCGTCCGGCCATATTGGTGGAAATGGTTACAGCGCACGGACGCCCCGCTTCGGCAATCATCTCCGCTTCATAGTCATCATATTTTGCGTTCAAAATTTGACAATTCACGTCCCGGTCGACAAGCGCAGTTGCCAGTTTTTCCGATTCCTGAACACTTGAGGTGCCGACCAGTACAGGACGCTGGCTTGCGTTGACCCTTACAATTTCCTCAATAATGGCGCGATTCTTTTCCGATTGGTTTCGGAACACAGTATCCGGCGAATCCCGGCGAATACAGGCTGCATTCGGTGGAATGACAGCGATATTTAGATTGTAAAAGGCTTTGAATTCCTCTTCACTGGACAGGGCTGTGGCCGTCATACCGCACAGTCTCGGATAAAAGCGGATAAAGTGCTGCAGACTAATCTGATTCAGAATATTACCTTTGGACCGGATATTTATGTGCTCTTTGGCTTCCAGGGCAGACTGAAGGCCGTCCGGCCAGCGGCGTTGATCAGCCACGCGGCCGGTGAATTCGTCCACCAATTCGATAGCTCCGCCGCGTACGATATAGTCCACGTCCCGCTTCAACAGATGTTCGGCATGCAGCGCGTTGTGCAGGCGGGTAAGCGAGTCCAGGTTTTCTGCCGCATAAAGGTTGCTGCATTTGAACAGAGTTTCGGCGCTGCGCTGACCCTGATCGGTGAGATAAATGTTGCGCGCATATTCATCAAACTCAAAATCAACGCCTGATTCCATCCGGCCGGCCACTTGAGCTGCAAAATATGAATCTGTCAGTATATCTTCCGCAGATCCGGCAATGACCAGGGGAATACGCGCCTCATCGAGAAGAATGGAATCGGCTTCATCAACGATAGCGGCGTAAAATGGCCGCTGCACGACGACTTTTTTGTCGTAACACAGGCTGTCGCGCAGATAATCGAATCCGGCTTGTTTTGCAGTCACATAGGTAATGTCACAGTCATAGGCCGCCTGGCGTTTATCCGTTTCCATGCTTTCCTGCACAAATCCGACCGACAATCCGATAAACTCATAGATCGGCCGCATCCATTGTGCGTCGCGCCGGGCCAGATAATCATTAAAGGTCAGAATATGCACCCCGTTTGCAAACAGCGCGTGCCAGGCGGCGGGAAACACAGCAGCCAGCGTTTTGCCCTCGCCGGTCTGCATCTCTGCCAGTCTGCCGTCCTGCATGGCCAATGCGCCCAGAATCTGTACATCAAAAGGACGCATACCGACAGTGCGTCGCGCTGCGTCGCGTACGAGAGCGTAAAAACGCACAATCAGGCGGGTATCCGTCGGGTATTTTATGATCTGTGTTTGCAGCATCGCCGCCTGCTGTTTGAGGTCGGCATCCGATGACTGCTGCATTTCGGGTTCAAGTGCATTGATTTTCTGTAAATGGCTGCGGCTGGACGCAAGGGAATAGTCAATTGTACTGCCCTGCATACGCCGCAGCGTACGGGTCCATCGATCACGTAATGTCATGGTTAGATCCTCAGTTTTGTAATATGGTTTTTTTATACTGCTGACCGGCTGATCAGACAGCAAAGGGGTGAGGATCGTCGGATGGTAGAGAAAAACAGCAAAGTAACTGCAGATTCAATACTGCCTTGCGATGAGGGTAGGGGAGAAACAGGTAGGGCGGCGGCAGCACGGCGGTTTTTTTATTTTTCAAAATACCCGGATGAACGCTACGAGGCAACGACAGGCAGGTAATATCGAAAACGGTAATGTTTTTCTGAGGCGTGAGACTGAAGTCGGGCAAATCTGTGGAATCGATACATTGTGATACGTAAATATTGTCCGCTGATAAGTTTGCCTCTGACCCGGAGTACCAGTTACTATCCTGCCAAAATGCCAGAACCAATAGAACAAGCAAGA